>JANZZL010000047.1 GCA_026419405.1 Paracoccaceae bacterium | reverse complement strand
GCGCGGGCGCCTGATCGGGCGCACGAAGGGCGGGCTGAACACCAAGCTGCATGCCGTCACCGACGCCAAGGGACGGCCCCTGAAGGTCTTCACGACCGCAGGCCAGGTCAGCGGCTACCTGGGCGCGGCGGCCCTTCTTGGCAGCTTGCCAGGTGCCGAATGGCTGATCGCAGACCGCGGCCATCGAGCCGGTGAGTGCCACCGGTTCGAACGAACCGGCGAGGGCCGACTGGTTCAGGGAGGCGTTGAAAGACAAGGGGATAAAGCCCTGCATCCCCGGCCGGAAGTCGCGCGGCAAGGCCGTCCGCCACGACAGGCGGCGCTATCGTCGCCGCAAACGGATCGAGATCATGTTCGCCAGGCTCAAGGACTGGCGCCGCATCGCCACCCGCTACGACAGGTGCCCGAAGGTCTTCCTCTCCGCCGTCGCCCTCGCCGCTACCGTCATGTTCTGGCTTTGACAGTCTATGAGTCTGGACCCTAGCCCGCGACCGCCCGGAGCAGGCGGGCGCGCGCGGGCGGCACCTTGGCGATCTCCACCCCGGTGAAGACATGCATGGTGCCGAGGTCGCGGTCGACCACCGCGTGGTCGCTGACCCAGCCACCCATCGCGAGGTAGGTGCGCAGCAGCGGCGGCATCGCCTTCATGGCGCGGGCGAGGTCGGGCGTGCGGCCGGCCAGGCGCCGGGCGTAGCGGAACACCTCGGGCGCCTTCACCCTGGGCCACCAGCGCCGCGGCGCGAGATGGCGCGCGCGCAGCAGCGCGAAGGCGTCCATGTGCGCCTCGGCCTCGGTGCCGAGGAAGGAGGAGCAGCCGAACAGCAGCTCCACCCCCTCGCGGTCGACATAAGCCGTCATCGCGCCCCAGGCGACGCGCAGGATGTCGGGGTCGTGCCAGTCGGGATGCAGGCAGAAGCGGCCCATCTCGACCATCCGGCCCTCGAACCGCGCGAGCGCCGAGAGGTCGTAGTGCTGCGCGGCGTAGCTGCGCCCGATCTCCGAGCCGCCGCCGAGCGGCAGCAGGCGGAAGCAGCAGACGAGCGTGCCGGTGCGTTCCTCCTCGACGAGGACATGGGTGCAGACGGCATCGAAGGCATCGGCGTCCAGCCCCTCGCCGCCCCGACCGCGGGCCGCGCGGAAGGCGAGGTGGCGCAGCCGCTGCGCGCGGGCCACGTCCTCTGGACCCTCGGCCTCGCGCGCGCGATAACGGCCTCTTGAAAGCGTCAGCATCCTCGTGCGCCCCCCGGACCTTGGCGGCCCCGGCGGGGCCGCCTAACTATGCTTGCGGCCCGGCTTATCCACAAGACGCGACGGCGCCGTGACGGGCCGGTGACGGGAAGGATACGCGGAAGGGATGCGGATGATCGGGAAGGTGGTGAAATCGGATGCCGAATGGCGGGCGCAGCTGTCGGACCTGGCCTACAAGGTGACGCGCCGGCACGGGACGGAACGCGCCTTCTCCCACGACGACTTCCCCAAGGTGCCCGGCACCTTCCGCTGCGTCTGCTGCGGGGCGGCGCTGTTCGACCAGGCGCACAAGTACGACTCGGGCACCGGCTGGCCCTCGTTCTGGCGGCCGCTCGACCCCGAGATGGTGGGCGAGAGCGAGGACACAAGCTGGTTCATGCGCCGCACCGAGGTGCACTGCAACCGCTGCGACGCGCACCTCGGCCACGTCTTCCCCGACGGTCCGCAGCCGACGGGGCTGCGCTACTGCATCAACGGCGTGGCGCTGACCTTCGAGCCCGAGGCGGAGCCCGGCGGCGGCTGACCGCCCTGCCCCTCCGCCGCCCCGCCCCCGCCGCGGCGGGCGGCGCCGGCCGGGCGGCGGCGTCAGAGGCGTTCCTCGTCAAGCCGGATGCGGCCGAAGTTGCGCAGCAGCTGGCTGAGGAAGGAAATGTTGCGGATGTTCGTCTCGGTCACGCGCCGCGACAGCGGCACGACGCGACCGTCGGCCAGGGTGAAGCGCTCGATGTTCTCCACCACGCCGTTCTCGTCGAAGCTGATGGCAACGAGCTGGCGATCCACCTCGCGCGGGGCGAAGGGGCCGCGCGTCTCCCAGCGGCTGCGCACGTAGTAGTAGCCGCCGTCGGAGATCACCCCGCCGGCCGAGGGTATGCCGACCGCGGCGGCGACCGTCTCGCGGGTATCGACGCCGACGGTGAGGAGCTCGAGGTCGGCCTCGGTCGGGACGTAGCCGTGGTTGCGGACGATCGGGGCGCAGGCGCCGAGCACGGCGAGCGCCAGCGCGGCGAGCGTTCCCGCTCCCCAGTGCCTGATCCGACCCATGCTGCCCTCTTGCCTCGTCGCGCCGCCCCACTTAATCCGATTAGAGAAAATCGCGGCGGCCTTCAAGGAAGGATGCGCCGCGCGGGGGCCGCGCCGGCCTGTGCGCGCGCCCCGAGGGAGCGACGCCGATGCCCGAGCCCCGCATCTTCCGCACGAGCGACCTCGCCCGCCGGGTGGCCCACGCCTTCGCGCTGGAGCCCGATGCCGCCGAGCGCGCGGCGCTTGCCCGCGTTCTGGGCGCGAGCGAGATCCGCAAGCTGCGCTTTGCCGGCGAGCTGCGGCCCGAGGGGCGGCGGGACTGGCGGCTGGAGGCGACGCTTGGCGCGACGGTGGTGCAGCCCTGCGTCGTCACGCTCGAACCGGTGGTGACGCGGATCGACGAGGCGGTCGTGCGCCGCTACCTCGCCGACTGGCCGGAGCCCGAGCCGGGCAGCGAGACCGAGATGCCCGAGGACGACAGCGCCGAGCCGCTCGGCGGCGCGATCGACCCCGCGGTGGTGATGGCCGAGGCGCTGGCGCTTGCCCTGCCCGACTTCCCGCGCGCCGCGGGGGTGGAGATCGGCACCGCCACCGCCGCGCCGCCGGGGGCGGCCCCGTTCGAGGCGCAGGGCAATCCGTTCGCGGCCCTTGCGCAGCTGAAGAAGGATGCGCCCTGAGTCCGCCCCGCGCCCGGCCCTCGCCCGGACGGGCGCGGCCCGTCGGCGGCGCGCCGCCGGCCTGCCCGCGGCCCCGGCAGCCGCCGGAACCCCCTTGCGCTCGAAGCGAATCCCGGTATGTTCCGCGCCTCGTTCGCAAGACGGGTTGGACAGGCGCGTCCCGGGCGGCGTAAGACGTGCCGGACTGCCTGACTGACCGCGGGCCGGCTCGGCCCTGACAAGACCTGAGGACCGACGATGGCCGTTCAACAGAACCGCAAGACCCGCTCCAAGCGGAACATGCGCCGCGCCCACGACGCGCTCGTGGCGGCGAATCCCAACGAGTGCCCGAGCTGCGGGGAGCTGAAGCGCCCGCATCACGTGTGCCCCTCCTGCGGCCACTACGACAACCGCGAGGTCGTCGCCCGCGCCCAGGAGATCGACCTCGACGAAGACGCGGCCTAGGGCCCGTGCTCCGGGCGTCGCGGCCGGCGGCAGATGACCCACAGGGGCGACACGCGGGCTGAACCGGCGGCGCCGGTCGTGATTTCGGTCGACGCGATGGGCGGCGACCGGGGCCCCGTGGCGGTGGTCACGGGGCTTTCCTACTGTGCCCAGGCGCATCCCGACGTGCGCTTCCTGCTGCACGGGCCGAAGGAGGAGCTCGACCGGCTGGTGGCGCGCCGCAAGGGGCTCGCCGGGCGGGTCGAGGTGCGGCACGCCGAGGGCGTGGTCAGCATGGCCGACAAGCCGAGCCAGGTGATGCGCAACGGCCAGGGCACCTCGATGTGGTCGGCCATCGACGCGGTTCGCGAGGGGGCGGCCAGCGTCGTGGTGAGCTGCGGCAACACCGGGGCGCTGATGCTGCTCTCGATGATGCGGCTGCGCAAGCTCGAGGGGGTGAACCGCCCGGCGATCGCCTGCTTCTGGCCCTCGCGCAATCCCGGCGGCTTCAACGTGATGCTCGACGTGGGCGCCGACGTGCGCGCCGACGCGGCCGACCTCGTCCAGTATGCGCTGATGGGCGCCTCCTATGCCCGCAACGGCCTGGGCCTGGCCGTGCCCCGGGTCGGGCTGCTCAACGTCGGGGTCGAGGAGAACAAGGGCCGCCCCGAGCTCAGGGCCGCGCACGAGCTGATGCCCGAGGCCGCCAGGGTGGGCGGATTCGCCTATGTCGGCTTCGTCGAGGGCTCCGACATCCCCTCGGCGCGCTGCGACGTGATCGTGACCGACGGCTTCACCGGCAACGTCGCGCTGAAGACCGGCGAGGGCACCGCGACGCTGATCCGGGAGTTCCTGGGCGAGGCGTTCCGCGCGACGCCGCTCAGCCGGATCGCGGCGCTCCTGGCGCTGACCTCGCTGAAGCGGCTTCAGCGGCGGATCGACCCGCGCCGGCAGAACGGGGGCGTGTTCCTCGGGCTGAACGGCACGGTCGTCAAGTCGCACGGCTCGGCCGATGCGACGGGCGTGGCCGCGGCGCTGGAGCTTGCGGTGCGGCTGGCGCGGTCGGGTTTTGCCGAGCGGCTGGCGGCGCGGGTTGCATCCGCCCCGGCGCCGGGCGAGGATGCCTCCGGGCAGGAACAGGCGGGCGGGCACGACGCATGACAACGCGGGCCGTGGTCAGGGGCGTCGGGCACTACCTTCCGGCGCGGGTCGTGCCGAACGCCGAGTTCGAGGCGACGCTCGACACCTCGGACGAGTGGATCCGCGCGCGCACCGGGATCGAGCGGCGCCACTTCGCGGCCGAGGGCGAGCTGACCTCGGACCTCGCGGTGGCGGCGGCGCGCGCCGCGCTGGCCGATGCCGGGCTGGGGGCGGACGATCTCGACGCGATCATCCTGGCGACCTCCACCGCCGACCTCACCTTCCCCTCGGCGGCGACGATGGTGCAGGCCGCGCTCGGCATGACCGGCGGCTTCGCCTTCGACGTGCAGGCGGTCTGCGCCGGCTTCGTCTTCGCCCTGGCGCAGGCGAATGCGCTGATCGTCTCGGGCGCGGCGCGGCGGGTGATGGTGATCGGCGCGGAGACCTTCTCGCGGCTGATGGACTGGACCGACCGCTCGACCTGCGTGCTCTTCGGCGACGGCGCCGGCGCGCTGGTGCTGGAGGCGGCCGAGGGCGCCGGCACGCCGGAGGACCGCGGCATCCTGGCCTTCGACCTGCATTCGGACGGGCGCTTCCGCAGCATCCTCTACGTCGATGGCGGCGTCTCGACCGGCGCCACGGGGCACCTCAGGATGGAGGGACGGGAGGTGTTCCGGCACGCCGTGGAGAAGCTCGCGCAGACCGCGCATGCCGCGCTCGACAAGGCGGGGCTGACCAGCGCCGACGTGGACTGGATCGTGCCGCACCAGGCCAACCTGAGGATCATCGCCGCCACCTCGCAGCGCATGCAGGTGCCGATGGACCGCGTGGTCGTCACGGTGCAGGACCACGGCAACACCTCGGCCGCCTCGATCCCGCTGGCGCTCTCGGTCGGCAAGGCGCGCGGCCAGATCCGCGAGGGCGACCTGCTCGTCACCGAGGCGATCGGCGGCGGGCTGGCCTGGGGGGCGGTCGTCCTGCGCTGGTAAGCTGCGCGCCGGCGCGGCGGCGCTCGCAGGAAGGCGCGCCAAGCCGTTGATATTGACTCGGAAATCCTTAGCGCCCATGCTTTCCGGAAACCGGGGGGTCGAAATGGGTGACCGGACGCTGACGAGAATGGACCTGTCCGAGGCGGTGTTCCGCGAGGTCGGGCTGTCGCGCAACGAATCCGCTCAGCTGGTGGAAAGCGTGCTCAAGCACATCTGCGATGCGCTGGCCGCGGGCGAGACGGTGAAGATTTCCTCCTTCGGCACGTTCTCGGTCCGAGAGAAGGGTGCAAGGGTGGGCCGCAACCCCAAGACGGGCGAGGAGGTGCCGATCCAGCCGCGCCGGGTGCTGACCTTCCGGCCCTCGCACCTGATGAAGGACAGGGTGGCGGCGGGCAACCGGCGCTGAGGGCAGGCCCTGCGATGGAGAAGTCGCCCGAGGCCTTCCGCACGATCAGCGAAGTCGCCGAGTGGCTCGACACGCCGGCGCATGTGCTGCGCTTCTGGGAGAGCCGGTTCTCGCAGATCAGGCCGGTGAAGCGCGCCGGGGGCCGGCGCTACTACCGGCCCTCGGACATGGCGCTGCTCGGCGGCATCAAGAAGCTCCTGCACGAGGACGGGATGACGATCCGCGGGGTGCAGAAGATCCTGCGCACCGAGGGCGTGCGCCATGTGGCCGCGCTCTCGCCGCCGGTGGACGATCTCCAGCCGGCGGCGGTGGCGGAAGAGCTGGCGGACGGGGCGGCCGAGGCGGCCGGCCCCCCGAACCGCCGCGAGCGGGCCGCGTCGCCGCCCCGCCCGGCGGAGCGTGCCCCCGAGGCCGCGCCGGCGGCCGAGCCCTTGGCGACGGTCCCCCCCGCCCCGGCGGAGCCCGTGGCGGAGCTGCAGCCGGCGGCGGACGCCGGCCCCGTCCCGGAGGCGGAGCCCGTGCCGGCGGCGGAGTCCGTGCCGGCGGCGGAGCCCGTGGCGGAGGCTCGGTCCGTCCCGGAGGCGGAGTCCGTGCCGGCGGCGCAGACCGTGGCCGCCCGGACGGCGCAGGCCGAGCTCGACCTCGGGCCGCCCCGGACGGCGCAGGCCGAGCTCGACCTCGGGCCGGCCGGCGCCGGGGTGCCGGGAGAGGCCGCGCACAGGCCCCCGTCCGCACCCGCGTCCGCGCCCGCATCCACGCCCCCGCCCGCACCCGCGTCCGCCCCTCCCGCATCGGCCGGAGACCTCCGCGCGGCCGAGCCGGAACCCGCCGTCGGCGCGCCACCCCTGTCGGCCGCAGAGGCCCGCCCCGCCGACGGGCCCGCCATGGCCGCTTCCGCGGCGAGGCCGGCGGAACCCGAACCCCCGCCGCCGCTTCCCGACGACGACGACCCCGCCTTCGCCGTTCCGAGGGGGGCCTTCCCGCTGGCCGATCCGCGCGCCGCGCGGGCGCGGCTTGCGGCCCAGCCGGCGCGCGCGGCGGCGCTCTACGAGCGGCTGATCGCGCTCGCCGAGCGCATGCGCCAGACCCGCTGAGCGCGGCCGCGGGCGATGCGCATTCCGCCTTGCCTTGCCCGCCAAAACCGGTATTCATGCCGCCCGTCGGGCCATAGCGCAGCCTGGTTAGCGCGTCCGTCTGGGGGGCGGGAGGTCGTGAGTTCGAATCTCACTGGCCCGACCATGACCGAGCCGCCCGCCGTCGCCGGACGGCGGGCGCTCGCGTTCCGGGGGTGAGCGATGGGCCCGGGCGTCCTTCCCGATACCGGCATCCGTGACCTGCTGGCCTCCGGCGCCATCTCCGCCGGCGCGCCGGTCGCGGCGGAGCAGGTGCAGCCCGCGAGCCTCGACCTGCGGCTGGGGCACACGGCGCACCGGGTGCGGGCCTCGTTCCTGGCCGGCGCGGGCCGCAGCGTCGCCGAGCGCATCGCCGAGTTCGAGATGCACCGGGTCGATCTGGGCCCCGGCGCGGTGCTGGAGAAGGGCTGCGTCTACGTCGTGCCCCTGCAGGAGCGCCTTGCCCTGCCGGAGGGCGTCGAGGCGGTCACGAACGCCAAGAGCTCGACCGGGCGGCTCGACCTGCTGACCCGCACGATCGCCGACGGCGGCACCGAGTTCGACCGGATCCCGGCGGGTTATGCCGGCCCGCTCTACGCCGAGATCTGCCCGCGGTCGTTCTCGGTGCTGGTCAGGCCGGGGATGCGGCTCAACCAGATCCGCTTCCGCGCGGGTCAGGCGCGGCTCGACGACGCCGCGCTGCGCGCGCTCCACGCCGAGACGCCGCTGGTCACCGGCGCGGCGGTGATCGACGAGGGCCTCGGCTTCTCGGTCGATCTGCGGCCGGCGGGCGGCGACCTCGTCGGCTATCGCGCCAAGCCCCACACGGGGGTCATCGACCTCGACCGGATCGGGCATTACGACCCCGCCGAGTTCTGGGAGGAGGTGCGCACCCGCGAGGGCCGCATCATCCTCGACCCCGGCGCCTTCTACATCCTCGTCAGCCGCGAGGCGGTGACGATCCCGCCCGGCCATGCCGCCGAGATGGCGCCCTATGTCGCCATGGTGGGCGAGTTCCGGGTGCATTACGCCGGCTTCTTCGACCCCGGCTTCGGCTGGGCGGCGGCGGGGGGCGCGGGCTCGCGCGGGGTGCTGGAGGTGCGCTGCCACGAGGCGCCCTTCGTGCTCGAGCACGGGCAGGTGGTGGGGCGGCTCGTCTACGAGCGGATGGCGGCGGTGCCGGAGCGGCTCTACGGCACGGGGATCGCCTCGAACTACCAGGGCCAGGGGCTGAAGCTCTCGAAGCATTTCCGCGCGGCCTGAGGCCCGACCCCGCGCCCGCACGCCGGCGGAGATGCCTGAGCTTCGGCCGTCAGTCCTCTGACATGAAAGCGGAAAGCTCGAACACCGGCCCCGGGTCGAAGCCGGTCCAGAGGCGGCGCCCGGCGGTCTCGGCGACCGAGGTGAGCTCCAGCGCCCCATCCGGCCCGAGCCGGCCCGCGAGCGCGCCGGTGCGGGCCAGCGCGGCGGCGTCGAGCAGCCGGCAGCCGCCGGCCGGGGCCTCGGGCACGGCGCGGCCGATGACCAGGATCCGCCCCGGCCGGCACAGCGCCGCGAGCCTCTCCCGCCAGCCCCTGCCGGCGATCTGCACGACCTCGGTCCGGCCGAGGCGGGCCATGCGCGCGCCCGCCTCCCCCGCAAGGCCGGGCCGGGCCGCCGCGGCCTCCTGGCTCGCCCCGTCGCCGTCGTCCTCGAGCCAGCTGCGCGCCGCGAAACCGTCGCCGCCGGGCTTGGAGAGGGCGCGGCCCTCGGGGCCGAGGACGCCGATCACCCCGCCGCTTTCCGCGACGAGGAGCGCCGGACGCTCGACCCCCGCCCAGAGCGCCGCGGCGAGCGCCATCGGCGCAAGCCCCGCCCAGCGGCCCCGGCCCTGCCAGATGAGGAGCCAGAGCCCGCCCAGCGTGACGGCGGGCAGGAAGGCAGGCGGGGCGGCGGGCAGGAAGGTGACCGCGCCCGGCAGGTCGGTCACCCAGGCCGCGACCCAGAGGATCCAGCGGTTGCCCTGCTCCATCACCCAGAGCGCGGGGCCGTGCAGGCCGATCGGCCAGAGCAGCGCCGCGACCACCGCAGCCGGCATCACGACCGCGCCCATCACCGGCACCGAGAGCATGTTGGCCAGGATCGAGTAGTCGGCCACCCGGTTGAAATGCGCCGCGGCATAGGGTGCCGTGGCGGCGCCGGCCACGAGCGAGGACAGGAACAGCCCCGCCACCGGCGCCGCCCAGCGCGGCAGGCGGCGCTGGCCGGCGCGGGTCCGCTCCTCCAGCGCGCGAAAGGCGACGATCAGCGCCGCCGTGGCGGCAAACGACATCTGGAAGCCGGGCTGGACGAGCGACTCGGGCGCGAGGACGAGGATGATCAGCGCCGCGACCGCGATCGCCCGGAGCGAGAGCGCGCGGCGGTCGGCGAGCACGGCGAGCAGCATGACCGCCGCCATGACATAGGCGCGCTGGGTCGGCGTCTCGCCCCCCGAGAGGGCGAGGTAGAAGGTCGCCGCCGCCAGCGCCACCACGGCGGCGAGCTTGCGGGTGTCGAGCCGGAGCGCGAGCGGCGGGACGAGCGCGAGCCCGGCGCGGACGGCGCCGAACACGAAGCCCGCGAGCAGCGCCATGTGCAGCCCCGAGATCGAGAGCAGATGCGCGAGCGAGGAGTTCCGGAGATCGTCGGTGGTCTTGCGCCCGATGCCGGAGCGGTCGCCGGTCAGGACGGCGGCGGCGAAGGCGCCCGGCTCGCCGGGGATCGCCGCGCGCACCCCGTCGGCGATGGCGCGCCGGAGCCGCGCGATCAGCAGCTCGCCCCGGCCCGGCGCCGGCGGCTCGAGGATCAGCACCGGTGTCCGGGTGTAGCCGACGCCGCCCAGCCGCTCGAACCAGGCGGTGCGGCGGAAGTCGAACCCCCCCGGTTCGGCCGGTCCCTGCGGCGGCGAGAGGTGCCCGGTCAGGATCACCGTCGCGCCGGTCGGGACCGCCGTCCCCTCGGCCCGGCCGTGCAGCGACACGCGCACGCGCGCGGGCGTCTCGTCCGGGGGCAGGCCCTCGAGCACCACCCGATCGAGGGTGAGGCGCGGCTTGTCGGACAGCGAGCGGTCGAGATCGACCACGCGGCCCTCGATCGCGCCGTGGAAGCGGAAGTCGAGCACGGGCGCGGCGACCGAATGCGCCCGCCAGCCGGCGAGCACCGCGCCGGCCGCCACCAGCGCCAGACCCGCGGCGAGCGGGCGCAGCGCCTCGGGCCCGCGGAGGGCGGCGAGCGCGAGGAGCAGCGCGAGCGCGGCGAGCGCGGCGTAGACCGCCCGCCCCGGCTCGGCCGGCAGGGCGAACCACAGGCCGATGCCGGCGCCGAGGCAGACCGGAGCCCAGGGCAGGAGGTGCCCGCGCTGCGCCTCGAGCGCGCCGAGCGGCAGGGCCGCGAGACGGGCCGCGAGACGGGCCGCCCCGCCCGCTGCGGGGGCCATCCCCGCGACCGCCGCCGCCGGTGCCGTCGCGGCCACCTTGTCCTCCCCCGGCCGAATGCCTAAGACCGGGCCGATCCTGGGAGCCGGATGGTTACCAGATCGTTAAGCCGCCCTGCCCGCCCCTGCCCCCCGAGGCCGCATGTCCGACCAGGTCGTCACCCGCTTCGCCCCCTCGCCCACCGGCTACCTGCACATCGGGGGGGCGCGCACCGCGCTGTTCAACTGGCTCTATGCGCGGGGCCGCGGCGGCCGCTTCCTGCTCAGGATCGAGGACACCGACCGCGCCCGCTCCACGCCCGAGGCGACCGAGGCGATCCTGCGCGGGCTGACCTGGCTCGGCCTCGACTGGGACGGCGAGCCGGTGAGCCAGTTCGCCCGCGCCGAACGCCATGCCGAGGTGGCGCGCGAGATGCTGGCGCGCGGCGCGGCCTACCGCTGCTTCGCGACGCCAGAGGAGATCGAGGCCTTCCGCGCCGCGGCGCGCGCCGAGGGGCGTTCGACGCTGTTCCTGAGCCCCTGGCGCGACGCCGACCCCTCCACCTACCCCGACCGGCCCTTCGCGATCCGGCTGAAGGCCCCGCGCACGGGCGAGACGGTGATCGAGGACGCCGTGCAGGGCACCGTGCGCTGGCAGAATGCCGAGCTCGACGACATGGTGCTGTTGCGCTCGGATGGCACACCCACCTACATGCACGCGGTGGTGGTGGACGATCACGACATGGGCATCACCCACGTCATCCGGGGCGACGACCACCTGACCAATGCCGCGCGGCAGAGCCAGGTCTATGCCGCCATGGGCTGGACGCTTCCGGTCTTCGCGCACATCCCGCTGATCCACGGGCCCGACGGCAAGAAGCTGTCCAAGCGCCACGGCGCGGTCGGGCTCGAGGAATACCAGAAGATGGGATATCCGGCGGCGGGAATGCGCAACTACCTCGCCCGCCTCGGCTGGAGCCACGGCGACGACGAGGTGTTCTCGGATGCCGAGGCGATGGCCTGGTTCGACCTCGACGGGATCGGCCGGTCGCCCGCACGGCTCGACCTCAGGAAGCTCGACCACATCTCGGGCCAGCAGATCGCGCGCGCCGACGACGCCGCGCTGGTGGCCGAGGCGGAGGCCTGGCTTGCCGCGACCGGGCAGCCGGGGCTTTCTGCGGCGCAGCGGGACGGGCTGCGGCGGGCGATGTACTGCCTCAAGGACCGCGCCAGGACCTTTCCCGAACTGCTCGAGAAGGCGCATTTCGTGCTGGCGGAACGGCCGATCGTGCCGGACGCGCGGGCCGCGGCGGCGCTTGATACGGTATCCCGTGGTATACTGAGAGAATTGACGCCGCAGCTGCAAAATGCTAGCTGGGAACGCGACGCGCTGGAGTCGGTCGTGGCCAGGGTGGCCGAGGCCCACGGGACGACGCTCGGCAGGCTCGCCGGGCCGCTCCGTGCGGCGCTCGCCGGAAGGACCGTCAGCCCCAGCGTCTTCGACATGATGCTCGTCATCGGCCGGGAGGAGACGCTCGCCCGGATCGCTGACGCGGCGGGCTGAGGGCCGCGCGCACCCTGCCCGCGCCCGGGGGGATGGAGCGGCCGGACCGGTCCGGCCCGAGGAAAGGAACGCAGATGGCCGACACCAAGCACACCCGCACGGCGACGCTGAGCTTCGGCGACAGGCGGCTGGACCTGCCGATGATGTCGCCGACGCTCGGGCCCGACGTGATCGACATCCGCAGGCTCTACGCCGAGGGCGGCGTCTTCACCTTCGACCCCGGCTTCACCTCCACGGCCTCCTGCGAGTCGACGATCACCTACATCGACGGCGACGCGGGCGAACTGCTCTACCGCGGCTACCCGATCGAGCAGCTTGCCGAGAAGTCGCACTTCCTCGAGGTCTGCTACCTGCTGCTCTACGGCGAGCTGCCCACCGCCGCGCAGATGGAGGACTTCGAGAACCGCGTGACGCGGCACACGATGCTGCACGAGCAGATCCAGTACTTCTTCCGCGGCTTCCGGCGCGACGCCCATCCGATGGCGACGATGGTCGGCGTGGTGGGCGCGCTGTCGGCCTTCTACCACGACTCGACCGACATCAACGACCCCTGGCAGCGCGAGGTCGCGGCGATCCGGCTGATCGCCAAGGTGCCCACGATCGCGGCCTGGGCCTTCAAGTATTCGGTCGGCCAGCCCTTCGTCTATCCGCGCAACGCGCTCGACTACGCGGGCAACTTCCTGCACATGTGCTTCGCCGTCCCGGCCGAGGAATATGTGGTGGACCCGATCCTGAGCCGCGCGATGGACCGGATCATGATGCTGCATGCCGACCACGAGCAGAACGCCTCGACATCGACGGTGCGGCTGGCCGGGTCGTCGGGCGCCAACCCCTTCGCCTGCATCGCCGCCGGCATCGCCTGCCTCTGGGGACCGGCGCATGGCGGCGCCAACCAGGCCGCGCTAGAGCAGCTGCGCGAGATCGGGACGGTGGACCGCATCCCCGAATTCATCAGGAAGGCCAAGGACAAGTCCTCGGGCGTGCGGCTGATGGGCTTCGGCCACCGCGTCTACAAGAACTACGACCCGCGCGCGAAGGTGATGAAGGAATCCGCCGACGAGGTGCTGGAGCTGCTGGGCATCCACAACAACCCCACGCTCCAGGTCGCCAAGGAGCTGGAGCGCATCGCGCTCGAGGACGACTATTTCGTCACCAAGAAGCTCTACCCGAACGTCGACTTCTATTCGGGCATCATCCTCGAGGCGATGGGCTTCCCCACCTCGATGTTCACGCCGATCTTCGCGATCAGCCGCACCGTCGGCTGGATCAGCCAGTGGAAGGAGATGATCGCCGACCCGACGCAGAAGATCGGACGGCCGCGCCAGCTTTATGTCGGCGCGACCCGGCGCGACTACGTGGACCTGCACCACCGCTGAGGCGGCGCGCGGGCCGGATGCGCCGGCCGGGGCGCCGGGGCGGGCGGTCAGAGGCGGATCACGCCGATCCGCGCGGCATGGGCGACGGCGTCGGTGCGCCCTGTCGCGTCAAGCTTGTCGATGAGCGAGCGGACGTGGAACTTCGCGGTGTGGACGGAGATGCCCAGCGCCCGGGCGATGGCCTTGTTGGAGGCGCCCTCGGCCACAAGGCGCAGCACCTCGCGCTCGCGCGGGGTGAGGCGGGCATCGGCCGGTCCGTCCGCCTGCGTGCCGGCCTGAAGCACGGCATCGGCCGCCTCGTCCTCGGCGGCGAGGACAAGGCCCGGAATCCCGGCGATGGCGGCGGCGAAGCGCGCGGAAAGAACCGGATCGCCGATGCGGATGGCGATGCGCAGGGGGGCCGTCCGGGCCGGCGGCCCGGCGCCCTCCGGCCTTGCGGCGCGGGTCAGGACGGGGGCCGACATCACTCGGGCCTTTCGGCGATGGTGACCGACATGCGGCGCACCTCGCCGGCGCGGCGGACGTCGATCTCGAGCCGCTGGCCGACGCTGCCGGGGCCGAGCGCCCGCAGGAGCTGGCGCGTCGAGGTCACAGGCGTGTCGCCGAGCGCGACCACGACATCGCCCTGCCGCAGCCCGGCGCGCGCGGCCGGCCCGCCGGGATCGACCGTGACGACGATCGCGCCGGGGCGCCCCTCGCCCTCGACCTCGACGGGCTGGAGGCCGAGGCCGAGATAGCCGCGGGCGATGCGGCCATGGTCGCGCAGGGCCGCCGCGACGCGGGAGATGGTGGAATGCGGGATCACGAGTGCGGTGCGCCGCGGTCCGGCGACCACCATGCCCCAGGTCCCCGACCCGTCGGGCGCCAGCGCGAGGCCGCCCTCGAGGCCCGGATGAAGCCTGAGGTCGAGCTCGATGCGCGCGTCGATCTCGCCGCCGCGCATCGAACGCCACGGGCCCGCGGCAAGGGCGACCATGCCGAGCGCCGCGATCCCGCCCGCGCCGAGGACCAGGGTCAGCGCGCCGGGCCGCGGCGCCGCGGCCGCGGCTTGCGTCGGGGCCGGCGTGCCCTCGGCCCGCAGGAGCGCGACATCGGTCGTGGGGTCGCGCCCGGCCAGCACGGCCGGAAGCACCCTGCCGTCGTGAAGGCGCATCTCGAAGGTCCCGGTCTCGGGCAGCGTCTCCTCGGCCGCGACGACAAGCCCTTCGGCCCAGACGAAGCCCGCGCGCTCCTCGTGCCCGGCGCGCAGGGTGACGACGGCGGGCGCGGCGGCCGCGGCGAGGCCGGAGATCTGGTCGGAGAGTGCGGCCAGGGCCGCGGGCGCCGATGGACGGTTCTGCATTGGGTCCTCTCCCTCTGATGCCCTCCGGGGCGTTCCCCGGAAATGTGGGGGGCGGACGGGGCGAAAGCTACTGACCTGATGGTCAGAGGCCGGGCCGCGGGGCCGGCCGGGCCCCCGGCCCCGGGCCGCCCGCCCGGCGCAGCCGGAGGGCGTTCGTCAGCACGAGGAGGCTAGAGGCCGCCATCGCCCCGGCCGCGAGCGCCGGCGACAGCCGCAGCCCGTTCACCGGATAGAGCAGGCCCGCCGCGACAGGCAGCAGGAGCACGTTGTAGCCGAAGGCCCAGACCAGGTTCTGGCGGATGTTGCGCATCGTCGCCCGCGCGACCGCGACCGCGCGCAGGACCCCGTTCAGGTCGCCCGACATCAGGACGACATCGGCGCTTTCGATGGCGACGTCCGTGCCCGACCCGACGGCGATGCCCGGATCGGCGGCGGCCAGTACGGGGGCATCGTTGATCCCGTCCCCGACGAAGGCCACGCCGGGCCCGAGCGCGCGCAGGGCGGCGACCTTGCCCTCGGGCAGCACCTCGGCGACCACCCTGTCGATCCCGAGCTCGGCCGCAACCGCCCCGGCCGCGGCCGCGTTGTCGCCGGTGACGAGCGCCAGGCCGAGGCCCATGGCGCGCAGCTCTGCCAGCACCGCCGCGGCCCCGGGGCGGATCCGGTCGTCGATGCGCAGCGTGCCGGCGTGCCGGCCGTCGACGGCGACGCAGACCTCGGTGCCCGTGGCGGGCGGTCCGGCATCGCCTGTCGCCACGCCCGCGCGCTCGAGGAAGCGGCGCGATCCGACGAGGATGGCGCGGCCGGCGACCTCGGCCCTGGCGCCCTGGCCGGGCAGGGCGCGGAAGCCCGAGGCGGGCGGCAGATCGAGGCCGCGTTCGGCCGCGGCCGCGACGATCGCCCTTGCCAGCGGGTGTTCGGAATGCCGCTCCACCGCAGCCGCATGGGCAAGCAGCGCATCCGCCGTCCAGTCCGGGCCGGGTGCGATCGCGGCCAGAACCGGATGCCCCTCGGTCAGGGTGCCCGTCTTGTCGAAGGCGATCGTGGTGGCCGCGGCCAGGGTCTGGAGCGCGGCGGCGCGCCGGAAGTACACGCCGAGTTCGGCCGCCCGCCCGGTGCCGACAAGGATCGAGGTCGGGGTCGCAAGCCCCATCGCACAGGGACAGGCGACGATGAGGACCGAGACGCCGGCGACGAGCGCATGGGTCAGGCGCGGCGCCGGGCCGAAGGCCAGCCAGCCGGCCACCGCGAGGAGGGCGACCAGGATGACGGCAGGCACGAAGACCTCGGCGACGCGGTTGACCAGATCCTGGACCGGCAGCTTCGATCCCTGCGCCTCGTCGACCATGCGGATGATCCGCGCAAGGACCGTGTCTGCGCCGACCCGCGTGGCGCGCAGGACAAGCGCGCCGTTGCCGTTGACCGTTCCGCCGGCAAGCGCGGCCCCCGGGCCGGCCGCCCGCGGCGTCGGCTCGCCGGTCAGCATGGATTCGTCCACCCAGCTTTCGCCGGCGGTGACGACGCCATCGACGGCGATCCGCTCGCCCGGCCGGACATGCAGGACGTCGCCCGGAACGATGTCCTCGACCCGAATCTCGGCCCGCCGGCCGTCGCGCTCGACCAGTGCGGTCGCCGGCCTGAGGCCGACGAGGCGCCGGATCGCGTCGCCTGCGCGGCCCTTCGCCCGCGCCTCGAGCCAGCGGCCGAGAAGGATGAGCGTCACGATCACGGCCGCCGCCTCGAAATAGACGGCGCGCGCCTCGGCCGGCAGGAGGCCCGGGGCGAAGGTGACGAGCGTCGAATAGGCCCAGGCCGACAGCGTGCCCACCGCCACGAGGGCGTTCATGTCCGGATGCCCGCGCCACAGCGCCGGCAGCCCGCGGGCAAGGATCGTGCGGCCGGGCCAGAGGAGGACCGCCGTCACCAGGACGAACTGGGCGATCCTTGCCCTGTCCTGGCCGATCACCGCCTCGACCTGGTGATGGAAGCCGGGAAGGAGGTGCCCCCCCATCTCGAGCAGGAAGACCGGGGCGGTCAGGAGGGCGGCGACGGCGAATCGGCGCGCGGCCGGCCCGGTGCCGGATTCCCCGCCGCCGGCGCCCGCGGACGGGCGGACATGTGCCGCATATCCCGCGCGCCGGACCGCGGCCAGGAGGGGTGCCGGATCGACGGCGCCCGACAGGCCGGTGACCCGCGCCGTTCCGTCGGCCAGGTTGACCACCGCCCCCGTGACCCCGGGGACGGCCGCGAGAGCCCGTTCCACCCGCGCCACGCAGGAGGCGCAGGTCATCCCCTCGACGTCGAGGACCAGCGTCCGGGCCGGCACGGCATAGCCTGCCGCGCGCAGGGCCGCCGAGATCTCGGCCGCGCCGGCACCGCCGGCCACCGTTGCCGTCGATGTGGCGAGGTTCACGCTGGCCGAGGTGACGCCGGGAACGGCGGACAGGGCCCGTTCCACCCGCGCCACGCAGGAGGCGCAGGTCATCCCCTCGACATGAACGGTAAGGGTCGAGCCGTCCGGCATCGTCCGCCCCGGTTGCTGCCCCGCAGATAAGGGGGCGCGCAGGGGGACTCAAGTGGCGGCGCGGGGCCGGGCAGGACGCGTCCGGGGTGACGGCGGGGGTCCGGGCCTGCTAGGGTCTCTCCATGCCAGGGGAGAACGCCATGACCAGGATCCTGCCGGCCCTTGCCGCCGGTCTCTGCCTTCTAGCGGCGCCGGGGGCGGCCGGCGAACGTGCCGTCGTCACCGGCGGGCTGCTCTATCCGCGGCTGAACGAGGTTCCCCCGACCGCGCGGGTGCGCGTGGTCCTGGCGGACGTCACCGGCGGGACGGCCCGCCCGCTGGGCGAGATGCAGGAGACGGTCGCCGGCGTGCCGCCGCTGGCCTTCCGCATCGCGGTGCCGGCGGATGCCCTTTCGGCGGGCCGCAGCTACACGATCACGGCCGAGGTCCGGATGCCGGACGGGACGCTGCTCCTGCGGGCGGACACGCTGCGCCCGGCCTTCGGGACGGCCGCCCCGAGGGGCGCCACGCTGCGCTTCCGGCGCGCGGGCGGCTGAGCCTTGGGCCGGGTCGGGATGCGCCATGGCGCCGGCGGGCGCGGGACGCCGGAGACGGCATGAGATGAGCACGTCCCTGACACTCCACCGCCCCGACGACTGGCACCTGCACCTGCGCGACGGCGGGATGCTGAAGGCGGTCCTGCCCTTCACGGCGGCGCAGTTCGGGCGTGCCCTCGTCATGCCGAACCTGGTGCCG
Organism: Paracoccaceae bacterium; assembly: GCA_026419405.1. Lineage (GTDB taxonomy): Bacteria > Pseudomonadota > Alphaproteobacteria > Rhodobacterales > Rhodobacteraceae > JANZZL01. The sequence continues at coordinate 439 of JANZZL010000047.1, read as the reverse complement.
CCGGTCGTGACCGCGGCCCAGGCCCGCGCCTATCGCGGGCGCATCCTGGCGGCGCTGCCGCAGGGCGCGGACTTCACGCCGCTGATGACGCTCTACCTGACCGAGGATACCGATCCCGCCGACGTCGCGCGGGCCGCCGGCGAGGGCGTCGTCAGCGCGGTGAAGCTCTATCCCGCGGGCGCGACGACGAATTCCGCCTCGGGCGTGCGCGACTTCGCGAAGGTGCAGAAGGTGCTGGACCGGATGGCCGAGATCGGCCTTGTCCTGTGCGTCCACGGCGAGGTGAGCGACCCCTCCGTCGACATCTTCGACCGCGAGGCGGTGTTCATCGAGACGGTGCTCGACCCCCTGCGCCGGCGCACGCCGGGGCTGCGCGTGGTGCTGGAGCATGTCACGACGGCCGAGGGCGTGGCCTATGTGCGGGACGGCGGGCCGGACC
>JANZZL010000110.1 GCA_026419405.1 Paracoccaceae bacterium | reverse complement strand
GGGGCGCAGCGCGGCCGGGTCGGCGGCGGACGGCGCTGCGGGCAGCGCCGGGGCGACCGCGGCCGGCGCCGGGGCGGAGAGGGAGGCCGCAGGCGCCGGGGCCAGGGCAGAGGCCGCGGGCGCCGGGGCAGAGGCGGCGCTGCGCCCGCCCCGGCTGCGCGATGACTGCTTCGCCCTGCCGCGCGGCGTTGCCTGGATGCCGGTGGACGAGGCGCTGGCGCGGCTGCGCGAGGCGCTGACGCCGGTGGCCGGGGTCGAGACGGTGCCGCTCCTGGCCGCCGACGGGCGCGTGCTCGCCGAGCCGCTGCGCGCGCGGCGGGCCAATCCGCCCGCGGCCAATGCGGCGGTGGACGGCTACGGCTTCGCCTGGGCGGCGGCGACGGGCGCGGCCGTGCAGCGCCTGCCGCTCCTGCCCGGACGGGCGGCGGCGGGGCAGCCCTTCCCCGGCCCGGTGCCCGCGGGGCGGGCGGTCCGCATCCTCACCGGCGCGCCGCTGCCGGAGGGGGTGGATACCGTGGTGCTCGAGGAGGACTGCGTGGCCGATGGTGCGACCGTCGCCTTCGCGGGAGCGGTCCGGGCGGGGGCCAATACCCGCCGGGCGGGCGAGGATTTCGCCGCCGGGGCCGAGCTGCTGCCGGCAGGGCACCGGCTCCGGCCGCCCGACCTCGCGCTGCTCGCCGCCGCCGGGATCGGGTCGCTGGCGGTGCGCCGGCCGCTCAGGGTGGGCGTGCTCTCGACCGGCGACGAGGTCTCGTCCGACTGGGGCGCGGCGCTGCCGCCGCACCGCATCCACGACGCCAACCGGCCGATGCTCATGGCGCTGGCGCGGCGCTGGGGGCATCTGGCGGTGGACCTCGGCCATGCCCCCGACGCAGGCGGCGCGGTCGCCGACCGGCTCGACCGCGGCGCGGCCGGGGCCGACCTGATCCTGACCTCGGGCGGCGCCTCGGCGGGCGAGGAGGACCACGTCTCGCGCACGCTCCGCGCCGCCGGGCACCTCGTCGCCTGGCGCATCGCGATGAAGCCGGGGCGGCCGCTGGCGCTCGGGCTCTGGAAGGGCGTTCCGGTGATCGGCCTGCCCGGCAACCCGGTCGCGGCCTTCGTCTGCGCGCTGATCTTCGCGCGCGCCGCGCTGGCGCGGCTTGCGGGCGAGACCTGGACCGGGCCGCCCGCCGTCGCCGTGCCGGCCGCCTTCGCCAAGCGCAAGAAGGCGGGCCGGCGGGAATATCTGCGCGCCCGGCTCACGCCCGGCGGCGCGGCCGAGGTGTTCGGCTCGGAGGGCTCGGGGCGGATCGCGGGGCTTGCCTGGGCGCAGGGGCTCGTCGAGCTGCCCGACGGCGCGCTCGAGGTGACCCCCGGCATGCCGGTGCGCTTCCTGCCCTACGCGGGCTTCGGGCTGTGACCGCGGCGGGGGCGCTGCCCCCGTCCCCGCGCGGGGGGCGCGGGGACTCCCCCGGGATACTTGGAAAAGGGGAAGCGGTCAGGCGCGGCGGATCAGGTAGACCTGAGCGCCCGCCTCCTCGGCGGTGGCGAGGAGCGCGTGCCCGGCCTCGGCGCAGAAATGCGGCACGTCGACCACCGCCGCGGGGTCGGAGGCCAGCAGCCGCAGCACCTGCCCCGGCGCCATCGCCCGGAGCCGCTTGCGCGCCTTCAGCACCGGCAGCGGGCAGAGCAGCCCGCGGGCGTCGAGTTCCTCGTCCCACATGGCGCGAGAGATAGGCGGGGCGTCGCGTTCTGTCCATCGCGCGGCCCGCGGCGGTGGCACATCGGGAGCGGCTTGATCCGGCGTGCCGGTTCGGCGAATCTGCAGACCTCGGAAGGCGGGCGGAACGATGGCACTCGACGAGCGCAAGGGCGTCTGGAAATCCGGCCGCGGCAAGGGGCGGCGCACGCCGAGGGGCCGGCAGACCGAGGAGGCGGCGCTGGCCGAGGTGCGTGCGCTGCTCGGCGACCGGCCGCGGCGGCGCGACCTGCTGATCGAGTTCCTGCACCTGATCCAGGACCGCCACGGTCACCTTCCCGCGGCGCTCTTGCGGGCGCTGGCCGAGGAGCTGCGGCTTTCGCAGGCCGAGGTCTGGGAGGTGGCGACCTTCTACGCCCATTTCGACCCGGTGCGCGAGGGCGAGACGCCGCCGCCGGCGGTGACCGTCCGGGTCTGCGATTCGCTCTCCTGCGCGCTGGCCGGTGCCGAGGCGCTGCGGGCGGCGCTCGCCGCCGGGACGGATCCCGCGCAGGTGCGGGTGCTGCGCGCCCCCTGCATGGGCCGCTGCGACACCGCCCCCGTGGCCGAGGTGGGCCACCGGCACGTGGACCACGCCACGCCGGACGCCGTGGCCGCCGTGATCGCCTCGGGCGACTTCCACCCCGTGATCCCGTCCTACGAGGGGCTCGAGGCCTACCGCGCGGGCGGGGGCTACGCGAAGCTCGCCGAGCTGCGCGCGGGCGGCGACTGGCGGGCGGTGCAGGAGACGGTGCTCGCCTCGGGGCTGCGCGGGCTCGGCGGCGCGGGCTTCCCCTCGGGCCGCAAGTGGGGCTTCGTGCGCGCCCATCCCGGCCCCCGCTTCCTCGCCGTCAACGGCGACGAGGGCGAGCCCGGCACCTTCAAGGACCGCTGGTATCTCGAGCGCGTTCCCCACCTGATGCTCGAGGGCATGCTGATCGCCGCCTGGGCGGTGGAGGCGGAGCGCTGCTACATCTACATGCGCGACGAATACCCCGCGGTGCTCGAGATCCTGCGCCGCGAGATCGCCGCGCTGGAGGCCGCCGGGATCGCGGCACCGGGATACATCGAGCTGCGCCGCGGCGCGGGCGCCTACATCTGCGGCGAGGAGAGCGCGATGCTCGAATCGATCGAAGGCAGGCGCGGCCTGCCCCGCCACCGCCCGCCCTACGTGGCCGAGGTGGGGCTCTTCGGCCGCCCCACCCTCGTGCACAACGTCGAGACGCTGCACTGGATCGCCCGCGTGGTGCGCGAGGGGCCGCAGATCCTCGCCTCGGTGGAGCGCAACGGCCGGCGCGGCCTGCGCAGCTACTCGGTCTCGGGGCGGGTGGCGCGGCCCGGCGTCTATCTCCTGCCCGCGGGCTCCACGATCCGCGACGTGATCGCGGCCGCGGGCGGCATGGCCGAGGGCCACGCCTTCAAGGCCTACCAGCCGGGCGGTCCGTCCTCGGGCCTCTTGCCGGCCGCGCTCGACGACGTGCCGCTCGACTTCGACACGCTGCAGCCGCACGGCAGCTTCATCGGCTCGGCCGCGGTCGTGGTCCTGTCGGACCGCGACAGCGCGCGCGAGGCCGCGCTCAACATGTTGCGCTTCTTCGAGGACGAGAGCTGCGGCCAGTGCACCCCCTGCCGGACGGGCTGCGAGAAGGCGGTGAAGCTCATGCAGGCCCCGAAGTGGGACCGGGAGACGCTCGAGGACCTCTGCCAGGTGATGGCCGATGCCTCGATCTGCGGCCTCGGCCAGGCCGCGCCGAACCCGATCCGGCTGACCATCAGGCATTTCGGAGAGGAAGTGTGACCCGCCCGCTCCGGCATCCCGCCCCGCTCCGCGGGCCGCGCGACGCCCGTCGCGCCGCCCGCCGCGCAGCCGCCGAGACCCCTTCCGCCGAGGACCGTGCCCATGCCTGACGGAACCCGCCCCCGCAGCATCACCTTCACGCTGGACGGCCGCGAGGTCACCGCCCGCGAAGGCCAGACGATCTGGGAGGTCGCCCAGGGCCAGGGCCTCGTCATCCCGCATCTCTGCCACCGGCCCGCGCCGGGCTACCGGCCCGACGGCAACTGCCGCGCCTGCGTGGTGGAGATCGAGGGCGAGCGGACGCTCGCCGCTTCCTGCATCCGCAGGCCGACCGAGGGCATGGTGGTCCGCACCGCCTCCGAGCGCGCGGTGAAGGCGCGCGCCACGGTCATCGAACTCCTGCTCGCCGACCAGCCGCCGCGCGAGGCGGCGCATGACCGCTCCTCGCATCTCTGGGCCATGGCCGAGGCGACGGGCGTCACGCAGAGCCGCTTCCCCGCGCTCGAGAAGGACCGCGTGCCGCTGCTCGACGACAGCCACGTGGCGATGCGCGTCAACCTCGACGCCTGCATCCAGTGCGGGCTCTGCGTGCGCGCCTGCCGCGAGGTGCAGGTGAACGACGTGATCGGCATGTCGGGCCGCGGTCACGACAGCTGGCCGACCTTCGACTTCGCCGACCCGATGGGCGCCTCGACCTGCGTCGCCTGCGGCGAATGCGTGCAGGCCTGCCCCACCGGCGCGCTGATGCCGGCCTCGGTGCTCGATGCCGACCAGCGCGGCGACAGCGCCGCGCATGATTCCGAGGTGGCGACCGTCTGCCCCTTCTGCGGCGTGGGCTGCCAGGTCTCGCTCAAGGTCAGGGACGGCCGCATCCTCCGCGTCGAGGGGATCGACGGCCCGGCGAACGCGAACCGGCTCTGCGTCAAGGGCCGCTTCGGCTTCGACTACGTGCACCACCCGCACCGGCTGACCAGGCCGCTGATCCGGCGCGAGGACGCGCCGCCCAAGGGCCTCAACGTCGATCCGGCGAACCCGTGGACGCATTTCCGCGAGGCGACCTGGGACGAGGCGCTCGACGTCGCCGCCCGGGGGCTGCTCGACCTCAGGAGCTTCTGGGGCGGGCGCGCGGTCTCGGGCTTCGGTTCGGCCAAGTGCACGAACGAGGAGGCCTACCTCTTCCAGAAGCTGATCCGCACCGCCTTCCGCCACAACAACGTCGATCACTGCACCCGGCTGTGCCACGCCTCCTCGGTGGCCGCGCTGATGGAGAACATCGGCTCGGCCGCGGTCACCGCCACCTTCAACGAGATCGAGAACGCCGACGTGGCGATCGTGATCGGCGCGAACCCGACCGAGAACCACCCCGTCGCCGCGACCTACTTCAAGCAGTTCGCCAAGCGCGGCGGCACGCTCATCGTGATGGACCCGCGCGGCCAGGGGCTGGAGCGGCACGCCACGCACTTCCTGAAGTTCCGCCCCGGCAGCGACGTGGCGCTGCTCAACGCGATCATGAACGTGATCGTCGAGGAGAAGCTCTACGACCGGCAGTACATCGAGGGCTTCACCGAGGGCTTCTTCGAGTTCCGCGACCACATCCGCGCCTTCCCGCCCGAGCGGATGGCGCCGCTCTGCGGCATCGACCCCGAGACGATCCGCGCCGTGGCCCGCGCCTGGGCGCGCGCCCGGGCGGGGATGATCTTCTGGGGCATGGGCGTCAGCCAGCACATCCACGGCACCGACAACGCCCGCTGCCTGATCTCGCTGGCCCTGCTCTGCGGCCACATCGGCCGGCCGGGCACGGGCCTGCACCCGCTGCGCGGGCAGAACAACGTGCAGGGCGCCTCGGATGCGGGGCTGATCCCGATGTTCCTGCCCGACTACCACTCGGTGCTCGACCCCGAGGCGCGCGACCTCTTCCGCCACATCTGGCAGGGCGCCGAGATCGACGGCCAGAAGGGCCTGACCGTGGTCGAGATCCTCGATGCGATCTACCGCGGCGAGATCCGCGGCATGTACATCCTGGGCGAGAACCCGGCGATGTCCGACCCCGACGTGGAGCACGCGCGCCGCGCGCTCTCGCGGCTCGAGCATCTCGTGGTGCAGGACATCTTCCTGACCGAGACGGCGATGTTCGCCGACGTGATCCTGCCCGCCTCGGCCTGGCCCGAGAAGACCGGCACGGTGACGAACACCAACCGCCAGGTGCAGATGGGCCGCAAGGCGCTCGAGCCGCCCGGCGAGGCGCGCGAGGACTGGCGCATCATCGTCGACATGGCCAACCGCCTCGGGCTCGACTGGGACTACGACAGCCCGCGCGAGGTCTTCGCCGAGATGAAGATGTCGATGCGCTCGCTGCACCACATCACCTGGGAGCGGCTGGAGACCGAGGGCTCCGTCACCTACCCCTCGCTCAGCCAGACCGATCCGGGCCAGGCGGTGGTCTTCGGCGACGGCTTCCCGCGCCGCGCGGGCCGGGCGAAGTTCACCCCCGCCCGCGTCACCCCGCCGGCGGAGGTGCCCGACCGCGACTATCCCTTCATCCTGATCACCGGGCGCGTGCTCGAACACTGGCACACCGGCTCGATGACCCGGCGCGCGGGCGTGCTCGACGCTCTCGAGCCCGAGGCCTTCGTCGCGCTCCACCCCGCGACGCTGCGGCGGATGGGGCTCGAGGCCGGGGCGCTGGTGCGGCTCACCACCCGGCGCGGCTCGGTCACCCTGCGCGCGCGCGCCGACCGGGCGGTGGCCGAGGACTGCGCCTTCATGCCCTTCGCCTTCGTCGAGGCGGCGGCCAACGTGCTGACCAACCCGCAGCTCGACCCCTGGGGCAAGATCCCCGAGTTCAAGTATGCAGCCGTCCGGGTCGAACCCGCCGCGGAGGACGGCCGCGAAGCGCTCGCCGCCGGCTGAGCCCGGCGGCGCCGGAGGCGCAACCTCGGAGGCGCGGCCCCCCGGTGCAACCCCGGACGCGCGGCCGCGCCGACGCAGCCTCGGAGGCATGGCCCCCGAGGCGGGCCCCGGTTGCGCCCCGGTCGCGCCCTAGCGGCGGCGCTCGCGCGGCTGCGGCCGGATCGGGATCTCCTTGAGCAGCCCGCCCACGCCCATCGCCGCGATGTCGTCCGCGCCCAGCTCCAGCCCGCAGGCGATGCGCTCCAGCACCCAGTCCGCGCCGTTGAGCGCGGGGCTGCGCGCGCAGCCCGGCAGGCCGATCACCGGCCGCCCGCCGGCCTCGCCCAGGAACAGCAGGTTGCCCGGATCGACCGGCATGCCGAAGCGCTCGATCCGCCCGCCCGCGCGGCGCACCGCCTCGGGGGCGGTGTCGTGCAGGTCGGAGGTGGCCGATCCGGTCAGGATCAGCGCGATCTCGCCCGGCAGGCGGGCCAGGGCCTCCGCCACCGCCGCGGTCTCGTGCGGCACCACGACGGTGCCGGCAAGCGCCATCCCCAGCGCCGCGAGCCGCGCGGCCACCGCCTCCTCGCCCTTCCGCGCGAGCTTCTCCTCCTGCCCCGGCACCTGCGTCACGATCAGCCCGGCCGACCGCCGCAGCACCGGCCGGATGCGGATCGCGCCCCACGCCGCGTCGCAGGCCGCCGCCAGCGCCGCCCGCGGCACGGCGTAGGCGATGATCTTCACCGTGCCGACCAGCGTCCCCTTCGCCACGCGGGCGTGCTCGGGCAGGGTGGCGAGCGTGATCGCCGGGTCCACCCGGTTCAGCGCGTGGATCGCGCCGGCCTCGAGCGCCACGATCCCCGGCCCGGTGGCGTTGAGGTTCACCCGCCCGGTGAAGGGCTCGGTCAGCCGCAGCCCCGCCGCCTCGGGGTCGGGCACCAGCGCGGCGGCCAGCGCCGCGGCGGCCGCGTCCTCGGGCACGTCGTCGGGGCCGAGCCGGGCGACCGTGACCTCGCGCACCCCCTCGGCCGCCAGCAGCGCGATGTCGTCGGCGCTCAGCACCCGGCCCTTGCGCAGCCGCCCCTTCGCCAGCCCCAGCGAATGGGCGAGCACAGCGCCCTCGGCCTCGGCGAGCGGGACCGGCCCGAACTCCATCAGCCGCGCCTCAGCACCTGCGTGATCTCGGCCATGATCGCCACCGCGATCTCGGCCGGCGTGGCCGCGCCGATGTCGAGGCCGACGGGCGCGTGGATGCGCGCGATCTCCGCCTCGGAATGGCCCGCCTCCCGCAGCCGCGCGACGCGCCTGGCATGTGTCCGGGTCGAGCCGAGGCAGCCCAGATAGAACGCCTCCGACCCCAGCGCCGCGCGGATCGCGGGGTCGTCGAGCTTGGGGTCGTGCGTCAGGGTCACGACGGCGGTGCGCGCGTCGAGCCCGTGCGCCGCCATCGCCTCGTCGGGCCAGTCGTGGCTGATCCGCTCGCCGGGGAAGCGCGCGGCCGAGCCGAAGGCCTCGCGCGGGTCGATCAGGAAGGGGTCGTAGCCGGCAAGCCGCGCGATCTGCAGCAGCGGCTGGGCGATGTGCACCGCGCCGACCACGACGAGCCGCAGCGGCGGGTTGTGGATCGCCACGAACTCCGCCCCCTCCATCCCCGAGGCATCGGCGCGGAACCGCGCCCGCAGCGCCGCATCGTCGGGGCCGGCCAGGCGCCCCTGCCCGGTCTCGGGGTTGACCACGTAGGCCACGGGGCGGCGCGCGGCGCGGGCCTCGACCAGCGCGGCCAGCAGCGCCTCGGGCAGCGAGCCGCCGACCGGCTCCACCAGCACCCGGATCGTGCCGCCGCAGGCCAGGCCCACCGCGAAGGCCTCGTCGTCCGAGACCCCGAAGCTCAGCAGCCGCGGCCGCCCGTCGGCCAGCGCCTCGACCGCCTCGGCCACCACCGCGCCCTCGACGCAGCCACCCGAGACCGAACCCTGGATCTCGCCCGCGGCCGAGACGACGAGCTGGCTGCCCACCCGACGGGGCGCCGAGCCCCAGGTCTCCACCACCGTGGCGAGCGCCGCGCCCCGGCCCGAGCGGTGCCAGTCGAGCGCGGTCTCGGGAATGTCGTCGAAGCCCATCGCGCGCCGCCTCCCTCTCGGATCGCCGCCGCGAGTGTGGACCCGGCCCGCGCGACTTTCCAGCCCCGCCCGGGCCCGACGAAGGTCGGGGGGCCGCATGCGGACGGCGGCGGGACCGCGCCCGCCGCCGTCGCCCTGCGCCCTCCGGGGGCCTCAGTTCCGCGCCAGCCGCTGGTCGAGCAGCGGCGTGATCCGGCGCACCGTCACCCGGCGGTTCCTGACCTCGGCCTCCTGCGTGTCGATCTTCAGGTCGCTCTCGCCGTAGCCCTGCACGATCATGTTCTCGGGCGGCACGCCGAAGTACTCGGTCAGCGCCAGGGCGAGCGACTCGGCCCGCCGGTCCGACAGGGCGAGGTTGACCGAGGCCGGGCCGGTGGCGTCGGTGTGGCCCTCGATCAGGAACATCTCGGCCGGATTGTCGTCGATCAGCGCCTTCATCAGGTCGCCCAGCCTGAGCAGCGTGCGCGCCTGCGCGGGGTCGATCGCCGCCGAGCCGGTGGCGAAGGTGATGTTCTCGACCATGATCTCGGGCACCAGCTTGCGCACCTGCTCGATCTCGCGGATCTGCCTCAGCGAGAAGCCGCGGCCGACGTTCGCCGCCGAGGCGCGCTCGATGGCGAGGCGCAGCGCCAGCGGGTCGTCGCCCACCAGCCGCACCTCGCGCGGCTCGGGCTGCGGCAGCAGGTTCATCTGCACCGGCGCGTAGTCGAGCGTGTCGTCGATCAGCGTCACCCGGTTGCCCGCGGCATCCTCGCGCACCCGGCGGATCACCCGCCCCGCCGCGTCGCGGATGGTGATGATGCGCGAGCCGTCCTCGCGGGTGACGATGGTGCGGGTCGAGCCGTCCTGGAAGGTCTCGGTGCGCACCCGCGAGCCGGGCTGGCGCAGCAGCGCGTCGTCGTCCTTCAGCACGTAGTAGTCGTTCTCGCCGCGCTGGACGACGACCCGGTCGCCGGTGTTGGCCACCACGCGGTCGTTGTTGCGCAGGAGCGCGCCCACGGCCAGCGCGCCGAGCCCGATCAGCGCGGCCTTCTCGAAGTCCGACAGCCGGTCGCGGTCGCGCCCCTCGCGGGCCGCGCCCGAGGCGGTGGTGGTGAAGTCCTCGCTCGACTGGCGCGAGTCGGCCTCGGTGATCTCGGTCTCGACCGTGGCCGTGGCCTGGGGTGCAGGGGCGGCGTCGTCCACTGCGGCGGCGGCCGCGGCCGGCGGGGCCGCGCTGCCCTCTGCGGCGGGATCGCCGCCGAGGTCGAGCGCCTCGAGCACCTGGAGCGCCTGCTGCTCGAGCTCCTCGGCACCCTCGACCACGAGCGGCACCGTCTGGGGCGTCGCCGCCCCGGCGGCGGGCGCCGTCTCCGCCGTGCCGGCGGCCGGCGCCTCGGCGGCTTCGGGGGCGACCGGCGCGGGGCTCGCGACCTCGGGGGCTGCGGCCTCGGGGGCCAGGGGTTCGGGGGCGGGCTGCGCCTCGCCCACGCCCTGCGGCGCGTCCTCGGGCAGAAGGACCGGCGCGCCGGCGTCGGCAGGGGCCAGCCCCGGATCGGCGCTGCCGGCCTCGGGGGCCGGCATCGCGGGGTCGAGCCCGACCGTGCCGGCATCGCCCGGCGCCGGCGCGCCCGGGTCGATGCCCACGGTCCCGGCATCGGTCCCGGCGCCCGCCTCGGGCGCAGTCTCGGGCGCGGCCTCGGGCGCAGTCTCGGGCGGCGTCATCGCGCCCGCCTCGGGGGCGGCTGCCTCGGGGGCGGTCTCGCCGGCCGGCGGTTCCTCGGCGGCGGGCTGTTCCTCGGCCGGTGGCTCCTCGGCGGCGGGCTGTTCCTCCGCCGGCTGCGCCTCGGCGGCGGGCTGCTCGCCCCCGGCGGGCGCCTCGCCGGACGGGGCGGCCTCGCCGGCCGGCGCCTCGGGCGGCGGGGGCTCGCCCGAATCGGGGGTGGCCAGCCCGCCCTCGACCGATCCGCCGCCCTCGGCCGGCGGGGTCACGAACACCGCGCCGCCATCCGTCGCCGCGCCGCCCTCGGCGGCGCCCGCGCCCTCCACCGCGCCCGCGCCCGTGGTGCCCTGGCCCTCGCCGCAGGGCGGGGCCGAGCCGTCGGCGCAGACCGCGTCGGAGGCATCCACCTGCGCCAGCACCGGCAGCGGCGCCTGGACGAGCGACAGCGCCAGCACCATCGCGGTGGAAGCCCTGAGGAACGATCTGGTCATCTCATCTCATCTCCGTTCGGCCGCTCCGGGCGAGCGGCGGCGTGACGACAACGAAGCGCAAGGCGCCCGGTTCCGGTAGACCATGCCGTCATCTGCGGCCGATAGCCAATAACATGCGCGTCTTTTCGCCCAGGTCGTCGCGCCGGCCCAGCGCCTCGGCCAGCGCCTCGAGCGAGGCGATGGAATGCCCGGCGCGGAAGCTGTCCACATGCGGCAGCATCGCCGCGATGCCGCGGGCCTTCGGCGCGAAGCTCTGCCAGCGCAGCAGCGGGTTCACCCAGATCACCCGCTTCGCCGAGAGGTGCAGCCGCTCCATCTCGCGCGCCAGCGCCGCCGGATCGCCGCGGTCGAGCCCGTCGGAGATCAGCAGCACCACCGCTCCCTGCCCCATCACCCGGCGCGACCAGTCGCGGTTGAAGGCGTGCAGGCAGGCCCCGATCCGCGTGCCGCCCTCCCAGTCCTGCGCCTCGGCGCCCGCCGCCTTCAGGGCGGCGTCCACGTCGCGCTGCGCCAGGTGGCGGGTGATGTTGGTCAGCCGCGTGCCGAAGGTGAAGGCGTGCACCTTCGCCCAGCCCGCGCCCTTGCGGTTGGCCACCGCGTGCAGGAAGTGCAGCACCACGCGGCTGTAGGCCGACATCGACCCCGAGATGTCGCAGAGCACCACGAGGTTCGGCCAGCGCTCCCGCCGCGAGCGGGTGGCGAGCTCGGTCACCTCGCCGCCCCGCCGCATCGCCGCGCGCATCGTCGCGCGCCAGTCGGGCACGGCCCCGCGCGGGTCGGCCCGCGTGCGCCGCGAGGCGATGGGCGGCACCGGCAGCGACAGCCGCGCCAGCATCCGCCTGGCCTCGGCCATCTCGGCCGGGGTCATCTGCTCGAAGTCGAGCGTCCGCAGCCGTTCCTCCGACGACATGGTGAGCGCGGCGTCGATCTCGATCTCGCTGCCCTCGCCCTCGTCCGCCGGCAGCTCGGGCAGGTCGCGCGCCACGCCGTCGAGCAGCGCCTCGGCGGCGCGCTTCGCCCCGGCCTCGGCCGGGCGCTCCTCCTGCACGCCGCGCACCGCGGGCAGCATCGCCGCCATCATGTGCTCGAGATAGCGCGGGTCGCGCCAGAACAGGCGGAACACCTGGGCGAAGACCTGCCGCTCCTCGGGGCGCGAGACGAAGACGGCGTGCAGCGCCCAGTAGAAGTCGCCGCGCGCGGTGAAGCCCGCCGCCTCGATGGCGCGGATCGCCTCGATCACCCGGCCGGGCCCGACCCGCAGGCCGGCCTTCCTGAGCGCCCGCGCGAAGTGGACGATGTTCTCGGCCAGCCGGCCCTCGTCGGGCAGCTCGAGCGGCGCGTATTCAGCCACGCCACCCCCTGGCCGCCGGCCTCAGTAGTCGTATTCGGTGAACACCAGGTTCGCCGGGTTGCGGCGCGAGCCGTCGTAGCTGCCGATCCAGATGTCGTAGAGCCCTTCCTGCGGGTTGTAGAAGGTGATCGCCGGATCCGAGCCGCGGTAGTCGTCGCTGTAATACCACTTGCCGTCGGGCGCATTGACCAGAAGGATCGCGTCCGCCTTCGACTCGACCGCGATGGTCAGCTGGTCGGAGGTGCCCTTCCAGTAGAGGTCGAAGTCGGGCCGCGTCGTGACATAGCCCGATTCGCCCGACGAGAAGCAGCGCGCCAGGTCGATCGTGCCGCCCGCCGTGACACGCTTGCGCCAGGGGTCGGGCTCGAAGCCGGCGCTCAGTTCGATGTCGCCGAAATGCGGCCGCGCCTCCCAGTCGGGGCAGGCGAACGCCGGGCCGGCGGCCGCGACGAGGGCAGCCGCGAGCGCGGCGGTGGGCAAGCGAGTCATGGGTTCCTCTCCAGCACGAATCCCGCCCCGACCCGCGGGCCCGGCGGTCGGCGCAGAGAATAACCCTGACGCGGCGTAAAGTGTGGCGAAATCGCGATGTCGGCCGCGCGGCGGGCATCGCTCAGACGGTCGCGAGTCCGCTGCGCACCTCGTTCAGGATGCGCCGCGCCTCCGACCCCTCGATCTTCTGGATGTCGTCCTGATACTTCAGGATCGCGCCCAGCGTGTCGGCGATCACCTCGGGGCTGAGCGCGATCACGTCGAGCGCCAAGAGGCACTTGGCCCAGTCGATCGTCTCGGCGACCCCGGGCTTCTTGAACAGGTCCTCGGTCCTGAGCTTCTGCACGAAGGCCACGATCTCGCGCGAGAGCGCCTCCGAGGCCTCGGGCGCGCGCGCCCGCACGATCTCCATCTCGCGCTCGAAGGAAGGGTAGTCCACCCAGTGGTAGAGGCAGCGGCGCTTGAGCGCGTCGTGCACCTCGCGGGTGCGGTTCGAGGTCAGGATCACGATCGGCGGCGCCGGGGCCTTGACCGTGCCGAGTTCGGGGATCGTCACCTGGAAGTCGGAGAGTGCCTCGAGCAGGAAGGCCTCGAAGGGCTCGTCGGTGCGGTCGAGCTCGTCGATCAGCAGCACCGGCGGCCCCTCGACCTGCGGCCGCATCGCCTGGAGAAGCGGGCGCTCGATCAGGTAGTCCTCGGTGAAGAGCTCGGCCTTCAGCACGTCGCGGTCGGCGCCGCCGGCGGCCTCGGCGGTGCGGATCGCGATCATCTGCTCGGCGAAGTTCCACTCGTAGACGGCCGAGGCGGCATCGAGCCCCTCGTAGCACTGGAGCCGGATCAGCCGCCGGCCGAGGCCCTGGGCCAGCGCCTTGGCGATCTCGGTCTTGCCCACGCCCGCCTCGCCCTCGAGGAACAGCGGCCGCCCGAGCTTCAGCGCGAGGAAGACGACCGTGGCCAGCGCCCGGCCGCAGACGTAGGACTGGCCGGCCAGCAACTCCTGCACGGCGTCGATGGTGGGCGGGATCTGGGTCACGGAGGGGAAGCCTCGCCGGGGGTCGCGCCCCATGCTGCACGGCGCCGGGCGCGGGTCAAGCCGGGCCTTGCGCCGACTTTGGTCGCAGCCCAGGGTGGCCGGATGAGGTTCCTCACCCCGGCGCGCGGCACCACGCTCGCCGCCGCCGCGCTCGGTGCGGCGGCCTTCCTGGCGCTCGGCCTGCCGCTGCCCTTCCTGCTCGGGCCGATGCTCGGCTGCCTCGGCTTCGCGCTCGCCGGCGCGCGGCTGCAGGGCATGGGCGTGCTCGGCACGCTGATGCGCACCGTGCTCGGCGTGGCGATCGGCGCCACGGTCACGCCCGAGCTGGTGCGCGGCCTGCCCTCGCACGGCGCGACGCTGGCGCTCGTCCCGCTCTTCGTCGCGGCGATTCTGGCGGCCGGCTACCCGTTCTTCCGCCGCGTGATGGGCTTCGACCACCCGACCGCCTTCTACTGCGCCATGCCCGGCGGGCTGCAGGACATGCTGGCCTTCGGCGAGGAGGCGGGCGGCGACCTGCGCGCCCTGAGCCTCGTGCATGCCACCCGCGTCCTCGTCATCGTCACCCTTGCGCCGCTCGCGCTCGGCCTTGCCCAGGGCATCGACCTCACCCGCCCGCCGGGCGCGCCCGCCGCCGCGCTGCCGCTTCGCGACCTCGCGCTGATGGCGGCCGCCGCGCTCGCCGGCTGGAAGGCGGCCGAGCGGGTGGGCCTGTTCGGCGCCTCGATCCTCGGGCCGATGATCGCCGCCGCGGGCCTCAGCCTCGCCGGCCTGATCCAGAGCCGCCCCCCGGCCGAGGCGATCCTCGCCGCGCAGTTCTTCATCGGCATCGCGGTCGGCTCGAAGTATGCCGGGATCACCGCGCGCGAGCTGCGGGTCGTGGTCGGCGGCGGCCTCGCCTTCGCGCTGATCCTCGCCGCGCTCTCGCTCGCCGTCATCGCGGCGGCGCTCACGCTCTCGCCCGCCGCGCCGCTCGACGTGATCCTCGCCTTCCTGCCCGGCGGGCAGGCCGAGATGGCGGTGATCGCGCTCGTCGCCGGGGCCGACGTGGCCTTCGTCGTGGCGCATCACCTGCTGCGCATCCTGGTGGTGATCCTCGCCGCGCCGCTGCTGGCGCGGCGCCTCCGCCGGCGGCCGCCCGCCGCCGGGGGGCCGCGGCCGCGGCGTTAACCTTTCCGCGCCGCCGCCCGCGGCGCGCGGCTGTCATACGCCCGGTGCACGGATGTCATACGCGCTGTGCACCCCCGGTATCGGCCGCGCGGGCCGCGTTAACCCGCCGGGACGGCGCCTTCACCCTCGCGCAACCTCCGCGCCGCCCGGGTCGCCCCGGTCGCCCGCCGGGCCGGAGCCGATCAGCTCCGCCACCAGCCGGGCGAAGTGCTCGCCGCGCTTCTCGAAGTTCGGATACTGGTCGAACGAGGCCGCCGCGGGGGCGAGCAGGACCACCTCTCCCGGCTGCGCCTCCTCGGCCGCGCGGGCCACCGCACGCTCCATCGTCTCGCAGATCTCGTGCGGCGTGTCAGGCAGTTGCAGGGCGAAGTCGCGGGCCGAGTGGCCGATCAGGTAGGCCTTGACCACCGACCCCAGGTGCGGCGCGAGCGCGGCGATCCCGCCCTCCTTGCCGAGCCCGCCCGCGATCCAGCGGATCCGCGGGAAGGCCTGCAGCGCCCTGGCCGCGCTGTCGACGTTCGTCGCCTTGCTGTCGTTGACGAAGGCCACGCCCCCGCGCTCGCCCAGGCGCTGGCTGCGGTGGGGCAGGCCCCTGAAGGAGCGCAGGGCGTCCTCGATCCCCTTGGGCGGCAGGCCGAGGCACCGCGCCGCCGCGTAGGCGGCGCAGGCGTTCTGGTGGTTGTGCGCGCCGGGCAGGCCGGGGATGCCGCGCAGGTCGATCGCGGCGACCTGGCGGCCCTTGCGCCACTCGGCGAGGAAGCCCCTGCGGGCGAAGACGCTCCAGCCGAAGCCGTCGAGCTTGCGCCCCGAGGAGATGCGGATCACCCGGTCGTCCTCGGGCCCCTCGGCGAGCTGGTTGGCGAGGTAGCGCCCCTCGTCCTCGTCCACCCCGATCACCGCGCGGTCCGGGCCGCCCTCGGCGAAGAGCCGCCGCTTGGCGGCGAAGTAGCCCCCCATGCCGCCGTGCCGGTCGAGGTGGTCGGGCGAGAGGTTGGTGAACACCGCCACGTCCGGCGTCAGCGCGCGGGCGAGGTCGGTCTGGTAGCTGGAGAGCTCCAGCACGATCACCATGCCGTCGGTCGGCGGGTCGAGGTCGAGCACCCCGCGCCCGATGTTGCCCCCGAGCTGGGTCGGCCTGCCGTTCCCGGCGAGGATGTGGTGGATCAAGGCCGAGGTGGTGGACTTGCCGTTCGACCCCGTCACCGCGACCACCCGCGGCGCCACGTCGAACTCCTCCCAGGCGCGGGAGCCGAAGGAGCGGAAAAAGAGCCCGATGTCGTTGTCCACCGGCACGCCCGCGTCCCAGGCGCGCGCGATGATCGGGTTTGGCCGGGGGTAGAGATGCGGGATGCCGGGCGAGGTGACGAGAAGCGCCACGCCCGCGAAGGCCTCGGTGCGGGTGAGGTCGTGCAGCGCGAAGCCTTCGGCGGCGGCCTTCTCGCGCGCCTCGGGACTGTCGTCCCACAGCAGCGGCTCGGCCCCGCCCGCCGCCAGCGCCCGCGCGGCGGCCAGCCCCGAGCGGCCGAGGCCCAGCACCGCGACCCGCCGCCCCTCGTAGCCCCTGACCGGTATCATCCCCGCCCCCGTTGCCGCCCGGCGCTGCCGGCCCGGAGTGCCGCCCCGGCCGCGCCCGTCGCGCCGGAACCTGCCCCGGCCCCGCGCCGGGCGCAAGCGCCGCCCGCGCCCTTGCGCGCGGCCGCCGGCGACCCTAGGTTTGCAGATGGCGGGTACTGCCCCTCGCGTGCAGAGGCCTTTTTCCAGTGGCCGATACGCATTCTCGAGGGAGCTGGCTCTGCCTGGGCCCTGGTCCAGGTATCCGGCGCCCACCTGGTTGGACCAGGCTCTCGGGAAATCGACGCCTCCACGGTCCGGGCGGTCCCGCCGCAGCCTCTGCCGCTTCACGCCGTTGCCATTTGGCCGCCGGGGCGCGCGCGGCTATATCTGCGCGGGTGCGGATGCGGGGGCGGCGGCGATGAGCGAGGATGCGAAGCTGAGCCGGGGCGAGGCCGAGGGCCTGCGCCATGCCCGCGAGCTCGAGGGGCACCTGAGCTGGCTCGACGCCTTCACGCCCGCCGCGCTCGGCGTGCTGGCGGTGGCCTCGGGGATCTACACCTACCTCGGCGTCTCCTCGCTCCTTGACGACGCGGGCGCGCTGAGCTTCTTCGCCGCGGTCGCCTACTCGGTCGCCGTCTCGGTCGCGATCTTCGTCTTCTGGAGCTACCTGATGCGCCTCCTGCCGGCGGTGCGCTCCGCCTCGGCGCGGGTGGGGCTGCTGCTGTCGATGGCGCTCGGCGCGCTCGCCATCGTGGCGATGTCGTCCTGGCTCAATGCCGCGGCGCTCGCCGGCGCGGCGGCGGTGGAGCAGCACCTCGCGCGCACCGTGCAGGATTATCAGGAGGCGCTGGAGCGGGCGCATTTCAACGCGCTCTCGGCGCAGGCCCTGGGGCAGGACGTGGCCCGCGTGCGCCAGAGCTTCCAGGACCTCTCGGAACAGGAGGCGACGGGCGACCTCTCGGGCTTCGCCGGGCGCGGCGCGGTGTTCCGCGTGCTGACGCAGAAGGCGCAGGAACTGGCCGCGCTGGAGGAGCAGATCGCCGCGCTCGAGGCACCGATCGGCGCCGCCTTCGCCGAGGGCAACGCGATCCTGAGCGGGATGCGCGCGCTGACGGTGGAGCGCGGGCCGGTCGAGGCGCGCTCGGTCGCCTTCTCGGAGGAGGCGGTGCGGCTTGCCGGCGTGATCACCCGGCTGCGTCAGCTCTCGGCCGCCCCCCTGGTGGACCGCGCGGCCTCGGACCTCGCGGCCTCGGTCGTGCTGCCGGAGCTCGACGGCACCACGGGGGCGATCCGCGACGGCCAGGCGGCGACGATCGCCTCGGTGCTCGAGGTGCTCGGACGGCGCGCCGAGACCCTGCGCGCGGCCGCCGCCGAGGTGCTGGCGCTGCCTGAGCCGCCCGAGATCACCTATACCCCGATCTCGACCGCCGACGCGGTGATCCGCTATGCGCGCAACTTCGTGCCCTCCTGGGCCGGCGCCATCGCCATCGACCTGCTGCCGGCGGTGCTGGTCTTCATCCTGATGGCGGTGCAGGCGGCGATCCGCGCCGGCCGAGCGCCGGTGTCGGTGGAGAACTCGGTCACGCTCGGCGAGCTGCGCGCGGCGCTGGCCGCGCTGAAGGACGTGGAGGCGCTGGAGGCGATGCCGCCCCATACCGCGGCCGCCCCGGCCGCCGCCCCGGCCCCGGCCGCCGCCCCGGCCCCGGCCGCCGCCCCCACCC
>JANZZL010000098.1 GCA_026419405.1 Paracoccaceae bacterium | reverse complement strand
AGATGTGTATAAGAGACAGCCGCGGAGGCAACCCTCAGACGCCGGAGTCGGCCAGCGCCTCTTCGAGGACGGGTGCCAGCCGGTCGGCCCAGGCGATCTGGCCGTCGGGCGTGGCGATCAGGTCGTGGCGGATCTCGATCAGCACGTGCGGCCGGCCGGCGCGCAGCCCGTGGCGGTCGAGCGTGTCGCCCGGCAGGTGGCCGGAATAGGGCTCGTTGTCGCCCACGCAGAGGTCGGGCTGGGCCGAGAGGCGGGCGATGAGCGGATGCGCGAGGCGGTGATCCTCGGCATGGAGCACGCCGATGTGCCAGGGCCGGGGGTGCCGGCCGATCAGCCGCGGCGTGAAGGAGTGGATCGCGCAGAGCACCGTGTCGGGCCGCCGTGCGGCGAGCGCGGCGAGCGCGGCGTGGTAGGGGCGGTGGAACAGGGCGAGGCGGCGTTCGGTCTCGGCCGCATCGACGTGGCGGTTGCCCGGCACGATGGTGCGGTCGTAGAGCTTCATCACCAGGGTCGGGTCGTCCTCGCCGCGGTTGGGGTCGATCACCAGGCGCGAGAAGGTGGTCAGGATCGCCGGCGCGCCGAGGCGTTCGGCGAGCCGCCGGGTGACCGCGGCGGCGCCGATGTCGTAGGCGATGTGGCGGCCCATCTCGCCCTCGGAGAGGCCGAGCGTGCCGCCGACCTCCTCCGGCACGCGGTTCGAGGCATGGTCGCAGGTGAGAAGCCAGCGCGACGGACGGTCGGCGCCGAGGATGACGAAGGGGGGTTCCATGCGGGATCGGATCCTGGGGCGGAGCGCGGCCTTCCCTTACGCGAGGCGGCCGGCGGAGGGAAGCCGGCGGCGGAGCGGCCCGCGGCGGGGCGAGGCCGGGGCCGGGGCGGGGGGCCGGGGCGCGGCCGCCGTTGCCCCGGTTGCCCCCGGCGGGGAATTCGGCGATACGGGGGCGAGTTTGCGCTAACGGACACGAGACGCCCGGAGAGACCCGACATGAGACGCCACCGCAACGTGAAGATCGTGGCCACGCTCGGGCCGGCCTCGGACAGCTACGAGATGATCCGGGCGCTGTCGGAGGCCGGGGCGGACGTGTTCCGTCTGAACATGAGCCACGGCACGCACGAGGACATCGGCCGCCGCCACGCGCTGGTCAGGAAGGTGGAGGCCGACCTCGGGATGCCGATCGCGATCCTCGCCGACCTGCAGGGGCCGAAGCTGCGCGTCGGGACCTTCGCGAACGGCGAGGAGGAGCTGGCGGAGGGCCAGCGCTTCCGCTTCGACCTCGACCCGGCCGAAGGCACGGCGAGCCGCGTGCAGCTTCCCCACCCGGAGATCTTCGCGGCGCTGGAGGCGGGCGCGACGCTTCTGGTCAACGACGGCAAGATCCGGCTGAGGGTGGATACCTGCGGGAAGGATTTCGCCGACTGCACCGTGATGGCGGGGGGCACGATCTCGAACCGCAAGGGCGTGAACGTGCCCGACGTGGTGCTGCCGCTGGCCGCGCTGAGCGAGAAGGACCGCCGCGACCTGGAATTCGCCTGCGAACTGGGGGTGGACTGGCTGGCGCTTTCCTTCGTGCAGCGCGCGGCCGACGTGGAGGAGGCGCGCGCGCTGGCGAAGGGCCGGGCGGCGATCCTGTCGAAGATCGAGAAGCCGGCGGCGGTGAAGAGCTACAGCGAGATCCTGGCGGTCTCGGACGGGATCATGGTGGCGCGCGGCGACCTCGGCGTGGAACTGCCGGTGCAGGCGGTGCCGCCGATCCAGAAGCGGCTGGTGCGCGGCGCCCGGGCCGCGGCCAAGCCGGTGATCGTCGCGACGCAGATGCTCGAGAGCATGATCGAGAGCCCGGTGCCGACGCGGGCCGAGGTCTCGGACGTGGCGACCGCGATCTACGAGGGGGCGGATGCGGTGATGCTCTCGGCCGAGTCGGCGGCCGGCAACTATCCGGTCGAGGCGGTGCGCACGATGGACAACGTGGCGATGTCGGTCGAGAGCGACCCGACCTACCGCGAGATCATCGAGGCGAGCCGCTCGGCGAAGCGGCAGACGGTGGCCGACGGCATCGTGGCCGCGGCGCGCGAGATCGCCGAGACGACCGACATCCGCGCGATCTGCTGCTTCAGCCAGTCGGGCACCACGGCGCGGCTGGTGGCGCGCGAGCGCCCGCGCGTGCCGATCGTGGCGCTGACGCCGCTCGAGCGCACGGCGCGTCAGCTCTGCCTGACCTGGGGGACGACCTGCGTGATCATCGAGGAGAATGTGGAGCGCTTCAAGCAGGCGGTGATCGCCGCCGTCCGCGCGGCGCGGAGCATGGGCTTCGCCACCGAGGCGAACCAGATCCTGGTCACCGCCGGCGTGCCGTTCAACGTGCAGGGCACGACGAACATCCTGCGGGTCGCGCCCTGCGATGAGCGATTGATCTACCGGGCCGATCCCGAATAGCCTGTGCGCAGGTGGTTCCCGGGGAGGTGCCGCGCATGGACCCGGATGTCGTGATGACGATCGGCGTGCTGCTGGGGGCGGTCTCGTTCCCCTCGGTGATCCACAACGTGCTGCACGACGGCCGGCCCTCGAAGGTCGTGGGGTTCACCTCGCTCGTCGCGCTGACGGTGATTGTCATCGCGGCCGTCAACAAGCCGGGGGGCTACGCGATCACCGACATCCCCGAGGTGGTGATCTCGGTGCTGCGCCGGCTGGTCTGAGCCGGAAGGGACTTGCGCGGCAGGCCGGGCGGCCCTATACGCCCGGGCCTGCAATCCCGCGCGGCCGGCCGTGAACGGCATGCCGAGTCGCGCGCGAAACGTCCGGAAGGAGCCGAAATGCCGAAGATGAAGACCAAGTCCGGCGCCAAGAAGCGCTTCAAGATGACTGCCACGGGCAAGATCAAGTCCGCCCAGGCCGGCAAGCGTCACGGGATGATCAAGCGGTCGAACGACTTCATCCGCGATGCGCGGGGCACCACGGTGCTGTCGAAGTCCGACACGAAGATCATCAAGACCTACATGCCGTACGACCGCTGAGGAGGCCCGAGAGATGTCCCGAGTGAAGGGCGGACCCGTCACCCACCGCCGCCACAAGAAGGTGATCGACCAGGCCAAGGGCCATTACGGCATGCGCTCGCGCACCTTCAAGGTGGCGGCACAGTCGGTGGACAAGGCGAACCAGTATGCGACCCGCGACCGCAAGGCGCGCAAGCGCAACTTCCGCGCGCTGTGGATCCAGCGGATCAACGCCGCGGTGCGCGAGGCCGATGCGACGCTGACCTATTCGCGCTTCATCGACGGTCTGGCGAAATCCGGCATCGCGGTCGACCGCAAGGTGCTGGCCGATCTGGCCGTGCGCGAGCCGGCGGCCTTCGGCGCCATCGTCGAGAAGGCGAAGGCGGCGCTCGCGTAAGCACTTTCCCGGAAGGGAGAAGGTCAGACCCCGCGGGCCCGGCTTCCGGGTCGGCGGGGTTTTTCGTCGGCGGCGGCCGGGGGGCCGTCTGCCCCCCGGACCCCCCGAGGATACTTGGAAAAGGGGAAGGGGGTTGCCGGCGGGAGGGGCTGCGGCTAGGCAGCCGCGGAGAGGCGAGGACGCGCGATGGACGGGCTGGGCGAGCTGAGGGCGAGGTATCTGGAGGCCGTGGCCGGGGCCGCCGACGAGGCGGCGCTGGAGGCGGTGCGGCTGGCCGCGCTGGGCCGCAAGGGCGAGATCTCGCTCCGGATGCGGGAGCTGGGCGGCATGGATCCGGCGGCGCGCCAGGTGGCAGGGCCGGCGCTGAACGCGCTGAAGGACGAGCTGGAGGCGGCGCTGAAGGCGCGGCGGGCGGCGCTGGCGGATGCCGCCCTGGAGGAGCGGCTGGCCGCGGAGTGGCTGGACGTGACCCTGCCCGCGCGGCGGCGGCCGGCCGGGACGGTGCACCCGGTGAGCCAGGTCATGGAGGAGGTGACGGCGATCTTCGCCGACATGGGCTTCGCGGTGGCCGAGGGGCCGCAGATCGAGAGCGACTGGCACAACTTCGATGCGCTCAACATCCCGCCCGAGCACCCCGCGCGGCAGGAGCACGACACCTTCTTCATGGCGCGGCTGCCGGGCGACGACCGCCCGCCGCACGTGCTGCGAACCCATACCTCGCCGGTGCAGATCCGCGCGATGGCCGAGCACGGCGCGCCCATCCGGGTGATCGCGCCGGGCCGCGTCTACCGGATGGACATGGACCAGACCCACACGCCGATGTTCCACCAGGTGGAGGGGCTGGCGATCGACCGCGACATCTCGATGGCGCATCTGAAATGGGTGCTGGAGGAGTTCTGCCGCGCCTATTTCGAGGTGGACCACGTGGAGCTGCGCTTCCGCGCCAGCCACTTCCCCTTCACCGAGCCCTCGGCGGAGGTGGACCTGCGATGTTCCTGGGAAGGGGGGCAACTGAAGGTGGGCGAGGGGGAGTCGTGGATGGAGATCCTCGGCTCGGGCATGGTGCATCCCAAGGTGCTGTCGGCGGCCGGGGTGGACCCGGCCGAGTGGCAGGGCTTTGCCTTCGGCATGGGGATCGACCGGATCGCGATGCTGAAATACGGGATCCCGGATCTGCGCGCGTTCTTCGAGAGCGACCTGCGGTGGCTCAGGCACTACGGCTTCGCGGCGCTCGACATGCCGACGCTGAGCGGGGGGTTGAGCAGGTGAGGCGGGATCTCGTCACCGGGCGCCTTCTGGCGGAACCCGAGGAAGCCGGCGCCGGGCGGGCTGCGATGCTTGCGGACGCCGGCGCCCCGCCGATGGTCGGGCTCGCCGGCGCAGGGGCGCCGGACCTCCGCAAGCGGATCGACGTCGTCTCACCGTCCGACGCGAAGGTCCGCGTGAAGTCGCCGATCGGCGAGGGGCTTCCGAGCGGCAACCCTGGTGCGGGGCGGCTCTGCCCGCATCCGAGGCTGGCGCGCG
Organism: Paracoccaceae bacterium; assembly: GCA_026419405.1. Taxonomy (GTDB): domain Bacteria; phylum Pseudomonadota; class Alphaproteobacteria; order Rhodobacterales; family Rhodobacteraceae; genus JANZZL01. The sequence continues at coordinate 9,423 of JANZZL010000098.1, read as the reverse complement.
GGGGAGGGGAGCGACTTCGAGAGCTGCGCAGCAGGCGCGGGTGGCGGGTCGCAAGGCGCGCCGTGTGTCGTTGGTTGGATGATGCGATGACTTCGATGCGGATGCCTGGAATCGCCCTGGCGCTGACAGTCCTTGCGATCGACCGTTCCGGTCCCGCTGTCAGGGGGGCGGCACGATGAAATTCACCCTCGCCTGGCTGCGCGACCATCTGGAGACCACCGCCCCGGTCGCCGAGATCGCCGCGGCGCTGACCGACCTCGGGCTCGAGGTCGAGGAAGTGCGCGACCCGGCGGAGCGGCTGAAGGCCTTCACGCTGGCGAAGGTGCTCCATGCCGAGCCGCACCCCGATGCCGACCGGCTGCGCGTCTGCCGGGTGCTGACCGACGAGGGCGAGCGGCAGATCGTCTGCGGGGCGCCGAACGCGCGGGCGGGGATCATCGCGGTTCTGGCGAAGCCCGGCGACTACGTTCCGGGCATCGACGTGACGCTGGGCGTCGGCCGCATCCGGGGCGTGGAGAGCCAGGGGATGATGTGCTCGGAGCGGGAGCTCGAGCTGTCCGACGAGCACGAGGGGATCATCGAGCTGCCCTCGGGCGAGGTCGGGCAGCGCTTCGTGGACTGGCTCGCGGTGCACGACCCCGGCCGGGTGGACCCGGTGTTCCACATCAAGATCACGCCCAACCGGCCCGATGCGCTGGGCGTGCGGGGGATCGCGCGCGATCTGGCCGCCCGGGGGCTGGGCGTGCTGAAGCCCGAGACCGCCGAGCCGGTGCGGGGCGCCTTCCCCTGCCCGATCGGGGTGCGGATCGAGCCCGCGCTGAAGGCGCATGGCTGCCCGCTGTTCGCCGGGCGGCTGATCCGGGGGGTCCGCAACGGTCCCTCGCCGCAGTGGCTGCAGGACCGGCTGCGCGCGATCGGCCTGCGCCCGATCTCGGCGCTGGTCGATGTGACGAACTACTTCACCTACGGCTGGAACCGGCCGCTGCACGTCTTCGACGCCGACCGGGTGAAGGGCGATCTGCGCATCCACCCCGCGCAGGGCGGCGAGGAGATCCTGGCGCTCGACGGGCGGACCTACCGCCTTGCCGCCGGGCAGATGGCGATCTCGGACGACGCGGGGCCCGAGAGCATCGCCGGGATCATGGGCGGCGAGCACACCGGCGTGACGGAGGCCACGGTGAACGTGTTCCTCGAGAGCGCCTACTGGACGCCCATCGTGGTCGCCGCGACGGGCCGGGCGCTGCGGATCAGCTCGGACGCGCGCTACCGGTTCGAGCGGGGGGTGGACCCCGCCTTCACCCTGCCGGGGCTGGAGATGGCGACGCGGATGATCCTGGACCTCTGCGGCGGCGAGGCCTCGGAGGTGGTGATCGACGGCGCCGTGCCCGACACGGACCGCGCCTTCCGCTTCGACCCCGACCGCGTGGTGCGGCTCGTCGGCATGGACATCCCCGCCGAGGAGCAGCGGCGGACGCTGGAGGCGCTGGGCTTCCGGCTCGAGGGCGAGATGGCGCATCCGCCCTCGTGGCGGCCCGACATCCAGGGCGAGGCGGACCTGGTGGAGGAGGTGGCGCGCATCGCCTCGCTGACGCGGCTGAGGGGCCGGCCGCTGCCGCGGGCGGTGCCGGGCGTGCCGAAGCCGGTGCTGACGCCGCTGCAGCGGCGCGAGGCGGCGGCGCGGCGGAGCTGCGCGGCGCTCGGCTACAACGAGTGCGTGACCTACAGCTTCATCGACGAGGCCGCCGCGCGGCTCTTCGGCGGCGGGGGCGAGGCGCTGCGGATCGAGAACCCGATCTCGTCGGAGATGACGCACATGCGCCCCGACCTGCTGCCGGGGCTGCTGCGGGCGGCGGCGCGCAACCAGGCGCGGGGGTTCGCGGACCTCGCGCTGTTCGAGGTGGGGCCGGTGTTCCACGGCGGCGAGCCGGGAGAGCAGGGGCTTGCCGTCTCGGGCCTGCTCGTCGGGCGGACCGGCCCGAAGGACGTGCACGGCGAGAGCCGGCCGGTGGACGTCTTCGACGCCAGGGCCGATGCGGAGGCCGTGCTGGCCGCGATCGGCGCGCCGGCGAAGGTGCAGATCCTGAGGAACGGCCCTGGCTGGTGGCACCCGGGGCGGCACGGGCAGATCTGCCTCGGGCCGAAGAAGGTGCTGGGTGTGTTCGGCGAGCTGCATCCGAAGGTGCTGCGCGCGATGGAGGTGAAGGGCCCGGCGGTCGCCTTCACCGTCTGGCCGGCCGAGGTGCCCCTGCCGCGGGTGCGGACGGCGACGCGGCCCGCGCTGGCGATCAGCGATCTCCAGGCGGTGGAGCGCGACTTCGCCTTCGTGGTCGATGCCCGCGTCGAGGCGCTGACGCTGGTCAATGCCGCGGCGGGCGCCGACAAGGCGCTGATCGAGAGCGTGCGGGTCTTCGACGAGTTCCATGGCGGGGCGCTGGGCGAGGGGCGCAAGTCGCTCGCCATCACCGTGAGGCTCCAGCCGCGCGAGCGGACGCTGACCGAGGCCGAGATCGAGGCGGTCTCGGCGGCGATCGTCGAGAAGGTGGCCAAGGCCACCGGCGGGGTCCTGCGCGGCTGAGCCCTTGCGCGCGGGGCCCGCTCTGCCAGACTGGCCGGGTGTGGCGGGAGGCGGGGCATGTTCCGGGACCGGCACGAGGCGGGGCTGGCGCTGGCCGAGGCGCTGGCGGCGCGGGCGCCCGAGCGTCCGGTGGTGCTGGCGCTGCCGCGCGGCGGCGTGCCGGTGGCGGCGCCGGTGGCCGAGCGGCTGGGCGCGCCGCTGGGGCTGCTCTTCGTCCGCAAGCTGGGCGTGCCTGGGCACGAGGAACTGGCCGCGGGTGCGGTGGGCGACGGCGACCCGCCGGTGACCGTGTTCAACCCGCACGTGCTGGCGATGATCGGCATGCGGCCGGAGGACTTCGCCCCGCGCGTCGCCGCCAGGGCGACCGAGATCGCCGAGCGGCGGGCGCGCTACCTCGGCGGGCGTCCCGATCCCGAGGTGGCGGGCCGGACCGCGATCGTGATCGACGACGGCATCGCCACGGGCGCCACGGTGAAGGCCGCGCTTCAGGTCCTGCGTGCCCGCGGCCCGGCGCGGATCGTGCTGGCCGTGCCGGTCGCCCCGGCCGAGGCCGTGCGGGAGATGGCGGGCCTGGCCGACGAGGTGGTCTGCCTCGAGACGCCCGAGCCCTTCGTCGCCGTGGGCGCGCATTACCGCAGCTTTCCGCAGACGGAGGACGCCGAGGTGGTGGCGCTTCTCGCCGCCGCGGCGGCGCGGGAGGCGAAGGGCGCCTGACCGGCGCCCGCCCGCGCGCGGGGCTCAGTTCGAGCGGGACTTGGCAGACAGTATCGCAGCCCCGGCGCCCGCCCGCGCGCGGGGCTCAAGGATCGTTCAGGCCCTTCCGCGACAGCGATGACCCGGCGTCCGCGCGCGCGACCTCGAGCGCGGGCCCCCGTTCCGGCCCCTTCGCTCCGGCCCCGTCGCTCCGGCCCCGTCGCCCCTGTCCCCGGCGCCTGCACGCGCGGGGCCCAGGGTGTGGGCGAGGCGCGCCGACGAACGGCGCAGGCGGCGCCTGCGCGCGCGGTGCCCAGGGACATGCGCGGTGACAAGGCCGAGCCGGTCGCCCGGCGCCTGCCCGCGCGCGGGGCCCAGGCGCGGGGCGGCACCTCAGGCCCGGCGGTAGACGAACGCCCCCTCGTGGCCCGCCTCGGCGGCCAGCAGCGCATCGAGCGCAGCGCGGCCCTGCGTCTTGCGGCAGACCGGGTCGGGGGCGCGGGCATCGCCGAGGATCGCCATCGCCTGGCAGCGGCAGCCGCCGAAGTCGATCTCGCGCCGCGCGCAGCTCCGGCAGGGCTCGGGCATCCAGCCGGTGCCGCGAAAGGCGTTGAACGCCGCCCCCTCGTGCCAGATCCGCGCGAGCGGCGTGACCGTCGCGTTCTCGAAGCTCAGGCCGGGGATGGTCTGCGCCGCGTGGCAGGGCAGCACGGTGCCGTCGGGCGCGATGTTGAGGCCGGTGGAACCCCAGCCGTTCATGCAGGGCTTGGGATAGTCGGAATGGTAGTCGGGCGGCACGAAGTCGATGACGAGGCGGCCCCTCAGCCGCTCCTGCGCGGCGCGCACCACGGCCTTCGCGCGCTCCACCTGCGCGGGCGTCGGCTGGAGCCGCGCGCGGTTGACGAGCGCCCAGCCCTGGAACTGCACGCAGGCGACCTCGATCCGCCGCGCCCCGAGCCGTTCGGCGAGGTCGATGGTGGCGGGCAGGTCGTCGAGGTTGTCGCGGTGCATGACCGCATTGAGCGTGAGCGGCAGGCCGAGCCGCGCGATCTCGGCGGCAACCTGCATCTTGCGCTCGAACCCGCCGCGGTAGCCGCCGATCCGGTCGGAGACCTCGGCGGTCACCCCCTGGACCGAGAGCTGCACATGGTCGAGCCCCGCGGCCTCCAGCGCCGCGAGCCGCGCCCCCGTGAGCCCGATGCCCGAGGTGATGAGGTTGGTGTAGAGCCCCGCCTCGCGCGCGGCGCGGACCAGATCGGCGAGGTCGTGCCGCGCGGCGGGCTCGCCGCCCGAGAGGTGCAGCTGGAGCACGCCGAGATCGGCGGCCTCGCGGAAGAGCCGCGCCCAGGTCGCGGTGTCGAGCTCGGCCCCCTTCGCCACAAGCTCGGTCGGGTTCGAGCAGTAGGGGCAGGCGAGCGGGCAGCGGTGCGTCAGTTCGGCAAGCAGGGCGAGCGGCGGGTCAGCCATGGCGGAGGTCCACCATGCGCTTTTCCGCGAGGTCTTGAAGGAAGTCGATCACGTCGGGCGCGATCACCTCGGCCGGCGCGGCATAGGCGCGGGCGAGGTCGGCGGCGATCTCGCCGATGCTCCGCCGCCCGTCCACGCGCGACAGGATCGCCGCGCCGGTCGCGTCGATGGTCAGCACCCGCTCGGGCGCCAGCAGGACGGTAAGCCCGCGCACGCGGTCGGGATGCAGGCGCACCCCGCGCGGCAGGACGGGGATGTCGGAGGCGGCGGTCACGCGAGCCCCTCGCCCGGCTGCCAGGCGCCGGGCGGGATGCGCGCGGGCTCGACATAGGCCGACCAGAGCGCGTCGAGCTGGGCCCAGAGCACGTCGGTCTTGAAGGTCAGCGCGGCGGCGGCGGCGTCCTGGTCCGCGCGCGTCTGCGCATGGTCGAGCACCCAGGCGAGGCCGAAGGCCACGTCCTTCGGCGCCTCGGTGAGCCGGTGGCGGAAGTAGGAGATCGTGGCCTCGTTGGCGAAGTCGTAGTGGGCGAGAAGGCCCGCGATGCGCTCGGCATGGATCTTCGGCGCGAAGAGTTCGGTGAGCGAGGCGGCCACGGCCGACAGCAGCGGCTCGTCGCGCACGAAGCGGACATAGGCATCGACCGCGAAGCGGGTGGCCGGCAGCACGCCCCGGCAGGAGGCGACGTAGGCGGGATCGAGCCCCACGCCCTCGGCCAGCTTCAGCCAGCGGTGGATGCCGCCCGTCCCCGGCTCGCGTCCGTCGTGGTCCTCGATGCGCGAGCGCCAGATGCGGCGCAGCTCGGGGTCGTCAACCCGCGAGAGGAAGGCCGCGTCCTTCATCGGGATGCGCGACTGGTAGTAGTAGCGGTTGATCACCCAGGCGCGCACCTGGTCGGGGGTGCAGCCGCCCGAGTGCAGCAGCCGGTGGAACGGGTGCTTGTCGTGGTAGCGCTCGGCGCCGATCGCGCGCAGGCGGGCCTCGAACATCTCGCGGCTGTCGGGGCGGGCGTTCACAGCGTGACCTCCATGCCGTCGTGCGCGACTTCCCAGCCCGCCCGCGCGAGCAGGGCGCGCTCCGGCCCGGCGGGCTGGAGGACGGGGTTGGTGTTGTTGATGTGGATGTAGACCTTGCGCGTGCGCGCGGGCAGCGCGGCGAGCCGCGCCAGGCTGCCCGCCGGGCCCTGCATCGGCACGTGGCCCATGCGCGCACCGGTCCTGTCCCCGGTGCCGGTGCGCGGCATGTCGTCGTCCTCCCACACCGTGCCGTCGAAGAACAGCAGGTCGGCCCCGCCGAGGCGCTCGACCAGCCAGTCGGGAAGCGCGGCGCAGCCCGGCACGTAGGCGAGCCGGGCGGCCGCGTCCTCGATCATCAGGCCCACGGTCCGCTCGCCGATCTCGCCGAGATCCGGGCGCGCGCCCTCGAGGTAGAGCGCGACCTTGCCAGGCACGGCGAAGGGGGTGATGCGGAGGCCCGGAGCGGGTTCGAAGGGCGTGTCGAGCGCCATCGGGCAGCGCCGGACGAGGCCCGCGTCAAGCACGTCGAACACCGCGTTCGCCGCAAGCGTGGCCAGCACCTCGGGCGTGGCGTGGAGGTCGAAGGCGGTCTTCTCGCGGAGCGTGAGCAGCCCGGCGATGTGATCGACGTCGGCATTCGTGAGCACGACCGCCGCGACCGGCGTGTCCCGCAGGCCCCGGGGGCGCAGCGACGGCGCGCCGAGGAGCTGCATCCTGAGATCGGGCGAGGCGTTGAGCAGGACCCAGGCGGCGCCGTCGGCCGAGACGGCAAGCGAGGACTGGGTCATGCTGGGGATCCGGCCCGCGCGCGAATCGGCACAGTTCCGGCAGCCGCAATTCCACTGGGGCAGCCCGCCGCCGGCGGCCGCCCCAAGAACTCTCAGGTGCATCGGGCCCGAAGGCGCTCAGATCGCGTCGCGGCCGGTCTGACGCGGATCGTCCTCGCCGGGGCCGTACATGTTGATCTCCATCCCGCAGCGGATCTCGCGGGCGACGGGTTTCCTCCAGGCCATGACTGATCCTCCTCTTCATGGGCGCGCCCAGATTGCGGCATCCTGCCACGCAGGCAAGCGCGACCTTGGTCTAGGTGCGGGATGCGCGCCCGCCCGCCGGCCGCGCGGCGGCGCTCCGGCCGCCCGGGGCGCGGCTGCCGGCACGCGGCGGGGGCGCGGCCCGGAGGCGGTCGGTGTGAGCGCGGCGGGGCTGCGGGCAGGCGGGTGTTGAGCCGCGCGCCGCGCCGTGGAAGGGTGCCGGTGCGGGCGCGGCCGGCCCGCGGGCCGCCGGTCTCGGGGGCCGGACACCGGGGGACGCGACATGGACTTCACCCTCTCTGCCCGCGACGAGGACTTCCGCGCCCGGATCGCCCGCTTCGTCGCGGACGAGATCCTGCCGGTCGAGGCCGATCGCGCGAACTGGGACCGGCACGGGAACATCGCCGAGGCGCCGCTTGCCGAGCTGCGCGCGAAGGCGCGGGCAGAGGGGCTCTGGTGCCTCCAGCTCGGGCCCGGGAACGGCGGGCAGGGCCTCGGCATGGTCGGCCTGGCCGCCTGCTACGAGGAGATGAACCGGTCGATCTTCGGCCCCGTCGTGTTCAACGCGGCGGCCCCCGACGACGGCAACATGATGGTGCTGGAGAAGGCCGCGACCGCAGAGCAGAGGGCGCGCTGGCTCGCGCCCGTCGCCGCGGGCGCGGTCCGGTCGGCCTTCGCGATGACCGAGCCGCATCCCGGCGGCGGTTCGGATCCGGGGATGATGCTGACCAGGGCCGAACGGCGGGGCGACCGCTACGTGGTGCACGGGCGCAAGTGGTTCATCACCGGGGCCGAGGGGGCGGCGCACTTCATCCTGATCGCGCGCACCTCCGAGGACCCGCGCCGCGGCCTCACCGCCTTCCTGCATCACCGCGACGATCCCGGCTGGCGGATCGCGCGGCGCATCCCGATCCTGGGGCCGGAGGAGCACGGCGGGCATTGCGAACTGCTCTACGAGGGGCTGGACCTGCCGCAGGACCGGGTGCTGCTCGGCGAGGGCCTCGGGCTGCGGCTCACCCAGATGCGGCTCGGGCCGGCGCGGCTCACCCACTGCATGCGCTGGCTGGGGCTTGCCCGGCGCTGCGTCGAGATCGCGCAGGACTACGCCCGCGCGCGGCACGGCTTCGGCATCCGGCTCGCGGACCGCGAGTCGGTCCAGATCCGCATGGGCGACCTTGCCATGGGGATCGAGACCGGGCGGCTCCTGGTGATGAAGGCGGCCTGGGCGCTCGACCGGGGCAGCCGCGCGCGCAAGGAGATCTCGATGGCCAAGATCCATGTCGCGAACCTGCTGCACCGGGCGGCCGACACGGCGATCCAGATCAACGGGGCGCGCGGCTACTCGCAGGACACGGTGCTGGAATGGATCTACCGCTACGCCCGGCAGGCGCGGCTGGTGGACGGCGCCGACGAGGTGCACCAGATGGTGCTGAACCGCCACCTCGCCGAGGAGGGGCGCGGCTTCTGGCGCTGGGAGGTGGCGCCGTGACCGGCCTCGACCTCGCCGCGCTCGACGCCTGGTTCGCGACGCGGGCGCCGGCGGGCCCGCTCCGGGCCGAGCGGATCGGCGGCGGGCAGTCGAACCCGACCTGGTTCGTCGACCGGGGCGCGGCGCGCTACGTCCTGCGCCGCAAGCCCGAGGGCCCGATCCTGCCGGGCGCGCATGCCGTGGAACGCGAGTTCCGCGTGCTGCGGGCGCTCGAGGCGACGGATGTCCCGGTGCCGCGGGCGCTCTGGCTCGAGGAGGATGCCCGCGTGCTCGGCACGCCCTTCTACGTGATGGAGCGGCTCGAGGGCCGGGTCTTCGCCGATGCGACCCTGCCGGGGCTGAGCCCGCCCGAGCGCCGCGCGATCTACCTCGACATGGCGCGCACGCTGGCGCGGCTGCACCGCGTGCGGCCGCAGGATGTCGGACTTTGCGACTTCGGCCGGCCGGGAAGCTACTTCGCGCGGCAGATCGCGCGCTGGGGCCGGCAGTACCGCGACTCGCCCGGCGGGCCGATCCCGGCGCTCGACCGGGTGCTCGGCTGGCTTCAGGCCAGGCTTCCGCCGGACGACGGCCGGGTGGCGATCGCGCATGGCGACTTCCGCCTCGGCAACCTGCTGATCCACCCGACCGAGCCGCGGATCGTGGGCGTCCTCGACTGGGAACTGGCGACGCTCGGCCATCCGCTGGCCGACCTCGGCTTCTGCGTGATCCCCTGGCATTCCTCGGCCGAGGAATACGGCGGCCTGCTCGGCACCGGCTGGGAGGACTCGGGCATCCCCGACCGCGAGGAGTTCCTGGCCGAATACCACGCCCATGCGGCGCCGACCCCGCCGCTTGCCCCGTTCCACGTGGCCTTCGCGCTCTTCCGCTTCGCCGTCATCTTCCGCGGCATCGCCGACCGGGCGCGCGCCGGCAGCGCGGCCTCGGAGGGGGCGGCGGCGCTGGGGCCGCTGGCGGAGCGCTTCGCGGCGCGGGCGCTCGAGGTCATCGCCGCGGGCGGCTAGCCCTCCGCCCGGCTAGGTGGCGTACTCAATAAGGGGATTCCCGTTGTGTCTGGCATCTGATTCACTTCTGCCAATGGCGGGAGGGTTTCATGGCACGTTATGATCTGAGCGACGAGGAATGGCGTTTGGTGGAACCGCTCTTGCCGAGGC
>JANZZL010000094.1 GCA_026419405.1 Paracoccaceae bacterium | reverse complement strand
CCAAGAAGGGCCGCCGCGCCCAGGTAGCCGCTGACCTGGCCTGCGGTCGTGAAGACCTTCAGGGGCCGTCCCTTGGCGTCGGTGACGGCATGCAGCTTGGTGTTCAGCCCGCCCTTCGTGCGCCCGATCAGGCGCCCGCGCTGGTCGTCGGGTCCCCCTTTCTCGCCCGCAGGCTCGAGGCCGTGCGGTGCGCCTTCAGATAGGTCGCGCCGATGATGCTCTTCTGATCGGCGCCTTCGGAGGCCAGCCCCTCCATCATCCGGGCAAAGACCCCCATCCGGCTCCACCGGGCCCGGCGGTTGCAGAGGGTCTTCGGCGGACCATACTCATGCGGGGCGTCACACCACCGCAAGCCATTGCGATCAATAAAGATTATCCCGCTCGGAACACGCCGGTCTTCGACCCGCGGCCGGCCATGGCTCTTCGGAATAGACGGCCGTAGCCGCTCCACCTGCTCCTCGGTCAGCCTGAAAGGGTTGCTCATCATCACCCCCGCAGGTTGGGGAGCTTGAATCATGCAGACCGGGAAGCCTCAAGCCGATCAATGGGCCCTGACCCTGGGGCCGGCCGGTCAGGGCCGGGAGAGCGCCGCCGCCTCGCGCGCGAGCGCCGTGATCCCGGCCCAGTCGCCCGCCTCGACCATCGCCCGCGGCGCCACCCAGGAGCCGCCGACGCACATCACGTTGGCCAGCGCCAGATAGTCCGGCGCCGACCGCAGGCTCACGCCCCCGGTCGGGCAGAAGCGGAGCTGCGGCAGCGGCGCGCCCAGCGCCTTCAGCGCCGCGACCCCGCCCGCCTGCTCGGCGGGAAAGAACTTCGCCGCGGTGTAGCCGCGCTCGAGCAGCGCCATCGCCTCGGAGGCCGTCGCCGCGCCGGGCAGGAGCGGCAGGTCAGCCTCCTCGCAGGCCTCGAGCAGCCGCACGGTCGCGCCGGGCGAGACCCCGAAGCGTGCCCCCGCCGCCTTCGCCGCCCGGACGTCGGCCGGCGACAGGAGCGTGCCCGCGCCGACGATCCCGCCCTCGACCTCTGCCATCGCCCGGATCGCGTCCAGCGCGGCGGGTGTCCTCAGCGTCACCTCGAGCGCGGGCAGCCCGCCGGCCACCAGCGCCTCGGCGAGCGGCCGCGCCGCGCGCGCGTCCTCGATCACGAGCACGGGAATCACCGGGGCGAGCGCACAGATCTCGGCGGTGCGGCGGGAGGCTTCGGCGGGGGTCATCGGTCTGGTCCTGTCGGTTCCTGGGGCAACCCGTGGGAGCCTCCGGCGGGGATATTTGGAAAAGGGGAAGGGGCAGGGCGCGGGGCCTGGCGGAGGCCGGGGAAGTCCACCTTCCCGGGCCGGAGGACAGGCCCGGGAAGGCTTCCCCTTTGCGGTCATCGGCGTCCCCGCCTGTACCGCGGTGCCAAGTCCAGCACGAAGAGGTTAACGCTCGGTTGCTTCCCCTTTTCCAAATATCCCCGCCGGAGGCACGAAATCTCTTGCGGCGGCCGCTCACAGGAGCGAACAGCCGCCGGTGGTCGCATGGCCGGCATTGCGCCGGAACAGCTCGAACATCTCCCGCCCCAGGCCCCAGCCGTTGGCCGAGAGGTCGGGCCGCACCGGCTCGCGCGCCTCGAAGCCGGGTTCGAGCACGTCGAGCCTGCCGGCCACTGCATCGACGCGCACGAGATCGCCGTCGCGCAGCCGTGCGAGCGGTCCGCCCTCGGCCGCCTCAGGGGCGACGTGGATCGCCGCGGGAACCTTCCCGCTCGCCCCCGACATGCGCCCGTCGGTGACCAGCGCGACCTTCAGCCCCCGGTCGAGCAGGACCGAAAGCGTCGGCGTCAGGGCATGCAGCTCGGGCATCCCGTTCGCCCGCGGCCCCTGGAAGCGGACGACGACCACCGTGTCCTCGGTGAAGGCGCCGGCGCGGAACGCGGCCTTGACCTCGTTCTGGTCGTGGAAGATGCGCGCCCGCGCCTCGACCACGTGGCGTTCGGGCGCCACCGCCGAGACCTTCATCACCCCGGTGCCGAGGTTGCCGGCAAGCCGCCGCAGCCCGCCCGTCGGCTGGAACGGGTCGCGCGCGGGCCGCAGGATGCGGTCGTTGCCGGTCTCGCCGGGGCCTTCCTCCCAGGTCAGCCGGCCGTCCCGCAGCTTCGGCTCGCGCGTGTAGAGCGCGAGCCCGTCGCCCGCCACGGTGCGGGTGTCGGGGTGCAGAAGCCCCGCCCCGAGCAGCTCGCCGATCATGAAGGCGAGCCCGCCCGCCGCATGGAAGTGGTTCACGTCGGCCAGTCCGTTGGGATAGACCTTCGCCATCAGCGGCACGACGTCCGAGAGATCGGCGAAATCCTGCAGCTCGAGCAGGATCCCGGCCGCCCGCGCCATCGCAGGCAGGTGGATCACCAGGTTGGTCGAGCCCCCCGTCGCCATCAGCCCGACGATGCCGTTGACGAAGGCGCGCTCGTCGAGGATCTCGCCCGCCGGGCGGTAGTCGTTGCCCTGCGCGGTGATGGCAAGCGCGCGCTCCACCGCCGCCACGGTCAGCGCCTCGCGCAGCGGCGTGCCGGGATTGACGAAGCTCGCGCCCGGCAGGTGCAGGCCCATGAACTCCATCAGCATCTGGTTGGTGTTCGCGGTGCCGTAGAAGGTGCAGGTGCCCGGCCCGTGGTAGCTTGCCATCTCGGCCGCCATCAGCGCGTCGCGGCCGACCTCTCCGGCGGCGAACTGCTGGCGCACCTTCGCCTTCTCGTCGTTCGGCAGGCCGCTCGTCATCGGCCCCGCGGGCACGAACACCGCCGGCAGATGGCCGAAGCTCGCCGCCGCCATGACCAGGCCCGGCACGATCTTGTCGCAGACCCCGAGGAACAGCGCCGCGTCGTAGGTGTTGTGCGACAGCGCCACCCCGGCCGCCAGGGCGATCACGTCGCGCGAGAACAGCGACAGCTCCATCCCCGTCTGGCCCTGGGTCACCCCGTCGCACATCGCCGGCACGCCGCCCGCGACCTGCGCGGTCGCGCCGGCCCGCCGCGCGGCGGCGCGGATCAGCGCCGGATAGGTCTCGTAGGGCTGATGCGCCGAGAGCATGTCGTTGTAGGCGGTCACGATGCCGAGGTTCGGCGCCCGGCCCTCGGCCAGCACGGCCTTGTCCTCGCCCATCGCGGCGTAGGCATGGGCCTGGTTGCCGCAGGAGAGATGCGCCCGCGCCACCCCGGTTTCCGCCGCCGCCGCCAGCCGGTCGCGGTAGCGCCTGCGCGTCTCGCGCGAACGTTCGGCGATGCGGGCCGTCACGGCCTCGACGGTGGGATTCAGCGTCATCGGGCGCCTCCGCTCAGGGGGTTCGCGCCGCGGGCCCGCCCGGAAGCCTGGGCCGCGGCCGCGATCGCCATCATCCTAGCCCGTTAGCGCTAACAAGTCCAGCGTCGGGCCTTCCTGAGGCAATCCTAACACGCTATGGGGGCGCGATGGAAACCGCCCTTCCCGTCGTGCGCCTCAGGCCCGGGGCCGATGCCCGCCGGATCCGGCACGGGCACCCCTGGGCCTACGACAACGAGGTGGTGGCCGACCGCCGCACCCGGGCGCTGGCGCCGGGCAGCCTCGCCGTGCTCGAGGACGAGACGCGCACGCCGCTTGCGCTCGTCGCGGTCAACCCCGGCTCGAAGCTCTTCGCCCGGGTCCTCGACCGCGACCCCGCCGCCCGCATCGACCGCGCCTGGATCGCCGGCCGCCTGCGCGCCGCGCTCGCCCTGCGCGCGCGGCTGCACGAGGCGCCCTTCTACCGGCTCGTCCATGCCGAGGCCGACGGGCTGCCCGGCGTGGTGATCGACCGCTTCGGCGCGGCGGCGGTGTTCCAGCCCAACGCCGCCTGGGCCGACCTGCGCCGCGAGGACTTCGCCGCCGCGCTCGCCGAGGTCGCGGGCGTCGGCACGGTCGTGCTCAACGGCACCGGCCGGGCGCGCGCGCTCGAGGGCCTGGCCGAGGAGACGGTCGTGTTGCGCGGCGCGCTCGCCGGGCCCGTCGAGGTGCCGATGAACGGCGCGGTCTACCTGGCCGACCTGACCGGCGGGCAGAAGACCGGCCTCTACTACGACCAGCGCGAGAACCACGCCTTCGCCGCCCGCCTCGCCGGGGGGGCGCGCGTGCTCGACGTCTTCTGCCACGTGGGCGGCTTCGCGCTCGCGGCGCTTGCCGCGGGCGCGGCCTCGGCGCTTGCCATCGACAGTTCCGGGCCGGCGCTTGCGCTGGCGGGGGAGGGGGCGGCGCGCACCGGGGTTGCCGATCGTTTCGCGACGCGCCGGCAGGAGGCCTTCGAGGCGCTCGCCGCACTCGGCGCCGAGGGCGCGACCTTCGACCTCGTGATCTGCGACCCGCCCGCCTTCGCCCCCTCGAAGCAGGCGCTGGAGGCGGGGCTCAGGGCCTACGAGCGCCTCGCCCGCCTCGCCGCCCCGCTGGTCGCACCCGGCGGGTTCCTGGTGCTCTGCTCCTGCTCGCACGCGGCCGACCTCGCCCGCTTCCGCCTGGCCTCGACGCGCGGCATCGGCCGGGCCGGAAGGTCGGCGCAGCTGATCCGCACCGGCTTCGCCGGGCCCGACCATCCGCAGCACCCGGCGCTGCCCGAATCGGGCTACCTCAAGGCGCTGTTCTTCCGGCTCGCCTGATGCGGGCCTTCCTCGACGCCTGCGTTCTCTACCCCACCGTCCTGCGCGAGGTGCTGCTCGCCGCCGCCGGGGAAGGGCTCTTCGAGCCGCTCTGGAGCCCCCGCGTGCTCGAGGAATGGGCCCGTGCCGCCGCCAGGCTCGGCCCCGTGGCGGAGGCCCGGGCGCGCGGCGAGATCGCGCTTCTCAAGGCGCGCCTGCCCGACGCCCTCGTCGCCGACGATCCCGGCTCGGGGCTGCTGCTCCCCGACCTCGCCGATGCCCATGTCGCCGCCGCCGCCCGCGCCGCCGGGGCCGACCTCGTCGTCACGCTGAACCTGCGCGACTTCCCGCCCCGCGCCATGGCCGCGCTCGGCCTGCGCGCCGAACATCCCGACGCCTTCCTCGACGCCCTCCGGCGCGCCGACCCCGCCGCGGTCGCCCGCGCGGCCGAACGGGTGCGCGCCGAGGCCGAGCGCCTGTCGGGCGAGCCCCAGCCGCTGCGCCCGCTCCTCAAGCGCGCGAAGCTGCCGCGTCTGGCCAAGGCGCTGACCTCCTAGCGTGGCAGCCCCTCAGCCGGGCGGCCCGGCGCCCCAGCGCGCCTCGTTCGCCTCGATCGCCGCGATCCGCTCCTCGGTCCGGGGGTGGCTCAGAAGCCAGGCCGGTGCCGGGGCGCCCG
>JANZZL010000076.1 GCA_026419405.1 Paracoccaceae bacterium | reverse complement strand
GAGCACGTCCTGGGCCCCGCCGTCGATCATCGGGCGGCGATCAGGGGCGCGCCGCGCCGCACTCCGGCCCCCACACGAGCCGTGCGAACTCCGGCCGGTCGATGAAGGGGTTCCGGTTGCCCTGGCGCTTCGCGATCCACTCGTTGCGCCGCCGCTCGGCGGCATCGACGGGATCGGCCTCGTTCCACTGCAGCAGCGCGCACAGATCGCCCAGCGACGGGTCGCTGTCCTGGCTGTGGCCGGCCGTCAGACGCAGGTCCGGCCGCCCGTCGGCCCCGTCGTACCGCAGATCCATGTAGAACAGCGTCCGCGCGACGTCGCCCTTGAGCGCGTCGGCTGGCTCGAGACCTACCGGCTCGGGGCCGAAGCCGCGCCCGGCGCGCAGCCTCTCCAGCTCGGGTTCCGCCGCGTAGCGGTTGTGCAGGTCGGCGAGGCCGCCGGCGAGCCCCGGCGCCAGGCCACGCGCCGCCGGCCAGATCCGGCCTTCGCCCCAGCCGTCGGGCGCGCCGGCGCGATCCTTGGGGACCGATCGGGCGGTAGGCACCAGCCGCAGGCGCCGGTTGTCCTGTGGATCCTCGTCGAGGTCGTAGAGCAGCGCCGCCGCCCGGGCCGCGGGAAGCTCGACCGGCGGCGCGATCTGCGTGCGCAGCCACTGCCGGACCGCCGCCGGCCCGTCGTCGGCGGCGAGGCGGATGGCCGTGACGGCGGTGGCCCGTCCGGCGGGGCCGTCGCTCGTTGCGACGACCGTCCGCTCGGCCGAGCTGTCGATCATGCCGTAGCGCGCGAGCGCCAGCAGCAGGAGCGCCGTGGCCGCAACGACGGTGAGAAGTCTTGCGCGGTCCGCCATGCCGCGGGTCACCTCCCGGCGGTTCTCGCGAGCGGCCAGCTAAGCCGCGACGGCCGGCGCTGGCAATGGTCCGTCCGGTGCGCCGCCCTATGCTATCGGAAGTTCCGTCCCTCCGGCAGGGCGTCGCGCAGGTCGCGGCCCTCGCGGCGAACCTCGTCGGCGCGGGCGAGCGCGCCGTCGAGCGCCGCGGGATCGAGCGCGCCCTCGCGCAGCACGCGGAGCCGGCCGGTCCAGTCGACCAGCCGCTCGGCGACGACGTGGACGACCTTGCCCTCGCGCTGCAGCCGGCCGCGCACCGCGAGCAGCCGGGCCGTCATCACGATCGCCCGGTGCGATTCGAACACGGCCGGCCAGACGATGCAGTTGGCGAACCCGGTCTCGTCCTCCAGCGTCGTGAAGATGACGCCCTTGGCGCTGCCCGGACGCTGCCGGACCAGGACCAGCCCGGCCACGGTGACGCGCCGGCCGGGCGCGATCGACCACAGCCCGCGCGCGGTCGTCACCCCCGCGGGCAGGTGCTCGCGCAGCAGCGCCAGCGGATGCGCCTTCAAGGACAGGCGTAAGGTCGCGTAGTCCTCGATCACCTGGGCACCCAGCGGCATCGCCGGCAGCTCGAGCCACGGCTCGACGCCCTCGACCGGCGGCTGGTTGCTGCCCGCCGCCGGATCGCCCTCGGCCTGGTCGAACAGCGGCAGGCGCCTGTCCTTCAGCGCGTGGACCGCCCACAGGCCCTGGCGGCGGTCGAGGCCCAGGCCACGCAGCGCGTCGGCCTCGGCGAGACGCAAGAGCGTCGCGCGGGCGAGCCCGCAGCGCCGCTGCAGGTCGGCGAGATCGCGGTAGGGCGGCGGCCGCCCGGCGGCGATGCGCTCCGCCTCGTCCTGCCGGAAGCCCTTGATCTCGCGCAAGCCGAGCCGGACCGCGGTCTTGAGCGGCCCGCGCCGCCGCGGCAGGGGCTCGAGCGTGCTGTCCCAGAAGCTGTGCTGGACGTCCGGCGGGCGCAGCTCGACGCCGTGGTCGCGCGCGTCGCGGACGAGCTGCGCGTTGGCGTAGAAGCCCATCGGCTGGCTGTTGACGATCGCGGCGCAGAAGACGTCGGGGTAGTGGCATTTGAGCCAAGCCGAGACGTAGACCAGGAGCGCGAAGCTCGCCGCGTGGCTCTCCGGGAAGCCGTAGTAGCCGAAGCCCTCGATCTGGCGGAAGCAGCGCTCGGCGAAGTCCCGCTCGTAGCCGCGCGCGACCATCCCCTCGATCAGCATCCGCTGGTAGCGCTCGATGTGGCCGTGGCGGCGGAAGGCGGCCATGGCGCGCCGCAGCCCGTCCGCCTGGGCCGGGGTGAAGCCGGCGGCGACGATGGCGATCTTCATCGCCTGTTCCTGGAACAGCGGCACGCCCAGCGTCTTGCCCAGCACGCGGCCGAGTTCGTCGGAGGGGAAGCTCACCGGCTCCTGCCCGTTCCGGCGGCGGATGAAGGGATGCACCATGTCGCCCTGGATCGGTCCGGGCCGGATGATCGCCACCTGGATCACCAGGTCGTAGAAGCAGCGCGGTTTCATCCGGGGCAGGAAGTTCATCTGCGCCCGGCTCTCCACCTGGAACACGCCGAGCGAGTCGGCCTTGCAGAGCATGTCGTAGGTGGCCGGATCCTCGGGCGGCAGGGTGGCGAGCGTGTAGTCGATGCGCCGGTGCAGGCGGATCAGGTCGAAGGCCCGGCGCAGGCACGACAGCATCCCCAGCGCCAGGATGTCCACCTTGAGGATCCGCAAGGAGTCGATGTCGTCCTTGTCCCAGGGGATGACGGTGCGGTCCTCCATCGTCGCGTTCTCGACCGGCACCAGTTCGTCGAGCCGGCCCTCGGTGATGACGAAGCCGCCGACATGCTGGGAGAGGTGCCGCGGGAAGCCCTGGATCTCCCGGATCAGCTCGAGCGTGCAGGCGAGGCGGGGGTCGGCGGGGTCGAGGCCGATCTCGCGCAGGCGTTCCTCGGGCATGTCGCGGAGCGAGCCGAAGCCCCAGATCTGGCTCGACATCGCGGCGAGCGTATCCTCGGAGAGGCCCATCGCCTTGCCGACCTCGCGCACCGCCCGCTTGCCGCGGTAGTGGATCACCGTGGCGCAGAGGCCGGCGCGATGGCGGCCGTATTTCTCGTAGATGTGCTGGATCACCTCCTCGCGCCGTTCATGCTCGAAATCCACGTCGATGTCGGGGGGCTCGTCGCGCGCCTCGGAGACGAAGCGTTCGAAGACCATCGTGCCGATCTCGGGCGAGACGGAGGTGATGCCGAGCGCATAGCAGACGACCGAGTTGGCGGCCGAGCCCCGGCCCTGGCAGAGGATGCCCCGGGCGCGGGCGAAGGCCACGATGTCGTGCACGGTGAGGAAGTAGGGTTCGTAGCGCAGCCGCGCGATCAGGGCGAGCTCGCGCTCCAGCATGCCCCGCACGCGGTCGGGCACGCCGCCGGGATAGCGCCAGTCGAGCCCCGCGCGGGCCAGCCGGGCCAGGCGCGCCGCCGGCGTCTCGCCGCCGACGATCTCCGAAGGATACTGGTAGCTCAGTTCGTCGAGCGAGAAGGTCAGGCCTTCGGCCAGGGCCGCGGCGCGGTCCACCGCCGCCTCGTGGCCGGCGAAGAGCCGCCGCATCTCGGCCTCGGACCTGAGCCGCCGCTCGCCGTTGGCCAGGGCCGCGCGGCCCAGGCGATCGACCCGGGTGCCGGTGCGGATGGCGGTCAGCACGTCGCAGAGCCGCCGCCGGCGGGCATGGTGCATGATCGGCAGCGCCGAGGCCACGGTTTCCAGCCCGAGCCCTGCGGCGAGCGCCGCCAGCCGGTCGAGCCGGGCCGCGTCCTGCCCGTCGTAGAGCGGCGCCATCAGGAGCCGGACGCGGCCGGGGAAGCGTTCGGCCAGCGGTTCGACGAGGGCGCGCCAGCGCGGCGTCTCCGCCTCCGCCCCGGGCGGGTGGAGCAGCAGTTCCATCCCCTCGCCCCATTCCAGCAGGTCGGGCAGGTGCAGCTCGCAGCCGCCCTTGGGGGCCCGAAGCCGGCCCGCCGAGAGCAGCCGGCAGAGCCGGCCCCAGGCCGCCCGGTCGCCGGGCAGCGCGGTCGCGGTGAAGCCGCAGGTCAGCACGATCTGTGCCGCGGGGATCAGGCGAGGGGCGTTCAGAAGGTCGAGGCCCGGCGCGGGCGGCAGGCCGGGCGGGGCCGGCGGTCCGATCGGGCCGTCGCGTTCCAGCGCCGCGCGCCGGAGCTGCACGGCGCGGGCGATCTCGCGGGCGCGGGTATGGGCGCGGACGATGCCGGCGACCGAATTGACATCGGCCACCGCCAGCGCCGGATAGCCGATCAGCGCCGCGCGCTCCATCAGCTCCTCCGGGTGCGAGCCGCCGGTCAGGAAGGTGAAGTTCGACAGCGCCGAAAGCTCGGCGAAGCGGGGCCTTGGCGGGGCATCCGGCAGGGCGGCAGAGGCCATGGGACTCGGCGTTTGTTCGCTGTTTGTTCCTGACCTGACTCTGGCACCGCGGCCGCCCCTGTCAAGCCCGGCCCCGGCCGACCCGCCGGCCGCGGCTCAGGCGGGCCGCGGGCGCAGCCTCAGCATCAGGTAGCGGTTGTAGGCGCGGAACTCGGCCGCGGTCCTCTCGCGGCCGGTCAGGCGCTGCATCAGGTTGTCGCGCCGCCGCGCGCCGAGCACCAATCCGGCGACCCGCCCGGCCAGCCACCGCGTCGCCGGACGCTTCGCCGCAAGTTCGGCGTCGATCCGCGCGATGCCGTGACCGAGGACGTTGAAGAACCCCTGCTCCAGGTCCAGAGAGGGGGCGACCGCCTCGGTGATGTCCTCCTCCGAGACCACCTCGAGCGGCAGCGCGGCGAGCATCTCGCGGAACCGCGACAGCGGGTGGCCGCCGCCGGGCTTCGGCCCGTGCACGCGCCGGCCCCGGTAGGCATCGGTGCGGAAGCAGTCGGCCAGCACGATCTCGCCCCCCGGCCGCAGGGCGGCCATGGCGCGCGCCAGGCCCTGGTCGAGCGGGATGTACTGGAAGCTCTCCGAGAACAGGCAGAGGTCGAAGCGCGGCCCGGTCGCGAAGGTCTCGAAGGTGCATTCGTGCACCTTGGCCTGCGGCGCATTGGCCCGGCAGCGGGCCGCGAGGAAGGCCGAGGGCACGACGATCTCCACCTCGTGGCCGAGCGCGATCAGCTTGCGCGCCGTCTCGCCCGCGCCGCCGCCGATGTCGAGGATGCGCAGCCGCCCCTCGGGCAGCAGGCCGAAGAGCTTCTCGGTATAGGCCGCCTGCGCGGCGCCGAGGTTCGCCGCCGTCACCTCGAGCCCGGTCCAGAGCCCGTAGTGCAGGTTCTCGGCCCCGGTCAGCCAGCGGATGAAGGAAAGCCCGACGTCGAGGCCGATGGCGCGGGTGTCGATCTTGCTGCCCATGGCCGCGCTCCTTAGAGGACGCGCCGGGCGATGGAAAGCGCCCCGAGCGGACTTCCGCGCTACCGGCCGGGGTCGCAGCCCCGGCCCCGGTGGCAGCGCAGCACGGCGCGCAGGTTCGCCGGCGTCGCCGCGATCGCGCCGCCGCCGCAGGCGGCGGTCTCGACGGTCGGAACCGGCCCGTCGATGGCGACGAATGCGATGAACGCGCCCTCCGGCGGTGCGCTGCCGCACCAGGTGACGACGCAGGTGGCGCGCCATTCGATCCGTGCGCGGAACGGCACGTCGAAGCGCCGCCTTCCGAGCGCCCTGCCCTCGAGAAGCCCGGTCCATCGCTGGCCGCCCTGTTCGCCCGGAAGGTTCGTGGGAGGGCCGTCCGCACGGAAGGCGCCGTGCACGATCGTGTAGCGCGTCTCGGAATCGCGCGCCCTCAGGTAAAGCCCCTCGGCCGTGACCGGGGCGCAGGACAGGGCCTCGGCAGAGGCGGGCAGCAGCGCCGCGAACACCGCCGCGGCAAGGCGGGACCGGGTCATGCGAGGTGCTCCCGGAAGGCATCGAGCGCGCGGGCATAGACCTCGCGCTTGAAGGGCACGATCCGGGCCAGCACCTCCTCCGGCGGAAGCCAGCGCCAGGCGGAGAACTCGGGGTGCGGCGTGTCGATGCGCACCTGGTCGTCGCGGCCCAGGAACCGCAGCAGCACCCACTTCTGCTCCTGGCCGCGGTATTTCCCGCCCCAGACCTTGCCGATCAGGTGATCCGGCAGATCATAGCGCAACCAGTCCGGCGCGACGGCCACGAGCTCCACCAGATCGGCGGTGATCCCCGTCTCCTCCCGGAGCTCGCGCAGCGCCGCCTCCTCGGGGCTCTCGCCCCGGTCGATGCCGCCCTGCGGCATCTGCCAGGCCGGCACCTCGCTGTCGAGGCGCTGGCCGACGAACAGCGCGCGCTCGGGGTTCATCAGCATCACGCCCACGCAGGGGCGGTAGGGCAGCATCGCGGGGTCCTTCGCCATGGTCCGGTCACGTCCCTTCTGCGGCCGGCGGGGGAGGATTGCCGAAGGCGGCAGGCGCCGCCGGCGGAGCCTCGCCCGGATCGCGGCGGATCGCAAGACGCACCCCGCGCCGGGCTGTCCGGCCGGACCGCCAGGCTGCGGGGCCTCCCGCGGCGATCGGCGACCGGCCCGCCGCGCGCATCCCCACCGTGCCCGGCGCCCGGTCGACCGAAGTCCGCGCCGGGCCGGGACGGTTGCCTCGCGCCGCGCGGCCCGGCGCGCGGTGTTGCCGGAGGACCCCAGCGTCTTCCCGGCCGAGGCGGCCTTGCGCTGCCGCGCCGGGATGGCCCCGCCGGCGGCGCCGGGCCGCGCCGCGGCGGCGGAGCTTGCCGAGGCCGGCGGCACGGCCGCAACGCGGCGGCGCGCTATTCCTTCCGGTCCAGCGCGGAGAGCCCCTTGAGGATGTCGATGGCATAGGCGAGCTGGTAGTCCTCCTTGCGGAGTTCGGCCGCCGCCTCGGCCTTGGCCCGCTCCTCCTCGATCTGCCGCCGTTCGTCCTCGCTGAGCGAATCGTTCGTCAGCGAGCCGCGGAGGTCGGCCTCGAAGCGGTTGCGCGCGGCCGCGCTGCTTTCCTCCTCGGTCACCTCCGGCTCGGGCTGTCGCGGAGGCTGCGCCACGACGATGTCGGGAGAGACGCCCAGCGCCTGGATCGACCGCCCCGAGGGCGTGTAGTAGCGCGCCGTGGTCAGGCGCATCGCGCCCTCGCCGCGCAGCGGGATCACGGTCTGGACCGAGCCCTTGCCGAAGCTCTTCTCGCCGATGACGATCGCCCGGCGGTGGTCCTGAAGCGCACCGGCCACGATCTCCGAGGCCGAGGCCGAGCCGCCGTTGATCAGCACCACGATCGGCTTGCCCTGCGCGAGGTCGCCTTCGGTCGCGTTGAACCGCTCGCCGTCCGAGGGATCGCGGCCGCGGGTCGAGACGATCTCGCCGGCGTCGAGGAAGGCGTCGGACACGCGGATCGCCTGCGTCAGCAGGCCGCCGGGGTTGTTGCGCAGGTCGAGCACGAAGCCGTTCACGTTGTCGATGCCGCCGGCTTCCTCGACGGCCTTCTTCAGGCCCTCCTCGAGGTTGGGATAGGTCTGGTCGTTGAACGTGGTGACCCGCAGCACGACCGAGTCGCCCTCGAGCCGCGTGCGCACGGCGGTCAGCTTGATCGTGTCGCGGATGATCGACACGTCGAAGGGCTCCTCGCGGCCCTCGCGGACGACGGTGATGACGATCTCGGAGCCGACCGGGCCGCGCATCATCTGCACCGCCTGGTCGAGCGTCAGCCCCAGCACCGACTGGCCATCGACATGGGTGATGAAGTCCCCCGCCTCGATGCCCGCCGCGGCCGCCGGCGTGTCGTCGATCGGCGAGACGACCTTCACGAAGCCGTCCTCCTGCGTCCCCTCGATCCCGAGCCCGCCGAACTCGCCCCGGGTCTGGACCTGCATGTCGGCCGCGTCCTCGGGCGAAAGGTAGGAGGAATGCGGGTCAAGCGAGGTCAGCATGCCGTTGATCGCCGCCTCGATCAGCTTCTTCTCGTCCACCTCCTCGACGTATTGCGAACGGATGCGTTCGAAGATGTCGCCGAACAGGTCGAGCTGCTCGTAGACCGACGTGTTCCGGCTGGCCTCCTGCGCGACGAGCGGTCCGGCGAGCTGGGTGGTGGCGACGACGCCCGCGACGGTGCCGCCCAGAACGGCCAAGACGAACTTCCTCATTGCGTCATCCTCTTTCCAGGGCGAACCACGGTTCCGGGTCCACCGGCGCGCCGCCCTCTCTCAGTTCCATATAAAGCGTTTCGGAACGGTCTTCGCCACCGCGTTGTTCGCCGGCGCCCGGCGGTGACGCCGCCTCCGCTGCGCGCCCGCCCATCAGGCCAAGCGCATCGCCCGCGGTGACGACCTCGTTCTCGGCGACGAACATCTGCCCGAGCCCGGCCAGGATCAACAGATAGCCTGCCCCCGGTTCGAGAACGATCACATTTCCGTAGTCGAGCAGCGGCCCGGCATAGCGCACCGTGGCGGCGGCAGGCGCGGTGACCAGCGCCTGCGGGGCGGCGGCGAGGACCAGGCCCGGGCGGGCCACGCCGGCCGCGTCGGGCGACCGGAAGCGCCGCAGCACCGTCGCCTCGACCGGCAGCGGCAGCGTGCCGCGCGCCGAGGCGAAGGGCGGCACCGGGTCGGCCCCGGCCAGCGGCACGGCCATGAGCCCGGCAGCGAAGCTTTCCAGCGTGTCGGCGCCGGCGAGGATCGCCGCCAGCGCCTCGGGATCCTCGGCGGGACGCCGCGGCAGCGGTGCGCGCTCGGCGATCGCCTGGGCGAGCCTGACCCGCGCCTCCTGCGCGCCGGCCAGCCCCTCGGCGAGGGTTGCCGCCGAACCCTCCTGCAGGGAGCGCAGCAGCGCGATCTCCTCGAGCTGCGCCCCCAGCGCCTCGGCCTCGGCCCGCAGCGCCGGCGCCATGCCGGACAGCAGCAGTCCCGCCCGCGCGGCCTGGAGCGGACCTTCGGGGTGCAGCAGCAGACCGGGCTCGCGCGTGCGCTCGATCATGGCGAGGGCGCCGGTCAGGCGCGCGATCTCGCCGCGCCTCGCCTCGAGCGCCCCCCGCAGCGCCGCCTCGCGGACGGCAGCCTGCCGCAGCCCCTCGCGCAGGGCGGCAAGCCCCTGTTCGTAGGCGCGCACGGTCTGGGTCAGGGCGCCGACGCGGTCCTCCGCCGCCTCGGCCTCCTCCAGGGCGACGGCGGCACGGGTCAGCGCCTGGGCGGCCCGGCGGGCCGCGAGCAGCGTCTGGGTGTCCTGCGCCGCCGCCGGCAGGACAAGCGCGGCGGCGAGCCCCGCTGCAAGGGCCGGCCTCATCGCCGGATCAGGCTCCGCCCCGTCATCTCCGGGGGCGGCTCGATCCCCATGAGGTCGAGCACCGTCGGCGCGAGGTCGGCGAGCCTGCCGTCGGCCAGCCGCGCCCCTTGCGGCCCGCCGACCAGGATCACCGGCACCGGGTTCGTGGTATGCGCGGTGTGCGGGCCGCCGGTCTCGGGGTCGATCATCGTCTCGCAGTTGCCGTGGTCGGCGGTGACGATCGCCGCCCCGCCCGCCTTCTCCAGCGCCGCGAGCGCCTGTCCGAGGCCCGCGTCCACCGCCTCGCAGGCCGCGATCGCCGCGGGGAGCGAGCCGGTATGCCCGACCATGTCGGGATTGGCGTAGTTCACCACGATCAGGTCGTAGCCCGCACCGATCGCCTCGACCAGCTTCGCGGTGACCTCGGGCGCACTCATCTCGGGCTTGAGGTCGTAGGTGGCGACCTTGGGGGAGGGCGGCATGAAGCGGTCTTCGCCCGGCTCGGGCGTCTCCTTCCCGCCGTTCAGGAAGAAGGTGACGTGCGGATACTTCTCGGTCTCGGCCAGGCGGAACTGCCTGAGCCCCCTGGCCGCGACCCAGGCGCCGAGCGTGTTGCGGATCTCCTGCTTGGGGAAGGCGCTCGCCATGAAGGCGTCGTGTTCCTTCGAATAGTCCACCATGCCGAGCAGCGCCGCCCAGGCCGGCCGGGCAGAGACGTCGAAGGCCGCGAAGCCCGGCTCGCCGATGGCGCGCAGGATCTCGCGCGCCCGGTCGGCGCGGAAGTTGAGGAAGAAGACGCCGTCGCCGTCGCGCGCCCCGGCGTAATCCCCGATCACCGTGGGCGCGATGAACTCGTCGGTCTCGCCCCGCGCATAGGCCGCCTCGACGGCCTCGACGGCCGTCCGGGCGGCGTGCTCGCCCTTGCCGGCGACCATCGCGCGCCAGGCCCGCTCGACCCTGTCCCAGCGATTGTCGCGGTCCATCGCGTAGTAGCGCCCCACCACGGTCACGATGCGCGCACCCGCGGGCAGGTCGCGCGCGAGCCCGGCGAGCGTGTCGGCGGCGGATTTCGGGGCCACGTCGCGCCCGTCGGTGATCGCATGGACCGCCACGGGAACGCCCGCCCCGGCGATCAGCCGCGCCGCGGCGATCATGTGCGTGAGCTGCGCATGCACCCCGCCCATCGAGGCCAGCCCCATCAGGTGGGCGGTTCCGCCCGAGGCCTTCAGCCGCTCGATGAAGCCGAGGATCGCGGGGTTGCGGGCGAAGCTGCCGTCCTCGATGGCCAGGTCGATCTGCCCCAGGTCCATCGCCACCACGCGGCCTGCGCCGATGTTCGTGTGCCCGACCTCGGAGTTGCCCATCTGCCCGGTGGGCAGGCCCACGTCGCGGCCGTGCGTGACGAGCGTCGCATGCGGGCAGGTGGCCATGAGCCGGTCGAAGGTCGGCGTGCGGGCAAGGCGCGGGGCGTTGCCCTCCTCGTGCTCGCTCAGGCCCCAGCCGTCGAGGATGCAGAGGACGACGGGCTTCGGAACGGACATGACGGACGGGCCTCGCGCAATGGACGCCCGTTTCTACGCCCCGCCCGCGGCAGGGGCAACGGGGCGAGGCGGGCCCCCGCGCCGGGTGCCGCGCCGGCCTCGCCCGCGCGACCTGCGCCTCAGAACTGGAGGCGGACCTGGGCGGTGATGCCCCAGCTTTCCAGCGTGTCGCTGAACCGCCCGTCGAGGCGGACCGAGGCATTGAGCTGCCGGGCGTTCGCCGCCTGGCCGGGGTCGAGCAGGCGCGTGTAGTTGAGCCCCAGGCTGATCTCGCCATAGGTGTCGAGGTTGGAGGAGAAGCTGCTCTCTCCCGGCGCGGCGGCGTCGGTGAAATAGACCGACTCCACCGGATCGGCGAAGTCCTTGTAGACCGTCGCGGTGCCGAAGTAGGTGAGCGCCGTCTGCCCGTCCGGCCGGACGATGGTCCGCGACAGGGTGGCGCCGGCGAACAGGACCTCGTTGGTGAAGTCGCGGATCTGGAGATAGGCCCCGTCGGGGAAGTCGATCCGGTCGGTCGAGACCGAGGTGTAGGAGAAGCCGGCGGTCGGCACCAGGGCGATCCCGTCCTCCGGGCGGCCGAGCGGGAAGGCATAGCTGAACGAGCCCGACAGCGTGCGCGACCGGCTCTCGAAGGTCTGTTCGACGATGCCGAGGCTCAGCGCCGGGTTGATCACGGTGGAGGAGAGGTCGAACGAGGTCTGCGCCAGCCGGTACTGGAGATCGGCGAAGAACCGCCCCCGCGAGGCGGCGAGATACATGCCCCCGTAGACCTGGGCGAAATCGGTCGTCAGCACGTCGGTCGGGATCTCGGGGATCAGTTCGCCCGAAAGCGGGTTCAGCGCGAAGGCCGTGAGTTCCGTGTTGCCGAAGTTCGTGCCGAGGATGCCGCCGAAGCTCAGGTCCCAGCCGTTGTAGAACCCCTCGAAGCAGGAGAAGTCGCCGCCGAGCTGGATGCCGTAGAAGTTGGCCGAGATGTCGTTGCTGTAGCTCGACAGGGTGGTGACCACATCGCCCGAGGCCCGGGCCGTGCCGCCGATCGCCCGGCCCCAGGCGCCCACCCCGCAGGGCTTGTCGTCGGGCACCGCGAGCCCGGCGACGAAGGGGCTCGACGGGCGGTTGATGACCGAGCCGATCAGCGACTGGGTGAGGGTGATGCCCGAGGCGAGCCCGCCGATCGCCGGGTTCGCCCCGGCGATGATCTCGTAGGTCCGTGCGGTGGGGTTGTTGACCAGCAGGTAGGCGATGCTGCCGCCCGCAGGCAGGCCGGTCGCGGTCACGCTGAAGCCCGACAGCGTCGCGGGGCCGTAGTCGATCACCACGAAGGGCGAGCCCGGCGTGCCCGGTGTGCCGAGCACGTCGAAGGCGACCGTCAGGCTGCCGCTGATCGTTCCCGAGAGGTTGATCCGGTCGACGGCGGTCGAGCCGTCGCTCAGATCGACATCGACCGCGATGGTCCCGTTCAGCGTGGCGCCGCCGGTGATGTTCAGGATGTCGTCGGTGGCGCCGTCCTGCATCGAGAAGATGCCGCCCGTCTGCGTCACCGGCCCGGCGAGCGTCACCGTCCCGTCGGCGGTGAGAAGGCCGCTCGAGGTCAGCGCGAGGCCGAGGAGCGCGCCGTCGGCCATGTTGAGCGTGCCGGTGTTGATGACGGAGCCGGCGCCCGACAGGACCGACCCGGCCGCCAGGTTCATCGTGCCGGCATTGAGCACCGAGCCGCTGAGCGAGCTGATGCCGCTCACGTCGAAGGTGGCGCCGGCGTTGTTGCCGAGCGTGCCGGAATAGCTGCCGCCGAACAGGCCCACCGTCGCGCCCGAGAGGTTGGCGATGTTCCCCGAGAACAGGGCTCCCGGCTGGATCAGGATGCTGCCGCCCGCGGCGTTCGTCGTCAGCCCGCCCACCGCGAGGGACTGCCCCGCCGCCACCTCCACCGTCGCCGCGTTGGCGAGCGCGCCGGTGATGACGCCGGCGCCGCCCGTCACCTGGAGAAGGGCGCCCGCCGTGTTGCTGACGTCGCCGTCGATGGTGCCGTCGAGCGTCAGCGTGGCGCCCGCGCCGGTGTTGACCACATCGCCGGCGAGCGTGGCGGTCGCCGCCACGGTGAGCGTGCCGCCGGCGGTGTTGGTCGTCGTGCCGCCGACGGTCAGCGTGTTGCCGGCCAGAACGTCGAGGCTGCCGGCGTTGGTCACGCTGCCGGCAACCGTCACCGG
>JANZZL010000050.1 GCA_026419405.1 Paracoccaceae bacterium | reverse complement strand
CCCGCCGACGAGAAGCCGAAGGCGCGCGAGAAGGGTTCAGTCGCCCAGTTTCGCATGCACCTCGTCGAGATCGACCGGCCCTTTCGGCATCTTGTTCCCCGGGTTCTCGAAGTCATAGCGGAACAGCTGGAAGTCGCGCTTGTAGATCTCCCACATCAGGTGCATCGAGAGATCGTCGAAGTAGTCCTCGACCGGATGCAGCCGTTTCGGGCCGTGGCCCTCGCTTTCGTTGAACTTCGGGATCTTCTTCAGGTTGACCTTGTGCTTCGTCTTGATGTGGTCGAGCACGACCTGCATGCCCTCGTCGAACTTCTCGGTGAAGAAGATGTGGTCGTAGGTGCCGCCGTTGACGATGAAGGTCGAGACGTGGCCGGACATCGCCGACCAGTGGATGTCGGGCTCCATCGGGCGGCGCCAGCGGATCGTGTCGCGCACGAACAGCAGGAACCGCCGGAACGAGGCGATCTGGTCGAAGTCCCCCTCCACCTCGACCCCGTACTTCTGCATGATCAGCGGCACGAGGTTGCCGCGGTAGCGCCTGCCGTTGCGCTGGATGCCGCAGATCTTGTCGAAGAAGCTCGACAGGATCCGGGCGTAGGGGTTGCGCACGCAGGTGAAGGCGAAGACCGCCCGGCTCCTCACCGCGGCCTCGATCTTCGGCTGACTGGCCTCGAGCGCCCACTTGTGGATGCCCGAGGTCGCATCGTGGATGTCGCCGTCGTAGAACCGGCCGTGATCCGAGAAGTACATGATCTGGCCGATGGTGGAGCAGGCGCATTTCGGCACCACGCGGTAGAGCACGCTGCCGCTCTCGGTCATCCAGGTGCCCGGAAACCCCATCGCCCCTCTCAGCCCCTCCGTCGCGCGCCCTGCCCGCCGCCGGGGCGCACTTGAGCAAACAAGCTCTGTCATTTCAATTCATCTTCACGCTATCTAGCCGCAACGGCGGCTCAGCGGGAGCACATCCACCCACCGATGGCACGGATCGCCTTCGTCCTCCTCTGCCACAAGGATCCCGATGGCATCGTCGCGCAGGCCCGGCGGCTGACCGCGGCGGGCGACTGCGTGGCGATCCACTTCGACGGCCGCGCGCCCGCGGCCGACTTCGCCCGCCTGCGCGAGGGGCTGCGCGATGCGCCGGGCGTGGTCTTCGCGCTCCGGCGCGTGAAGTGCGGCTGGGGCGAGTGGTCGCTGGTCGAGGCCACGCTCGAGGCCCTGCGCGCGGCCGCCGAGGCCTTCCCCGATGCCACGCATTTCTACATGCTCTCGGGCGACTGCGAGGCGATCAAGTCGGCCGAATACGCGCACCGGTTCCTCGACGCCGAGGAGGCCGACTACATCGAGAGCTTCGACTTCTTCGCCAGCGACTGGATCAGGACCGGCATCAGGGAGGAGCGGCTGATCTACCGGCACTTCTTCAACGAGCGCCGGAACAGGCGGCTGTTCTATGCCGCGCTCGAGGCGCAGCGCCGGCTGGGGCTCACCCGCCGGATTCCGGCCGACCTGCGGATCATGATCGGCAGCCAGTGGTGGTGCCTGCGCCGGCGCACGGTCGAGGCGCTGCTCGACTTCATCGCGCGGCGCCGCGACGTGGTGCGCTTCTTCCGCACCACCTGGATCCCCGACGAGACCTTCTTCCAGACCCTGGTGCGGCACCTGATCCCCGAGCGCGAGCTGCGCAGCCGCACGCTGACCTTCCTGATGTTCACCGACTACGGCATGCCGGTGACGTTCCACAACGACCACTACGACCTGCTGCTGGCGCAGGACTATCTCTTCGCCCGCAAGATCTCGCCCCATGCGGCCGAGCTGAAGGAGCGGCTCGGGGCGCTCTACGCCTCGGGCCGGACCGAGTTCGCGGTCTCGAACGAAGGCCGGCGGCTCTATGCCTACCTCGCCGGGCGCGGCCGCGAGGGGCGCCGCTTCGCCCCGCGGTTCTGGGAGCGCGAGGCCAGCCTCGGGCGCGAGCGCGAGCTGATGATCGTGGCCTGCAAGAAGTGGCACGTCGGCAAGCGCCTGCTGGACCGGGTGCGGCAGGTCACGAACACGCCCACGATCGCCTACCTGTTCAACGAGGAGGCGACGCCGCTTCCCGACCTCGGCGGCGTGCAGACGACGCTGGCCAAGCGCAACCGCCACCGCCGGGCGCTGATGAAGATGCTGTTCGACTACTACGGAACCGATCGCCTGGTGTTCTGCCTCGACCCTTCCGACATCGCCGCGATCGACGACTTCTATGCCGACCGCTGCGTCACCCGGCTGCTCGAGATCGACTGCCGCTTCTCCGACGACTACCTCGCCGGCCACGCGCGCCGCATCGGCCTGGCAGGCGAGGGCACGCCGGCCGAGGTGCTGGCGCGGCTGCTGCCGACGATCCGCCACGACATCCGCTTCGAGAGCGAGCGCATCCGCGACCGCGGCTTCCCGCGGCACTGGCGCCTGCGCGAGGACGCCTCGCCCGAGGAGAACGCGCCGCCGCTCGCGGCCTTCCTCGGCATTCCCGAGGCGGCGGCGCGCGAGATCGCGGCCACCGATCACCTGTTCAGCGACTGAGGGAGCCGCCGATGGCCCATGCCTACGACGACCAGAACGTCTTCGCCCGCATCCTGCGCGGCGAGATCCCGAACAAGACGGTGCTGGAGACCGAGCATACGCTCGCCTTCGAGGACATCCGGCCGCAGGCGCCGCATCACGTGCTGGTGATTCCCAAGGGCCGCTACGTGACCGCCGACGACTTCGCGCACAACGCGAGCGAGGCCGAGATCGTGGACTTCACCCGCGCCATCGGCGAGGTCTGCCGCCGGCTCGGGATCAGCCCCGGCGAGGGCGGCGGCGGGTTCCGCATGATCTCGAACGCCGGCCGCGACGGCGTGCAGGAGGTGCCGCATTTCCACGTCCACATCCTGGCCGGGCGCAACCTCGGCCGCATGCTCGACCCCGCCGGCTGACCCCGCGCGGGCAGGCGCCAAGGATCGGCCGGCCTCCCGCGTCACAGCCCCGAGATGCGAATGGAGACCCCCGACGAGGCCCTGGCGCTCGCCGCCGCAACCGGAGACCGCGAAGCCTTCGCGGCGCTCGTCGCGCGGCATTACGACCGGGTGTTCCGGCTGGCCTGGCGGCTCACCGGCTCGGTCGCCGAGGCCGAGGACCTGACGCAGGACCTCTGCCTCGCCCTGCCGGCCAAGCTCGGCGGCTTCCGGGGCCAGGCGCGGTTCACCACCTGGCTGCACCGGGTCGTGGTCAATGCCGCCCACGACCGGCGCCGCCGCGCGGCGACGCGGGCGCGCGCCGCCGACGGCTGGGGCGACTGGGAGGTCGCCCGGCGCGCGGCCGAGGGCGCGGCCGCCGAGGCGGCCGAATGGCTGCACCGCGCGATGGGCGCCCTGCCCGAGGACCTGCGCGACACGGTGGCGCTGGTGCTCGGCGAGGAGCTGAGCCACCGCGAGGCGGGCGAGATCCTGGGCGTGTCGGAAGGCACGGTGTCCTGGCGGATGTCGGAGGTGAGGAAGCACCTGCGGAAGATCGCCGCGGCGGAGGGCATGGCATGACCGACGAGCTCGACAGGCTGAAGGCGGCGATGGCGGCGGCCGAACCCGCGCCCGACCCGGCGCGCCGGGCCGCGGCGCTGGCGCGCGCGCTGGCCGAGTTCGACCGGCTCCAAGAATCCGCCGCGGCGGCGCGTCCGACCTCCGACCGCCCGCAGGGGGCGGGGTTCTGGACCGGAGTGACCGCCATGCTTTCCACGCTCACCGGCAAAGCCGCCCTTGCCGGCACCGCCAGCATCGCCGTGATCGGCCTTGCGCTGTTCCTCGCCGCGCCCCAGGCGCAGCGCCCCGGCGCCCCCGTCGCCGGCACCGGCAGCGAGGCGCCGCCGCCCGCCGCGCCCTCCGCCACGGCCGACGCGCCGGTGCCCCAGGCCGCAGCCACGGCACCGGCGGCGGAGACCGCCGCGGAAGGGCAAGCCGCCACCGCAGCCGCTCGGGACGGGATTGCCGGGCAGCCATCCCCGCGCGGGGAGGCCGCCACGCTCGCCGCGCCGGCGCCCGAAGGGCCGGCGGCGGGGGCCGGGGGCGCGGACGGCGCCGCACCCGCGGGCGAGACGGTCCTCGCGCAGGAGGCCGAGGCGCCGCCCCCGCCCGCGGCGGCACCGCCCGCCGCTCCCGCGGCCGGCGAGTTGCTCTCGGTCGCGCCGGCGCGGACCCGCGCCATGGCGGGCGCGATGCACGACGCCGCGAACCTCGCCCTGCCCGCGCCCGAGCCCTACGGCACGCTCCACGCCGCGCCGGGCACCGAGGCCTTTCCCGAGGCCGAGCGCAACCGGCTGAAGGTGACGGCCGAGGAGCCCGTCTCGACCTTCGCGATCGACGTCGATACCGCCTCCTACGCGGTCGTCCGCTCGTCGCTGGCGATGGGGATGCTGCCGCCGCCCGAGGCGGTGCGGATCGAGGAGATGGTGAACTACTTCCCCTACGACTGGCCCGCGCCGGGCGCGGGCGAGGCGCCCTTCCGGCCCACCGTCAGCGTGCTGCCCACGCCCTGGAACGCGGGCACGCGGCTCGTCGTCGTGGCGCTCAAGGGCCGGATGCCGGCCGTCGAGGACCGCCCGCCGCTCAACCTCGTGTTCCTCGTCGATACCTCGGGTTCGATGGACGCGCCGAACCGGCTGCCGCTGCTGAAGCAGTCGCTGCGGCTGATGCTGCCCGAGCTTCGCCCCGAGGATCAGGTGGCCATCGTCGCCTATGCCGGGGCGGCGGGCGTGGTGCTGGAGCCCACCCCGGCGGGCGAGCGCGAGACGATCCTCGCCGCGCTCGACCGGCTGGAGGCGGGCGGCGCGACCGCCGGGCAGGAGGGCCTCGCGCTCGCCTACTCGGTGGCGCGGAAGATGTCCGCCGAGGGCGAGGTGAGCCGGGTGCTGCTTGCCACCGACGGTGACTTCAACGTCGGCATCTCCGATCCCGAGGCGCTGAAGGCCTATGTCGCGCGCGAGCGGCAGTCGGGCATCTACCTCTCGGTGCTGGGCTTCGGGCGCGGCAACCTCGACGACGCGACGATGCAGGCGCTCGCCCAGAACGGCAACGGCACCGCGGCCTACATCGACACGCTGTCGGAGGCGCGCAAGGTGCTGGTGGACGAGCTGTCGGGCGCGCTGTTCCCGATCGCCGACGACGTGAAGGTGCAGATCGAGTGGAACCCCGCCACCGTCGCCGAATGGCGGCTGATCGGCTACGAGACCCGGGCGCTCGCGCGCGAGGACTTCGCCAACGACCGGGTGGACGCGGGCGAGATCGGCGCGGGCCACGCGGTGACGGCGCTCTACGAGATCACGCCGGTCGGCTCGCCCGCGCGCGCGACCGAGCCGCTGCGCTACGGCGCCGGCGCGGCGGCGCCGGCCGGGGATACGGGCGCAGGCGGGGACGGCGCGGGCGGCCTTGAAGACGAACTGGGCTTCCTGCGCCTGCGCTACAAGGAGCCCGGCGCCGCGGCCTCGTCGCTGATCGAGACGCCGATCCTGGCCGAAGGGCCCGACGGCGGCACCGAGGCGCGCTTCGCCGCCGCCATCGCCGGGTTCGGCCAGCTCCTGACCGACCCGAGGCATCTCGGCGACTGGGGCTGGGACGAGGCGATCGCGCTCGCGGCCGCGAACCGGGGCGAGGATCCCTTCGGCTACCGCGCCGAGGCGGTCAGCCTGATGCGGCTTGCGCAGGGCCTGTCGCGGTAGACCGGCCGACCGGCCGCCCGCGACCCCGCGATGCGGCGGCCGGTCAGCCCTGCGACGACAGCTTCATCAGGACGATGCCGGCGACGATCAGGACCGCGGCGAGGACGCGGGTCGCCGTGAGCTGTTCCCCCAGCACCGCGACCCCGACCGCGAAAGCCCCGACCGCACCGATGCCGGTCCAGATGGTGTAGGCGGTGCCCAGCGGCAGCGTGCGCATCGACAGCGACAGAAGCCCGAAGCTGGCGGCCATGAAGGCGAGCGTGCCGAGCGTCGGTCAGAGCCGGCTGAAGCCGGCGGGCTGCTTCATCAGGAAGGCCCAGACGACCTCCAGCAGGCCGGCGATGAGAAGAAGAAGCCACGGCATTGCCCGCTCGGCCCCCCTGCGTGCCGCGGGGCCGTCCCGGACATCGACCTCGGGAGAGGGAGAGGACGTGGCCTCACGACCGGGAGGATGGCCGGGCGCGCCGGCTCGGGCAAGGCGGCCCTTGGCAGGCCCGCCATGCGCCGGGGGCAATCCCGGCGCGAAGCGGACGACCGGTCAGCCAGGTCCGGCGCGCAGGCAAGGGGGGCGCGCCGCGCAGCGCGCCCCGTCGATCCGGCCGCGGCCGGCTCAGGCCTCGACGGCCTTGCCCTCCACGACCGTGTCGGCGCGGGTGATCTCGATGCGGCGCGGCTTCAGCGCCTCGGGCACCTCGCGCACGAGGTCGATGTGCAGCATGCCGTTCTCGTGGGTCGCGCCCTTCACCTTGATGTGCTCGGCCAGGTGGAAGCGGCGCTCGAAGGCGCGGGTGGCGATGCCGCGGTGCAGATAGGTGCGCGGCGTCTCGTCCTTCTCCTTGCGGGCCGACACGATCAGCGCGCCGTCCTTCACCTCGACGGACAGCTCGGCGTCGGTGAAGCCGGCGACGGCAACCGAGATGCGGTAGGCGTCATCGGCCGTCTTCTCGATGTTGTAGGGCGGATAGCCGGTGTCGGCGACATCGGCCGACAGCAGGCGGTCCATCAGGTCGGCCATGCGGTCGAAGCCGACGGTGGCGCGGTAGAGCGGCGAGAGATCGTAGGTGCGCATGTTCAGCATCCTCTCCAGAGCGATACCAGGGTTCGGCCCTCCCCTCGGGAACGGGCCACGGCGTGCCGGGGCCCGTCATGGCACCCCGGCACCGGCTATCTGGGCAGGGCGGCCCGCCGGTTCAAGGGGTCGGCCGGGACGGCCGCGGCCGGACGAAGCGCGCGCCGCCGGCCCGCGTCTCGGCAAGCCCCGGCGCGGCGATCCGGGCCTGCGGCAGCGGCCGGGTGCGCAGCGCGGCGCGCAGGTCGTCCACCAGGCCGGGAAGCTCCATGCCGAGCGCGACGCCGCGGCTGCCGTCGCTGCCGCCCGCCGAGATGATCGAGACGATCCGGGCGCGCGGCCCCGACCGGTCGAACACCGGCGCGCCGGACGCGCCCGGCGCGGCATCGCAGTCGAAGGCCATCAGCCCGTCCTGCCGGCCCAGGACCGTGCAGCGCCGCTGCCAGGAGAGCGCCTCGTCGCGCCCCTCGGCATAGGACAGCACGCTGACCTCGCGCCGCCCGTGCGCCAGCGCGCCGACGGCGAAGGGCGCGGCGGTGGCGGCGGGAATCGGCGTCTCGAGCTCGATCAGCGCGACATCGTGGCGGACCGTCCCGAGCGCGATCGCCGCGGCGGGGTCGAAGCCGGGATGCGCCGCCACGCGCACGGCCCGGCGTTCGGCGATGGCCCGGCCGTCGGCATAGCCCGCGCGGAAGGTGATGCTCTCGGGCGGCCGCGGCGCGCCGCCGCGGCGCGGGTCGTGCACGCAGTGCGCGGCCGTCAGCACGAGGTCTGGGGCGATCAGGGTGCCGGTGCAGTACTCGAGCGGGGCGCCGAGCTCGAGCCGGCCGACCGCCTCCCAGCCGAGCTGGTCCTGGCGCAGCGTGAGCCGGTCGAGCCCGGTGGTCTGCGCGCCGGCCGCGCCGGCCGCCCCGGCCGCCAGCGCCAGCGCCAGCGCCGCGGCGGCGGAAGCGCGGCGGCGGCTCACGGCCGGACGAACTTGGCCCCGCCCGGCGCCGCTCCGGCGGCCGACGCCGCGGTGCCGCGGCGGAACACCCCGTCGCCCGAGGCAAGCTCCTCGAGCAGCACGTCGAGCGCGCCGTCGATCTCGGCGCCAAGCGCCACCCGGCGGTCGTTCACCTCGGCCTTGGCCGAGACCACCGAGACGATGCGCGCCTCACCGTCCTCGAGGCGGAAGATCGGCGCGCCGGAGGCGCCGAAGTCCACCTCGCAGGAGACCATGAGCACCGCGCGGTCGCGCGCGAGCACGCGGCAGACCTCTTCCAGCGAGGGCGCCTCGTCGCGCCCGGCGGCGTAGGAGACCACCCCCACCTCGTCGCCCCAGCGCGCGCGGCGCGCCGTCGCGAAGGGGCGGATCTCGGAACTGCGGATCGGGCGGTCGAGCTCGAGCACGGCCAGGTCGTAGGCCACGCGGTCGCGCGAATCGGGGCTGGAATAGGCGTAGTCGGGATGCGCCGCCGCCCGGCGCACCCGTCGGTAGGCCTCGGCGCGGCCGTTGCGCCAGCCGGCGCGGAACTCGATCTCGGAAAGCGGCACGCGCGCGCCGGTGCGCGAATCGTAGAGGCAGTGGGCGGCGGTCAGCACCCGGTCGGGCGCGATCAGCGTTCCGGTGCAGTAGCCGGACGTGCCGAGATTGACGCGGCCCACGGCCTCCCAGCCCTTGCCCGC
Source organism: Paracoccaceae bacterium (assembly GCA_026419405.1). GTDB lineage: Bacteria > Pseudomonadota > Alphaproteobacteria > Rhodobacterales > Rhodobacteraceae > JANZZL01. The sequence goes on along the minus strand of JANZZL010000050.1, from coordinate 7,117 downwards.
CTCGCCGGTGCTCAGCGCCCGCAGCGGGCCTTCGGCCGCCGCCGGGGCGGCGAGCGCGGTTCCGGTGACCAGGGCCAGGGCTGCGATCCAGCGCATCGGCTCCATCCTGACTTCCGCCTCATCCTGCCTTCCGCCTTGCGTCGCGCGCCATGCTGGCACGGACTTCGGGCAGGATTATGTCGCGCCCCCGCCGAGGGCGGAAGGCCTCGGGCCGCCGGTCGCCCAGTCGAGCAGCTCGACCGTGTGCACGACGGGCACGCCCGTCCCCGAGCCGATCTGGATCATGCAGCCGATGTTGCCCGCCGCGATCAGGTCGGGCGCCTTCGCCTCGAGCGTGCGGACCTTGCGCGCCCTGAGCTCGGCCGAGATCTCCGGCTGCATCAGGTTGTAGGTTCCGGCCGAGCCGCAGCAGAGATGGGCATCGGCGGGCTCCACCACCTCGAAGCCCGCGCGGCGGAGCAGCATCCTGGGGTGGTCCTTGATCCGCTGGCCGTGCTGGAGCGAGCAGGCCGCGTGGTAGGCCACCCGCAGGCCCTTCGGCGCGCCCTCGGGCAGGCCGAGCCGGACCAGAACCTCGCTCACGTCGCGGGCGATGGCGGCCACGGCCCGCGCCTCCTCGGCCAGCGGATCGTCGCGGAACATCTGGCCGTAGTCCTTCACCGTCGTGCCGCAGCCCGAGGTGTTGATCACGATCGCGTCGAGCCCCGCGCCCCGCATCTCGCGCGTCCAGGCGCGGATGTTGCGCGCGGCGCTGGCGTGGCTCTCGTCCGTCCTGCCCATGTGGTGCGTGAGCGCCCCGCAGCAGCCCGCGCCCTCGGCGATCACCACCTCGCAGCCGAGCCGCGTGAGCAGCCGGATCGTGGCGTCGTTGATGTCGGTGTTGAGCGCGCGCTGCGCGCAGCCGGTCATCAGCGCGACCCGCATCCGCCGCTCGCCCCGCGCCGGAAAGACCTGCGGGTCGTCATTGCGGGAGACCGGCGGGATCCGCCGCGGCGCCATGTCGAGCATCGCCCTGAGCCGCGGGTCGGGGATCAGGGCGCGGAACGGCCGGGCGACCCTGGCGGCAAGGAGCGCCAGCCGGAAGCGCCCCGGATGGGGCAGCACGCGGGCCAGCACCCAGCGCAGCGCGCGGTCCGGGAAGGGGCGGCGGTAGGTCCGTTCGATGTATTCGCGGGCATGATCGACCAGGTGCATGTAGTCCACGCCCGAGGGGCAGGTCGTCATGCAGGCCAGGCACGACAGGCAGCGGTCGATGTGCTTCACCGTCCGGGCATCGGCCGGGCGGCCGGTCTCCAGCATGTCCTTGATCAGGTAGATCCGCCCGCGCGGCGAATCGAGCTCGTCGCCGAGCACCTGGTAGGTGGGGCAGGTGGCGGTGCAGAAGCCGCAGTGGACGCAGCTGCGCAGGATCTGGTTCGAGCGGGCGATGGCCGGGTCGCGGAGCTGCTCGGGCGAGAAGTTCGTCTGCATCAGCCGAACCCCCCGATCGCCCGGTAGCCGGCGGCCGACACCGCGATGGCGACCGCGGCCATCACGGCGCCGCAGCGGCGGCGCGGCGCATCGCGCGGCAGCGCGAGCCTCAGGCCCTGCGCGAGGGCCGCCATGACCACGCCCGCGGCGGCCATGGTCAGCGCGACGCGCCCGAGATCGCCGCCCTCGCCTTCGCCCGTCGTCGCCCAGAACCCCGCAAGGACGACCGCGGCGATGCCGAGCCCCAGCGCCGCGGGCCGGCCGCGCGGCAGCAGCGCCAGCGCAACAAACACGACCAGCGGCAGGATCACGAGGATGAGGATCATGCCGGCACACTCCCGGCCGGTGCGACCTCGTCCATCAGCCCCGGGTTCAGGATGCCGCGCGGGTCGAACTTCCGCCGCAGCCCGGCCGCAAGGGCGGCCAGCGCCGGCGGCTCGGGGTGGAAGGCGGGGATTCGCCCGCGGCTCTCGGGTCCCGCCCGCACCAGCGTGCCGTGCCCGCCGATCGCGCCCATGCGGGCGCGCAGGTCCTCCCCCGGCGCCGCGAGCGCCCAGACGAGTCCGCCCCCCCAGTCGTAGAGCAGGCGCCGCGCGCCGAGGCGCGCGGCCAGTGCCGGGCCCTCGCCCGGCTTGACCGAGAAGCGCCAGACATCGCCCGGCAGCCCGTGAAGGGCGCGGACATCTCGCACCGCCGCCCAGATCGCCGCGTTGGCCGCCGGATCGCGCTCCACCTCCGCCGGGCCGAAGGGCGCCAGGCGCCGGGCAAGGCGGTCGGCGCGGTAGGCGACCGAGCTCTCGAACCCCTCGATGCGGATCAGCGTCGCCGGCCCGCCCGCGGCGCCGGGATCGTGCGCCGCCCCGGTCACCTCGAAGGGCGAGGTCAGCGCCGCGGCCAGGGCGCGGACTGCCTCGGCGTCGGCAAGCCCCCTGAGCGTGAGCGTCGCCGAGGCGGCAGCCGCCGGCAGCACCTTGAAGCTCACCTCGCTCAGCACGCCGAGCGTGCCCCAGCTGCCGGCCATCAGCTTCACCAGGTCGTAGCCGGTGACGTTCTTCATCACCCGGCCGCCGTTCTTCACCACCCGCCCCTCGCCATCGACGAAGCGCACCCCGATCAGGAAGTCGCGCGCCGCGCCGACCGCGATGCGCCGGGGGCCCGAGGCATTGGCGGCGACGACGCCGCCGATCGTCGGCGCGCCCGACGTGCCGAGCAGGCCGCGGTGGTCGATCGGCTCGAAGGGCAGCCGCTGGCCCTCGGCGGCGAGCGCCGCCTCGACCTCGGCCAGCGGCGTTCCGGCGCGCGCGACGAGCGTCAGCGCCCCCGGTTCGTAGAGGGTGATGCCGGCCAGCCGCGCGGTCGAGAGCACCTCTCCCGCCACGGGGCTGCCCAGCGGTCGCGTTCCCCCGCCGCGGATCCTGAGCGGCCCGCGCGCCGCCGCGACGGCCTCGGCCAGCTCCGCCTCGTCCCCCGGTTCGATCATGGCCGGCCCGCCCTCACCCTTCCTCATGCCGCCCCCCGCGGGGCGGCCCCCGCCTCAGGCCGCCCGCCGCCGCGCCGCGGTCGCCGCCAGCGGAAAGACCTTCGCCGGGTTCAGCAGCCAGGCCGGGTCGAACACGTCCTTCACCCGCATCTGCGCCTCGAGATCGGCGGGGTCGAACTGCACCCCCATCAGGTCGCGCTTCTCGATGCCGACCCCGTGCTCGCCGGTGAGGCAGCCGCCGACCTCGACGCAGAGCTTCAGGATCTCGGCGCCGAAGGCCTCGCATTTCTCGAGATCGCCCGGTCGGTTGGCGTCGAACAGGATCAACGGATGCATGTTGCCGTCGCCGGCGTGGAACACGTTGGCGACCTCGAGCCCGAATTCCCGGCTCATCTCGCCGATCCGCCGCAGCACATGCGGCAACTGCGAGACCGGGATCGTGCCGTCGAGGCACATGTAGTCGTTGATCTGCCCCATCGCGCCGAAGGCCGACTTGCGGCCGAGCCAGATGCGCCGGGCCTCGTCCTCGTCCTTCGCCTCGCGCATCTCGAGCGGCTCGTGCCGGGCGGCGATCTGCCGGATCAGGCCGAGCTGCTCGTCGATCTCGGGCGGACTGCCCTCGACCTCGATGATCAGCAGCGCCTCGCAGTCGGGGTAGCCGGCCCGGGCGAAGTCCTCGCAGGCGCGGATGCAGGGGCGGTCCATGAACTCGATGGCGACCGGCAGGACGCCGGCGCGGATGATGTCCGAGACGCAGGCGCCCGCGACCTCGTTCGAGCCGAAGGCGATCAGCACCGGCCGCGCGCCCTCGGGCCTGGGCAGGATGCGCAGGCAGGCCTCGGTGACGACGCCGAGCTGGCCTTCCGAGCCGCAGATCACGCCCAGCAGGTCGAGCCCCGGCGCATCGAGATGCGGCCCGCCGATCTCGACCACGGTGCCGTCCATCAGCACCATCGTCACGCCGAGCAGGTTGTTGGTGGTGACCCCGTACTTCAGGCAGTGGGCGCCGCCCGAGTTCATCGCGATGTTGCCGGCGATGGCGCAGGCGAGCTGGCTCGAGGGGTCGGGCGCGTAGAAGAAGCCCTCGGCCTCGACCGCGCCGGTGACGGAGAGGTTCGTGCGCCCCGCCTGCACCCGGATGAAGCGGTTGGCGCAGTCGGTCTCCAGCACCGCGTTGAGCCGCGCGACCCCGAGGATCACGCTGTCGGCGGTGGGCAGCGCGCCCCCGGCGAGCGAGGTGCCCGATCCGCGCGGCACGACCGGCACGCGCTCCTCGTGGCAGATGCGCAGGACGGCGGCGACCTCGACGGTCGAGGCCGGCAGCACGACGGCCAGCGGCGGGCAGCGGTAGGCGGTCAGCGCGTCGCATTCGTAGGCGCGCGTCTCGGCAGGGTCGTCGATCACCGCGTCGGGCGGAAGCACCGACCTCAGCCGCGCCACGATCCGGTCCTTCCGCGCGATCACGCCGGCGTCCGGCGCGGGCATGTCCATGACGGCCCTCCTGAATTGGTCAGAAAATATAACCAATTCCGGCAGATTGCAACAGCCTCGCGGCTTCCGCCGTGTCCCGCGGGGCCGAGTTTCGTCTTGTCCGCCCGCGCGCGATGGTGGAGCGTGTCGCCCAGCCCTGTCCAGCCTCGGGAGGACCCCGCCCATGCGATTCGGTCTGCTCGCCGCGCTTGCCGCCTGTGCCGCCCTGCCGGCCGGCGCACAGTCGCTCCAGACCGCCGGACGCGGCGGGTCGATCGCCGGCGCCTGCGGCCAGCCGCAGGCGCTGACCTACAGCCTGCCGGGCCCGCTCGACCGGACCGCCATGGCACCGCTGTCGGTGGAGATCGAACGGGCCGAGCCGGTCTACCTCGAGTTCACGCTCGAGGCGGCGGCCCGCGTCGTGCTCAGGACCGAGGCGCCCGAGCCCGACACCGACCCCTACCTCGCCCTGCTCGGCGCGGGCGGCGCGGTCATCGCCGAGGACGACGACCTTGCGGGCGCCCTCCAGGCGATGATCGACGCGGAGCTCGCCGCCGGAACCTATTGCGCGCAGCTGCGCATCTACGGCGGAACGACCGACGCCCGGCCGCGGATCACGCTCAGCGCCGCCACGGGGGAGGATGCCGCGGCGCTCGCCGCGATCCCGCCCGCGGGCTCGCCGGACACCAGCCTGAACTGCACCGACCCGGCGCTCACGCGCGCGCTCGGCACCGTGCTCGGGCCGGGCTTCGGGCGGTTCAGCGAGGCCGTGGAGGTGCCGCAGGGCGCGCGCAGCGACTGGCGCATCAGCGTGGCCGAGGCGACCCCGTTCCAGGCCGACACCGCGAATTCCGACCTCGACACCACGCTGACGCTCTCGGACCTCGCGGGCAACGTGATCGCCAGCAACGACGACGGCTTCGGCGCGGGCACCGACAGCCGGGTGGTGGCCGAGCTCCAGCCGGGCGACTACTGCCTCAGCGTCGCCGGCTACGGCGGCGCGGCCGGCCGCACGACGCTCGTCTTCTCCGACACGCCCGAGACCCCGATCGCCGGCGACATCTCGACCGCCTGCACCGACCCCGCGCTGACCCGGGCGCTCGGCACCACGCTCGTCCCCGGCGTCGGCCGGGCAGCGGTCGGCGGCACGCTGGCGCCGAACGGCCGCAGCGACTGGACGGTGGAGGTCGGCGAGGCCGGCACCTTCCAGTTCGACGCGGCCAGCACCGCCTTCGACACCGTGCTCACCCTGCTCGACGCGGGCGGCACGGTGCTCCAGACCAATGACGACCGCGAGGGCAGCATCGACAGCCGGATCGTGGCCGAGCTTGCCCCGGGCAGCTACTGCCTCGCCGTCGAATCGCTGGGCGGAAGCGGATCGGGGCCCTTCGAGCTGAGCGCCACCGACGAGATCTCGGGCCCCGAGGCCGACCTGCCCGACGAGATGCCCTGCAGCATGGCGGCGATCACCGAATACCTCGGCGAGCCGCTCGCGGCCGGTTTCGGCAGCCGCACCATCGACACCACGGTCGAGGCCGAAAGCCGGCGCGACCTCGCATTCGCGCTCGCCGCCCCGATGACGCTGCGCTTCGACGCGCGGAGCGCAAGCTTCGACACCATCCTGCGGCTTGCCGACGCCTCGGGCGGCACCGTCGCCGAGAACGACGACGGCCCGAGCGGCACCGACAGCAGCTTCTCGCTCGCGCTCGAGCCGGGAGACTACTGCCTCACGCTCGAGGGCTTCGTGGGCGCCGGCGGCCCGGCGCAGCTCGTCGTCGCCGAGGTGGGCGCGCCGACCTCCGGCACCCCCACGCCCGAGTCGGGCGAGGTGATCCCCCCGCCCGGTTCGGGCATCGCGGTGGAGGACCTCGGGACGCTGGAGGCGAGCCTCCAGACCAACGCCGCCGAGGAGGCGGCGACGAAATGGGTCGCCTTCTCCACCGGCTCGGCGGGCCGGGTCACGGTCAACGCGGTCAGCGCGAGCGGCGGCTTCGTCCTCAGGCTCTTCTCCGCGGACGGCACGCGGCTCGGCGCCGCCGAGAGCGCGGCCGGGCTCACCCCCGCGACGCTCTCGCTCGACCTCGCGCCGGGCCGCTACCTGGTGTCGATGGCGCTGCCGCCCGACAGCCCCTCGCGGCTGCGCAACATCGTGATCACGCGGGACTAGCCGCGCCGCGCGGCGCGGCTGCCCTCAGCCAGCGACCCACCAGCCGGGGTGCCGGCGCGCCATCTCCGCGCGCGCCGCGTCGCGATCGGCCGCCGTCGCGTAGAACCCGAAGCAGGTGGCCCCCGATCCCGACATCCGCGCAAGCAGGCAGCCGCGCGTGCCGGCCAGCGCCGCGATGACCTCGCCGATCACCGGGGCGAGCGCGATCGCCGGCGTCTCGAGGTCGTTGCGGCAGGCGGCGGCGAAGCGCGCAAGCGCGGCGGCGTCGGGAAACGGTGGCACCGGCGGCATCGGCGGGTTGCGCGCCTGCGCCAGCCGCGCGAAGACCTCCCGCGTCGGGACCGGCACGCCGGGGTTGACCAGCAGCAGGTGCCCCGGCACCGGGCCGGGCAGCGGCTCCAGCAGCTCGCCCACCCCGCGCATCCGGGCCGGGCGGGCGGCGAGGCACACGGGCACGTCGGCGCCGAGCGCGACGACCGCCTCCGGCGGCGGCAGCGGCAGGGGCCAGAGGCTGTCTCTTATACACATCT
>JANZZL010000036.1 GCA_026419405.1 Paracoccaceae bacterium | reverse complement strand
AGATGTGTATAAGAGACAGGGCATCTGCTCAGGGGCATCACCTTCGGGGCGGTGCGCAAATGAGGCGGGCGGCGGTGCGACCCTCCGGTGCACGCGCGGTGCACGGGTTGTGCACGGGTTGTGCACCCCCTCCCGCGGCCCGACCGGGCCGCCCCGGGGCGGTGGAGGACAAGGCATGACGCGCTTTCTCTCCGGCCTCCTGCGCCTGCGCCGCGGCCCGTGGGAGCTGATCGCCTCGGTGCTGATCGGGCTCGGCGTGCTGATGCTGATGCAGCCCTTCTCGCTGGCCGTCTACGGCTGGTCCTTCGCCGTCACCCTGACCGGGACGGTGATGTTCGTGATCGTCAGCCACTTCCCCGACTGAGCCATGGCCGAGATCGTCATCCGCGACCTGCGCAAGGAATTCGGCAGCTTCACCGCGGTGCGGGGCTCGACGTTCACCATCGGCGACGGCGAGTTCTTCATGCTGCTCGGCCCCTCGGGCTGCGGCAAGACCACGACGCTGCGGATGATCGCGGGGCTGGAGCTGCCGACCTCGGGGCAGATCCTGATCGACGGCGAGGATGTCAGCCGCAAGCCCGCGCGCGAGCGCGACATCGCCTTCGTGTTCCAGATGTTTGCGCTCTACCCGCACATGAACGTCCGGCGCAACATCGCCTATCCCCTTGTCTCGCAAGGGCTTCCGCGCGCGCAGGTGCGTGCGAGGGTGGCCGAGGTCGCGCGCATCCTCGGGATCGAGCAGATTCTCGACCGCCCGGTGGGCGGGCTCTCGGGCGGCGACAGGCAGCGCGTGGCGCTCGGCCGCGCCATCGTGCGCCGGCCCAAGGCCTTCATGATGGACGAACCGCTCGGCGCGCTCGACGCCGAGTTCCGCGAGCGCATGGCCGAGGAACTCCGCGCGCTGCACGACCGGATGGGGGCGACCACGGTCTACGTCACCCACGACCAGCTCGAGGCCATGCAGATGGGCGACAAGATCGTGGTGATGAACCACGGCGTGGTCGAGCAGTTCGGCACGCCGCAGGAGATCTACGACCACCCCGCGACGATGTTCGTGGCCGACTTCATCGGCTCGCCGCCGATGAACTTCCTGCCCTTCGAGGGCACGGTGCGGCCGGGCGACCGCGCGGTGCGGCTGGGCGGGGTGGAGATCGCGCTGCCGGAGGTGCAGGAGGAGGCCGAGGGGCGGCGTCTCGTCCTCGGCGTGCGGCCCGAGCATGTCGCGCTCTCCGACGACGGGGCCTACCGGGGGCGGATCGAGGCGGTGGAGTATCTCGGCACCACCCAGATCCTGACCATCGCCACGCCGCACGGGCCGCTCAAGGCGCGCATCCCCTCGGCGCGCCCGGCGCGGGCGGGCGAGACCGTGGGGCTGGGCTTCGCGGCCTCGCGTCTGTCGCTGTTCGATGCCGGAACGGGCCGGGCGTTCCGCACCGCGGCCAATGCGGGGGTGTTCCATGGCTGAGGTCGTGCTTTCAGGCCTCACCAAGCGCTTCGGGGCGACGACGGCCCTCGCCGGGGTGGACCTGACCATCCCGGACGGGGCCTTCGTCGTGCTGCTCGGGCCCACGGGGGCGGGCAAGACGACGACGCTGCGGCTGATCGCCGGGCTCGAGCGGCCCGACGCGGGCGACATCCGCATCGCCGGCAGGAGCGTCGTGGGCGACACCCCGGCCCAGCGCGACGTGGCCATGGTGTTCCAGCAGTATTCGCTCTATCCGCACCTGACGGTGCGCGAGAACCTCGCCTTCCCGCTGCGCTCGCCGGTGATCGCCCTGCCCGAGCCGCAGATCGCCGAGCGCATCGCAAAGGTCGCCGGAGTCCTGCGCATCGCCCACAAGCTGGACAACAAGGCCACACAGCTTTCGGGCGGCGAGATGCAGCGCGTGTCGATCGGCCGGGCGCTGGTGCGGTCGCCGCGCATCTATCTGATGGACGAGCCGCTCTCCTCGCTCGACGCCAAGCTGCGCGCCGACCTCCGGGTGGAGCTCAAGCGCATCCACCAGGACCTCGGCGCGACCTTCCTCTACGTCACCCACGACCAGATCGAGGCGATGACCATGGCGACCCATGTCGGCGTGCTCGACCGCGGCCGGCTGGTGCAGGTCGGCAGCCCGCGCGAGGTCTACGAGAACCCGGTCTCGGCCTATGTCGCCTCGCGCCTCGGCCAGCCGCGGATCAACCTGCTGCCGGCCGATGCCTTCGGCGGGCCGGTGCCGGCGGGCGCCGCGCAGATCGGGCTGAGGCCCGAGCACATCGTGCAGGGCGAGGGGGCCGAGGCGCTGGTGCGGCGGGTCGAGCACCTGGGCGACCAGACGCGTCTGCACCTGGCGCTGGGGCCGCACGAGATCGTCACGCTCACCGACGTGCACACGCCGCTCGGCGCGGGCGACCGGGTGCGCATCCGCCCCGAGGCCCCGCTCTGGTTCGACGCCGCCGGCAACCGGCTGGCCTGAGGAGACCCGCGATGAAGCAGTTCATGAACTCCAAGGAAACCCTGGTCACCGAGGCGATCGACGGGCTGGTGCGGCTTTCGGGCGGCAGGCTGGCGCGGCTGGACGGTTATCCGCACATCAAGGTCGTGGTGCGCACCGACTGGGACCGCTCGAAGGTCGCCCTCGTCTCGGGCGGCGGGTCGGGGCACGAGCCCTCGCACGCCGGGTTCGTCGGGCGGGGGATGCTGACGGCGGCGGTCTGCGGCGACGTGTTCGCGAGCCCCTCGGTCGATGCGGTGCTGGCCGGCATCCTCGCCGTGACCGGCGAGGCGGGGTGCCTGCTGATCGTCAAGAACTACACCGGCGACCGGCTGAACTTCGGCCTGGCCGCCGAACGCGCGCGCGCCTTCGGCAAGCGGGTGTCGATGGTGGTGGTGGACGACGACGTGGCCCTGCCCGATCTGCCGCAGCCACGCGGCGTGGCCGGCACGCTCTTCGTGCACAAGATCGCGGGCGCGCTCGCCGAGGCCGGCGCCGACCTCGAGGCGGTGACCGAGGCGGCGCGGAAGGTGGTCGCGGGGGCGGTGTCGATCGGCATGAGCCTCGACACCTGCACCGTGCCCGGAAGCCCCAAGGAGGAGCGGATCGGCCCCGGCAAGGCCGAGCTCGGCCTGGGCATCCACGGCGAGGCGGGAGTGGAACAGGTGGATTTCGGCGGCGCCCGCGCGGCGATCCGCATGATGCTCGACCGGCTCGCGCCGCATGCGGGCGAGGGCGACTGCGTGGCGCTTCTCAACAACCTCGGGGGCACGACGCCGCTCGAGATGAGCGTGCTGGCCGAGGAGCTCGCGCGGTCGGACATGGCCCACCGCATCGGCTGGGTGGTGGGGCCTGCGGCGATGATGACCTCGCTCGACATGCACGGGTTCTCGATCTCGCTGCTGCCGGTGGATGCGGCCCAGCTCGACGCCCTGGCCGCGCCGGTCGCGCCGCATGCCTGGCCGGGCCTGTCGAAGGTGGGCGGGCTCACCGTCCGCCCCCTGCCCGACGGACTGTCGCCGGTGGCCGCGATGCCCTCGGACCATCCCGTGCGGCGGGCGCTGATCGAGCGCTGCTGCGCGGCGCTGGTCGCGGCCGAGGCCGAGCTCAACCTGCTCGACGCCAAGTCCGGCGACGGCAACACCGGCAGCACGCTGGCCGGGGCGGCGCGGGCGCTCCAGGCGGCGGTGGATCGGCTGCCGCTGGCCGACACCACGCAGCTCTTCCGCGCGGTGGGCAACGAGCTCAGCCAGACCATGGGCGGCTCGTCGGGCGTGCTGCTCGCGATCTTCTTCGCTGCCGCCGGCGATGCCTCGGCCTCGGGGCGGGACTGGGTGGGCGCGCTGTCGGCCGGGCTCGAGCGGGTGATGCAGGTGGGCGGCGCGGGGCCGGGGGACCGGACGATGATCGACGCGCTGGCCCCCGCGCTGGAGGCGCTGCCCGGCGGGCTTGCCGCCGCCGCGGCGGCGGCGCGGCGGGGCGCCGACGGCACGGCGGCGATGGCGCGCGCCCGGGCCGGGCGGGCGAGCTACCTCGGCCGCGACAAGCTTGCCGGGCACAACGACCCCGGCGCCGAGGCGGTGGCGCGGCTCTTCGAGCAGCTCGCGCGGGGCTGAACGGGCGCGGCCCCGGTCGGCGGCCCCGGTCAGGCGCCTGCGCCGGGGCGGAACATGGCCGCGAGGCGCGCGGTGTCGATCGCGCGGACGACCGCCCCCGGCGGCTTGACGGTGGGGGTGTCCTCGCCGGCGACGAGGGCGTTGACCACGGCCTCCTCCACCGCCTCGACGGCGGCGAGGTAGAGCGGGTCGAGGTGTTCGCCGTTCAGTTCCTGCCGCGCCAGCAGCGGCCCGGCCTGCTGCGGCATCGGGCCGGGGTCGGCGACCGAGAAGGCCAGGAACAGGTCGCCCGAGTTGTTGCCGCCCGGCGAGCCGCCCCGCCCGACCCCGAGCGCCGCGCGCCGGGCGAGGTGGCGCAGCGAGAGCGGGCCGAGCGGCGCGTCGGTGGCCAGCACCGCGATGATCGAGCCCTGTTCGCGGTCGAGCAGCCGCCCCTCGGGCATCCGCTCGCCGACCGGCAGGCCGAGGATGCGCAGCCAGGGGCGGATGCCGTGGTTGGCCTGCACCAGGGCCCCCAGCGTCACGCGGTGCCCGCCGATGGCGACCACGCGCGAGGCGGTGCCGGTGCCGCCCTTGAACTCGTAGGCGATCATGCCGTTGCCGCCGCCGGTCGCGCCCTCGGCCACCGGGCCGGGGGCGGCGGCTTCGAGCGCGGCCAGCGCATCCTCGGGCGTGACGTGCAGCGCGGTGATGTCGTTCAGCACGCCGTCGTAGGTCTCGGCCACGACCGGCATCGCCCAGGCATGCCCGGCGCGGAAGTGGTCGGGGTAGCGGTCGATCATCCAGCGCGTCGCGCCGTGGTGCACCGCCCCCACGGCATGGGTATTGGTCAGGCAGACCGGGCCGACGAAGTAGCCGGCATCCTCGATCCAGTGCGTGCCGGTCATCTCGCCGTTGCCGTTGAGCGCAAACCGCCCCGCCCAGACGGGTTGCGGCCGGCCGCGGTCGGGGCGCGGCAGGATGGCGGTGACGCCGGTGCGCATGGCGCGGGCCGGGTCGGTCAGGGTGCGGAAGCCCACCGCCACGCCGGGCACGTCGGTGATCGCGTTCAGGGGCCCCGGCGTGCCGGGGAAGGGCAGCCCGAGGTCGCGGGCGCGGGGCCTGGTCATCGGTCGATCCTCCGGCTGCGCAGCCACAGCCCCAGGGCGGCGATCAGCACCGAGGCCAGGATGATGAGGGTGGCGATGGCGTTGATCTCGGGCTTCACCCCGCGCCGGATCATGCCGAAGATGAACACCGGCAGCGTGGTCGAGCCGGTGCCGGCGATGAAGTAGGTGATCACGAGGTCGTCCATCGAGATCACGAAGGCGAGCAGCGCGCCGCCCAGGATCCCCGGCGCGAGCTGCGGCAGCAGCACCTTGCGCAGCGTCACCCATTCCGAGGCGCCGAGGTCGGCCGCCGCCTCCTCGAGCGCGGGGTCGATGCCGGCGATGCGCGCCTGCACCACGATGAAGACGTAGGAGGTGAGGAAGGTGCAGTGGCCGATGATGATGGTCAGCAGCGAGAGCTGCATGCCGAGGCTGACGAAGAAGATGAGAAGCCCGATACCCAGCACGATGTCGGGCATCATCATCGGCATCAGCATCAGCCCCTCGTAGAGGCGCCTGAGCCGGAAGCGGTGGCGCGCCAGAGCGATCGCCGTGGCCGTGCCGATCACGGTGGAGATCGCGGTCGTGCAGGCGGCCACGATCAGCGAATTCCGGAGCGCGGCGAGCAGCTGGTCGGTGCTTTCGACATAGGCCGCCCGGCTCAGCGCGTCGCCCGTCCGGTCGCGCAGGCCGAAGAGACCGCGGTACCAGTCGAGCGTGAAGCCATCCCAGACCATCATGTTGACCGGGTTGGCGTTGAAGGAATAGCCGACGATGACGAGGAGCGGCGCGTAGATGAAGGCGAAGAAGAGCAGCGACAGCGCCGTCAGCAGCAGCCAGCCCGCGGGGTTGCGCATGGCTCAGGCCCCCCGCGCGCGCAGGCGCGCCACGAAGACGAGCAGCACGGTCAGCACCACGGTCATGATGATCACCGAGAGCGCCGAGCCGAAGGGCCAGTTGCGCGCGGCGAGGAACTGTTGCTCGACCAGATTGCCGACCATCAGCCCCCTCGCGCCGCCGAGGATGTCGGGCACGATGAAGTTGCCGACCGAGGGGATGAAGACGATCACCGCGCCGCCGGCGATGCCGGGCAGCGTCTGCGGCAGCACGACCTTGAGGAAGGCCTGGGTCCGCGTCGCGCCGAGGTCGAGCGCGGCCTCGACCTGGGCGCGGTCGAGGGTGTCGATGGCGGCGAAGAGGGGCAGGAACATGAAGGGGATCATCACGTAGACCATGCCGAGCACGACGGCGACAGGGGTGTAGAGCAGCTCGAGCGGCGTGCTGCGCAGGCCCAGCGCCATCAGCCCCTCGCCGAGCAGCCCCGAGGGCCGCAGGATCAGCAGCCAGGCGTAGAGCCGGACGATGAGGCTGGAGAAGAAGGGCAGGGTGACGAGGAACAGGAACAGCGCCCGCCAGCGTTCCGGCAGGCGGCTGACCCAGAAGGCGACCGGGTAGCACAGGACGAGGCAGATCGCGACGGTCAGCGCCGCGAAGCCGAGCGAACGGCCGAGGATCCGGAGATAGACCGGCTCGAAGACCTCCGTGATGCCGTCGGCCCAGCCGAAGATGCGGCCGTAGTTCCAGTGGTAGAAGGACCATTCGACGCCGCCGTAGAGTCCCGGCGTCAGGAAGGAGAAGACGACGATCGTCGCGAGCGGAACCAGGAAGAACACGCCGAGGTAGAGCGTGACCGGCGCCAGCAGCAGCGCCAGCACGGCCCGTTCGCGCCGCCGGCTCATTCCGCCTCCTCCAGCAGGTGCGCCGCATCCGCGTCGTGGACGAGGCTCACCTTCGCGCCCGGCTCCGGCGCGGCGGCGCCGTCGCGCACGGTGACGCGGATCGCCGGGCCCCCGGCCTCGGGGCGGACGAGAAGGTGCAGGTCCTGCCCGAGGTAGACGGCGCGCTCCACGCGGCCCGCGATGCCCGCCCCGGCCGCGCCGAGGCTGAAGTCGGCCGGGCGCAGGACGAGCGTCGCCCGCGCCCCCGGCGCAAGGCCGCGGGCCGGCGCGGTGAAGGCCAGCCCCTCGGGCGTCCGCAGCCGGGCCTGGCTGCCCTCGATGCGCTCCACCACCGTCTCGAACAGGTTGGTCTCGCCCACGAACTCGGCCACGAAGCGGGTGCGGGGGCGGCGGTAGATCTCGCGCGGGGTGCCGGTCTGCTCGACCCGGCCGGCGCGCATCACCACGATGCGGTCGGACATGGTCAGCGCCTCTTCCTGGTCGTGGGTGACGAAGACGAAGGCGATGCCGAGCCCGTGCTGGAGCGTCTTGAGCTCGATCTGCATCTGCTGGCGCAGGCCGCGGTCGAGGGCGGAGAGCGGCTCGTCGAGCAGCAGCAGCCGAGGCCGCGCGATCAGCGCGCGCGCCAGCGCCACCCGCTGGCGCTGGCCGCCCGAGAGCTGGGCGGGCCGGCGCGCCCCGAAGCCCGCGAGCCCCACCTTCTCGAGCGCCTCGGCCACGGCGCGGTCGCGCTCGGCGCGCGGCACGCCGCGCACCTCGAGCGCGAAGCCCACGTTGCGCGCCACGCTCATGTGCCCGAAGAGCGCATAGCTCTGGAACACGGTGTTGACCGGGCGGCGGAAGGGCGGCAGGGGCGCCACGTCCTGCCCGTCGAGCCGGATCGTGCCCGCGTCGAGCGCCTCGAAGCCGCTGATCGCGCGCAGCAGCGTGGTCTTGCCGCAGCCCGAGGGCCCGAGCAGGGTGACGAACTCGTTGGCCCCCACGTCGAGGTCCACCCCGTCGAGCGCCGTCACCCGCCCGCCCTCGGGCGTGGCAAAGCTGCGCCGCGCGCCGCGGATCTCGAGCAGTGCCGCCATGCCCGCCGCCCCGTCCTGCCGCAAGCCCCGGACCTGCGCGGTCACTGCGCGGTGCGGATCGTGTTCCAGGCGCGGTCGTAGGCCCTGAGCGCCGGGCCGAGGTCCTCGAAGATCTGGAGCCGCGCCATCGTTTCGGGCGGCACGTTGATGTTGGGGTTCTGCCGGATGAAGTCGGGGGTGAGCCCGTTGGCCGGGACGTTGGGCGTGCCGTTGAACTGCTGGCTGACGTTCAGCGCGGCGATCTCGGGGCGGAGGTAGAATTCGAGGAACTTCCGCGCGTTCTCCTTGTGCGGCGCGCTGGCCAGGACGCAGATGTTCTCCTGATACATCGTCGCGCCCTCGGCGGGGATGACATACCTGATGTTCGGCGTCTCGGTGAAGAAGACGTTGCCGCCGACGAAGAAGTGCGCCGCGGCGAGGTCGCCCGAGGCGAGGAGCGCCATGCTCTCGTAGGTGAAGGCCGTGACCTTGGGCTTCTGGGCGAGGATGTAGTCGGTGGCGGCACGGACGTCGGCCGGTTCGGTCGAGTTGACCGACTTGCCGTTCATGATGAGCCCGATCGCCATGACCTCGCGCATGTCGTCGAGCAGGCTGATCTTGCCGCCCGTCTTCTCGGGGATGGCGAAGAAGTCGGCCCAGCCGGCGACCGGGCCGGTCACCGCCTCGTTGTAGAAGATGCCGACCGTGCCCCAGGCATAGGGCAGGCAGTATTCGCCCTCAGGATCCTCCTTCGAGCGCAGGAAGGCCGGGTCGATGTTGGCGAAGTCGGGGTGCGCGCTGATGCCCGTCTTCTCCAGCAGGCCGAGCTTCAGCATGATGTCCTGCATGTGGACCGAGGGGAAGACGATGTCGTAGCCCGTCGCGCCGGCCTGGATCTTGGCCAGCATCTCCTCGTTGGAGGAATAGGTGTCGAGGGTCACGGCGATGCCGGTCTCCTCGGTGAAGCGCTTGAGCACCTCGGGGTTGATGTAGTCGCCCCAGTTGTAGAGGGCGAGCGTCTCCTCGGCGGCGGCCGGCCCGCCCGCGAGGGCGGCGGCAAGCGCGAGGGCGGCGACGGTGCGGATGGTCATGGCGTTACCCCCTGGTCTGCGGACCGGCCGGGTTGCGCCGGCCTGCCGCGGAGCAGTCCGCTGTGGCATTCCCGACTCGGCGGTGCTACGACTTATGACAGGACGCTAACATTCGCCTCGATTGCTGTAAACGCTGTCATGTCTGCCACCCTGCCCGAAGCTTCGGAACCGCCGCTCGTCGCCCGGCTGAAGGCGATCCTGCCGGACCTGACCCGATCCGAGGCGCGCATCGCCCAGTGGCTGATGCTGAACCTGGCCTCGCTGGGGATGGAGACGGGGGCCTCGGTCGCCGCCAAGACCGGCGTCAGCGAGATCACCGTGAGCCGGTTCCTGCGCCGCATCGGCTTCCGCGGCATGGCGGCGCTGCGGGCGCATCTGCAGGAGACGGGCGTCAACCTGCATCTGCACGGGGCGGAGCGCTACCTGCGGCTGCTCGAGGGCGAGCTCGGCACGCTGATCCGGCGCGACGCCGAGGCGATCCTGGGCCTCGGCGCGCAGATCGCCCGGCCGGAGTGGCAGGAGGCCATCGCGGCGGTGGCCGCGGCCGAGGAGGTCTTCGTCACCGGCTTCCAGACGGTGCGGGGCC
>JANZZL010000113.1 GCA_026419405.1 Paracoccaceae bacterium | reverse complement strand
CTGCCCGCCGCCGGGGCGGGTGTCGCGCCCCCGCGGGCTGCGCCGGCCGCCCCGCCGGTTCCGCCTGCCCCGGAGGCCGTGCCCGGACCGCAAGCCGCGGAGAGCGCCCCGCGGCCGGAGATGCCGCGTCCCCGTCCGCGGCCCGAAGCCGCTGCCGAATCCCGTGCCGAGCCTGCCGCCCGCCCGGCACCGGCGCCGGCCGTGGCCGCGCCAGTGGCGCGGGAAACGGCCGAGGCCCCCCGGCCGGCCTAGCCGGCCGGGCACGCCGAGGGCGCGGGCGCGCGCGGCACCGCGGGCGAGCACGGGGCCGGCGCCGCCCGGGGCGCCACGCGGGGCGATCTGCGCGCGCTCGAGCGCGAATGGGGCGGGGCGATCCTGGCGCGCATCGCCCGCCGGCAGGCCTATCCGCCGGGAGACCACGGCAGCGGCACCGCACGGGTGACCCTGACGGTCGGGCGCGACGGCAGGCTTCAGGGGGTGAGTCTCGCCGCCTCGTCCGGCAGCGCCGCGCTCGACCGCGCCGCGCTCGAGGCCGTGCGCCGGGCGGGCCGCTTCCCGCCCGCGCCCGCCGGGCTCGACCGGCCCGTCTACACCTTCGCCGTGCCGATGACCTTCCGGCGCGACTGACCGCCCCGCGCGCCGCAACTTCGACCGACCTGCGTGGCGCAACTTCCCGTTTGCATTGCCGCATCCGCTCTGCTTGCTTGGGCAGGACCGCCGCCGCCAGGGATCCGACGATGCCCCGCGCCATGCCCCGCCGCAGCCCGCGACCGCCTGCTCCGGTCGTCGGCCGCCCCCTGCCGGCGATGCGGGCGGACGCAGAGGGCTGAGCCATGCCGCTCCCCCCCTTCCGCCGCAGCTTCACGCAGCAGGAGCCGATTCCCGAGGAGGCGATCGCGGCGGCGCTGGCGGTGATGCGCAGCGGGCGGCTGCACCGCTACAACACCGCGCCGGGAGAGGAGGCCGAGGCCGCCGCGCTGGAACGCGAATTCGCCGCCTGGCAGGGTGCGCGCCACTGCCTGGCGGTGGCCTCCGGCGGGCAGGCGATGCAGATCGCGCTGCGCGCCGCCGGCGTCGCGCCGGGCGATCCGGTCCTGACCAACGCCTTCACGCTTGCCCCCGTGCCGGGTGCGATCGCCGCCCTTGGCGCCCGGCCGGTCCTCGTCGAGATCACCGAGGATCTCGTGCTCGACCTCGACGATCTGGCCGCGAAGGCGGCGGCCTCGGGGGCCAGGGTCCTGCTGCTGTCGCACATGCGCGGCCATCTCTGCGACATGGAGCGGCTGGCCGCGCTGGCGGCGCGCCTCGGCCTCGTCGTGATCGAGGACTGCGCGCATACCATGGGCGCGGCCTGGAACGGGCGGAAGTCCGGCAGCTTCGGGCTGGCCGGCTGCTTCTCGACGCAGACCTACAAGCACCTCAACGCGGGCGAGGGCGGGCTTCTCACCTCGGACGACCCGGCCTTCATGGCGCGGGCGACGATGCTGTCGGGCAGCTACATGTTCTACGACCGGCACGGGGCCGGGCCCGACGAGGCGGCCTATGCCGGCATCCGGCTCGAGACCCCCAACCTGTCGGCCCGGATGGACAATCTGCGCGCGGCGATCCTGCGCCCCCAGCTGCGCACGCTCGATGCCGCCATCGCCCGCTGGAACGCCCGCCACGACCGGCTGGCGGCGCAGCTCTCCGGGCACCCCGCGATCCGCCTGCCGCGGCGCCCGCCGGCGGAATCCTACGTCGGCTCCTCGATCCAGTTCCTTGTCCCCGGCATCGCGGCCGATACCGCGCGCGCCTTCCTCGCCGAGACGGCCCGGCGCGGCGTCGAGCTGAAGTGGTTCGGCGCCGAGGAGCCCGCGGGCTTCACCTCGGCGCACCGGAGCTGGCGCTTTGTCGCGCCGCAGGCGCTGCCCCGGACCGACCGCGTTCTGGCGGGGCTCTTCGACATGCGCCTGCCGCTGACCTTCACGCTCGAGGACTGCGACCTGATCGGGGCGCATATCCTCGAGGCCGCGGCGGCGGTGCTCGAGGCGGCATGACCGGCCTGCTCCGTCCGGCGGCGGCCCGGCGGGATCGCGGGCCTTGAGCGCGGCCGCGACGGCATGGAGCCGCCTGCGCGGCTGGGCGGGCTCGCTGCGCGCCGGGCTCATGCTCGCCGTCACCATCGCGCTTGCGGCCAGCTTCCTCGGCGAACACTACGGCGCGCCGGCCATGCTCTTCGCGCTGCTCATCGGCATGGCCTTCAACTTCCTCGCCGCAGAGGCGCGAGCCGAGCCGGGGCTCCGCTTCGCCTCGGGGACGCTCCTGCGGCTTGGCGTGGCGCTCCTCGGGCTGCGGCTGACCTTCGAGGACATCGCCCGGCTCGGCTGGACGCCGGTGGCCGGCGTCGTCGCCCTGCTGGTGCTGACGCTGCTGGCCGGCATCGCCCTCGCCCGGGCCCTGGGCCGGCCCGCGGCGTTCGGGCTGCTCTCGGGCGGCGCGGTCGCGATCTGCGGCGCCTCGGCGGCGCTCGCCATCGCGGCCGTCCTGCCCCGCAAGCACATCCGCGAGGAGGACGTTCTCGTCACCGTGGTCGGGGTCACCGCACTCTCGACCGTGGCGATGGTCCTCTACCCGGTGCTGTTCGGGGCGCTGGGCCTCGGCCAGACCGAGATCGGCTACCTGATCGGAGCGACGATCCACGATGTCGCCCAGGTCGTGGGCGCCGGCTATTCGGTCGGCGACACCGCAGGCGACATCGCCACCTTCACCAAGCTCCAGCGCGTGGCGCTGCTGCCGGTCGTGGTCGTCGCCGTGGCGCTCGTCTACCGGCGCGAGGCCGGAGGCGGGATCGGCCTGCCGTGGTTCCTGATCGTGTTCGCGGCCCTGATGCTCCTGCGCAACCTCGCGCCGCTGCCCGAGCCTCTCGTTGCCGCCGTCAGCGAGGCGTCGCGGCTGCTCCTCGTCACCGCGATCGCCGCGCTCGGGGTCCGCACCTCGCTCGCCCGGATGGTCGCCGAGGGGCCGCGCGCCTTCTGGATCGTCGGCCTCGAGACGCTGGCCCTTCTCGCGATGGCGCTGGGCTTCGCCCACCTGTTCATGCGCTAGGGGCCGCGCGCCGTCGCGCCGCGGGGAACCGCCGGCGGTCGGGTCGCGTTGTCCTGCGAGAGGTTTGCACACCACAGGAGTGAGCCATGGCTACCGCTTCCACCGGCAAGAAGACGAACGGCGCCGCGCCCTCGGCCGAGGATCTCGCGCAGCAGATCGAGGCGCTGAAGGACGACATCGCCGGCATCGCCCGCACCCTGGGGGCCATGGGGCGCGCGCAGGGCGAGGCGGCGGTGGAGACCGCCCGCGCCCGCGCCGAGACGCTGAAGGCCAACGGCGCCGCAGCCTACGGGGCGGCCGCCGAACGTGCCTCGAGCGCGGCCGCCGGCGCCGCCGAGGCGGTGCGCCAGCGCCCCGCCATGGCGCTCGGCATCGCCATGGGGCTGGGGTTCCTCGTCGGCTATCTCACCGCGCGAAAGTAGCGGGCAGCCGGATGATCAAAGGTCTGTTCGACAGGCTGGAATCCCGGGCGGCGGCGACGGCCCGCCGCCTCGGCATTCTGGCCGGTGCTCTCCTGCTCTCGGCGATCGGGCTCGGCCTCCTGGCCTCGGCGGGCTGGATGGCGCTGGCCGCCAGCCACGGGGCGGTCTTCGCCTCGGTGGCCATGGGCCTCGGCTTCCTCGGGGTCGGGCTCCTGACGCTCGGCATTCTCGCCGCGACGGCGCGGCCCGCGGCCGAACCGCCCCGCCCCGATCCGGCGGTGGCCGCGGGGCTGATCGCCGAGGCCTTCGTCGCGGGGATCACCGCGGGACGCGCGGCCCGCCGCTGACCGCGACCGGCGCCTGCGGGGCGCCCTGACGGGCTGGTCCCTCTCCGGGGCCGGCCCTGTCGCGGTTCCGCTCCGGGAGGGATCACCGCCTCTGACATCCCCGGCACCATCCCCGGCACGAGAAACGGCGGACCGGGGGATGACGGTCCGCCGTTGCCGGGCGCCGGTGAGGGATCGTGGGGACGGTGGCGCCCGGGATCCGGCTTCTGCCCCGGCCGTCCGGCTCAGACCGGAGGACGGCCCCTGACCGCGCGGGCGATCATCGCCACCACGAACAGGACGAGGAAGATGAAGAACAGGATCTGCGCGATGCCGGCCGAGGCGCCGGCGATGCCGCCGAAGCCGAGCGCGCCGGCGATCAGCGCGACGATGAGAAAGGCGAGAGCCCATCCGAGCATGTCGTGTCTCCTTCATGGTTGATGCCCGACTTCGCATCTGCGGGGACAACGCCAGGCGGGGGGCGCGGGTTCCCCGTCCGGGCAGGGAATGCGGACACTCCTGTCCGCCCGGCACCTGCCCGGACCTGCCCGGCCCTGCGCCGCAGCCGCGCCGCGCCCGGCGCGCGGGCGGCCGGCGCGCAGACGGCGCTCAGACCCTTGCCTCGGGGGTGCCGGGAGGGGCGCGGCCGAAGGCCTCGGCGGCGGCGAGATCATGGGGCAGCAGGGGGCCCTGGCGGTCTTCCGGCCGGGCCCGGGCGTTGGCGCGGGCGAGCCGGCTCCAGGCGGCGACGGCCGTGCCCGGGTCGAGGAATTCCGCCCCGGCGCCGCGCGGCAGCCAGTGCGCCATGACGCGGGTGCGGAAGTCGGCCACCTCGCGCGGGCGGTCGAGGAACACCCCCGCCTCGGTGTCCCAGCGCAGGCTGCGGAGGTCGAGGTTGGCCGAGGTGACAAGCGCCGTGCGGTCGTCGAACACCGCGACCCTGGCGCGGACATGGACGAGCGGCGCGCCGTTCCGCCGTGCCCTTGCCGCGCGGCCGTCGCGCCGCGGCTCGGCCGGCCCCGGCTGGGCCGGGCTGCCCACGAAGAGGCGCGGCCCGAAGGCCCTGGCGAGGCGCTTCAGGCAACGGGCCTGGAGGTATGCGCCGAGGCGCTGGTCGGTGCCGCGGCCGCCGTGGACCGCGACCGCCTCGGGGGCGGCCGGCAGGATCAGGATCAGCCCCAGACCGGGCGCGCGCCTGGCCGCCCGCTCCAGCGCGCGGGTCAAGAGGCGGTCGCGGAAGGACTGCGTCTCGATGTAGATCAGCCGCTCGGCCCGCGCGGCGAGCGCATGATGCGCCCCGGCGATCTCGTCGGCCACCGTCAGCGGGCCGAAGAACGGCAGGTCGAGGCGGCGGTGGCGCGACAGCGTGCGCAGCAGCCGCCGGGAGGCGGGCACCGGCCTGCGGCCGGCCGCGACGTCGCGGAACGTCTCGAGGTGCAGCTGCGCCTCGGCCGCGGCGCGGCCCTCGATCAGCAGCTGGACGTCGTGCCCGGCCTCGGGGAGGGGGCGGTCATGCGCGGGCGTGTCCTGGCGCCGCCCGTCGAGGTCGAGCCCGCCGATGTAGAGAAGCCGCCGGTCGAACACTGCGAGCTTCTGGTGGTGGGTTGCCGGGAACAGCCGGGGCGGGCCGCCGCGCCGCGGCCAGAGGCGGCCATCGGGCCGCTCGGCCAGAAGCGGGACGAGGCCCGGCATGTCGCGCAGTGCCGCCGCCCGACGGGCCGGATCCAGTTCCGACAGCCACCGGGCATGCCGGCGCAGCCTGGCGTGGGCCAGGGGCCAGACCGCCAGCCGCGGCAGCAGCCCGGCGCGCGCGGGATGCATCGCCGGGTGCAGGCTCAGCCGCGCGGCGCCCGGCCCGGCAAGCTCGGCCGCCGCCCAGAGCATGCGGGCCGCGCGCCAGGTGCCCCGGTGCAGGTCGGGCCACGCCACCGGATCGAAGTCGGCGATCGTCAGGTGGATCGCCACGCCCCGGCGCAGCGTGTGCTCGACGAGGTCGAACCAGGTCGTGCCGACCGCGCGCGCCTCCGCCGTCAGAAGCCGCGTGCGCGGATCGAAGATGCGGAAGCTTGCCCAGATCTCGCGCCGCGCCGCGAGAAAGGCCCGCTCCAGCGCAGGATAGGCCTCGGCTGCGGTGAGCAGCACGCGCGCCCGCGACTGGGCCGCGATGTCGCTGGTCCTCACGCTCTCCATGCCGTCGTCACGTCTGCCGATGCTGCAACGCAGCGTCCGCCGCCGCGGTTCCCCGCCGCCCGGCGGGCCGCGGCCCGGGCCTAGCCTGCGGTCTCCAGCGGCTGCGCCGACCGGCGCTCTTCGGCCGCGTCGAGCGGCGTGACCTCGAAGCAAAGCGTCACCGTGAAGGTGCCCTCGGCGAGGCTGCGCTCGAGTGCGCCGCCCAGCTGATGGGCGAAGGCATCGGCGAGCTGCGCGCCGAGCCCCGTGCCCTCGGCGGCATCCGCGGCAGGCGGCCCCTCGGGCGCGACGCTGTTGGCGACCCTGAGCACCGCCGCGCTGCCGCCCGACCGGCACAGCGAGATCTCGAGCGTCGGCATCCTGCCCGCTGCAGCGCCGCCGTACTTCAGCGCGTTCGTCAGCAGCTCGGTCAGCAGGAGCGACAGCGGCACCGCCTGGTCGGGGGTCAGCCGCAGGTCGTCGAACGAGGTGCGCACCTCGAACCGCCGCCCCGGCCCGGTGCCGAGGTTCAGCACCTGGCGCACGATCTCGGGCAGCAGTTCGTCGGCGCGGATGTCGGCCAGCCCGCTCGTCTGGTAGAGGCCGCGGTGGATCGTCGCGAGGCTCATCACCCGGTCCTGGAGCGTGCGCATCATCGCGCGGGCCTCGGGCGACCGGGCCTGGCGGATCTGCATGTTGAGGATCGAGGCGATGAGCTGGAGGTTGTTCTTCACGCGGTGGTGGACCTCGCGCAGCAGGACCTCCTTCTGGTGCACCATGTCTTCCAGTTCCGCCTCGTCGTGCAGGATCGTGTCGGTCATCCGCTCGTAGGCATCGGCGACCTCGCGGATCTCGAGCGGCGCGCCGGCGAAGTCGACCTCGCCGACGATGCGGCCGCCGCCCGCGAAGGAGGTGATCGAGTTCCTGAGCCGGCGGATCGGGTTGCTGACAAGCCTTTCGGTCGCGATCCAGGCCACGCCGAGGCTGACCACCCACATCAGCATCGGCAGCACCCACGGCGGGATCGCCGCGCCCAGCGCGGCCAGCGCCGACCCGGTGGCCGGCTCGCTGCCCAGGGCATAGAGCTCGCCCTCGATCAGCGGCACGACCGAGAACACCCGCTCGGCCTCGCCGCTGACCGGCAGGCCGGTGAAGGCCGTCGGCGGCGTGCCGACCAGAGCCTTGAGCGAGCGGTCGCGGGGCAGGGCGGCGGCGCCGGCCTCGAGCCCCGCGGAGGAGGTGAGAAGCTGCCCCTCGCGGTCGAAGGTGCTGATCTGCAGGCCGTCCTCGCCGCCGCCCGGGCCACCGCGCGCCACCGCGCCTTCGAGCGCCCGGTGCGGGATCGAGATCCAGACCATCCCGGCATAGGCCCCGTCCGGGCCGAACACCGGATGCGCGGCATAGAGGATCGAGGTTCCCGAGACCGGAGCCTCGGGGTTCACCCCGAGCCGGGGCCGCGGGTCTGCCTCTGCCGCGGCGAGCAGGGGCGAATCCGAGAAGTCGAGCTCGCGATCGGCACTGGAGCAGTCCGACCGCCCGCCCCGCCGGGTGAACCCCACGAAGGAGTAGACGGCCGATTCCGCGAGGACGCCGCGCATCACTGCCGAGCAGCGCACCGGGTCCTCCATCAGCTCGGGCATCGCCGAGGCCAGCGCGGCCGCCGCGCCCTGCGCCTTCTGGATCACCACGATCTCGCCCGCCGCGGCCCTCAGCGTGTGCCCCATCAGCGCCGCCTCGGCGCGGGCCCGGGCCTCCTTCAGGATCTGCGTCGACTGGATCACCGCGACAAGCCCGACCGGCGCCAGCGCAAGCGACAGCAGCAGGGCAAGGCGGAAGCCGAGCCTCTCCCACAGCCTGCGCCGGATCGCCGGCGGTCCGCTCATGCGGCCTGCATGCCCGACCGGCCCATGACGGCGAGCGTTCCGCCGTCGGCCTTGGCGAGGATGTCCTCGCCCTGCTCGAGCCCGAGCAGCTCGGCCAGCCGTGCCCGGGCGCGGTTCGCGCGGCTCTTCACCGTGCCGACCGCGACCCCCATCATCTCGGCCGCCTCCTCGTAGGAGAATCCCGAGGCGCCGACGAGAATCAGCACCTCCCGATGCTCGGCCGAGAGCCGGTCGAAGGCCGCGGTGAAGTCGCCGAAGGCAAGCCGACCGTCATGCGCGGGCTTGTCGTAGAGACCCGCGGCATGCACGCCTTCGGGGTCGGCGACCTCGCGGCGCGTCTTGCGCTTCATCGAATAGAAGGTGTTGCGCAGGATCGTGAACAGCCAGGCGCGCATGTTCGACCCGGGCTCGAACTTGTCGAGGTTGGTCCAGGCCTTGACGATCGTGTCCTGCACCAGGTCGTCCGCCGTCGCGCCGTTGCGCGTGAGGCTGAGCGCGAAGGCGCGCAGCGCCGCCAGATGCTCGGGCAGCTCGTCGCGCGGATCCCTCGGCGCCGCATCGGATGCGGCGCTCACTGGTCCGACTCCTTCCTGCCCTTCCGCAGTTGCTCCAGAAGCTGTTTGAAGCGCTCGGGAACCTCCTGTTCCAGCGCGTCCTGGTAGACGCGCCTGAGATTCTCGTCGATCTGCTCCTTCAGGCTCGACTTTCTGCCCTGCCCCGCCATGTCTTCCAGCATATCACGTTACCCGGTCCCGTCGATCTTGCGGAACCGAACGCCGACCTGGCGCGTTCGGTTCCAACGAAAACACGCACAGGGGATAATTCATGGCATCCGACAGCACGCCCGATCTCGCCACGCTGGTGGGCGGGAGCCTTCCGTATCTCCGGCGCTATGCGCGCGCCCTGACCGGAAGCCAGGACACGGGTGACCGCTATGCCGCCGCGACGCTCGAGGCGCTGCTCGAGGACAGTTCGGTGTTCGACTCGGCCGCGGACCCGAAGGTGGCGCTCTTCCATGCGTTCCACCTCGTCTGGTCCAGCGCCGGATCGCCGCTCGGCGACCCCGACACGCCGCTGTCGCGCCGCGCCCAGAAGCATCTCGCCCGGCTGACGCCGAACACGCGCGAGGCGCTGCTTCTCAACACGATCGAGGGCTTCTCGTTCCCCGAGATCGGCGAGATCATGCACCTGACGCCGGCCGAGGCCGAGGAACTCGTCGCCATCGCCCAGCGCGAGATGGAGGCCTCGGTCGCCGGCAAGGTGATGATCATCGAGGACGAGGCGATCATCGCCATGGACATCCGCGCCATCGTCACCGGCATGGGCCACAGGGTCACGGGAATCGCCCGCACCCGTCGCGAGGCGGTCGCGCTCGCCGCACGCGAACGGCCCGACCTGATCCTCGCCGACATCCAGCTGGCCGACAACTCCTCGGGCATCGACGCGGTGAACGACATCCTCGCCCAGTTCGACGACCTGCCGGTGATCTTCATCACCGCCTTCCCCGAGCGCCTGCTCACCGGCGCGCGGCCGGAGCCCGCGTTCCTGATCACCAAGCCCTACTCGGAGGACCAGGTCACCTCGGCGGTGAGCCAGGCGATGTTCTTCTCCTCGACCGAGACGCTCGCGGCCTGACCGCCGCCGCGCTCGGCGCGGAAGGGGGCGCGCACCGCAGGTCGGCGGCGCGCGCCCTCGCTCATTTCGCGGTCACCCGCAGCATCCAGGCCGCCTGTTCGTGGAAGGCGCAGCGTTCCGTGGCCAGATCGGCGGTCACCGCGTCCTTCCGTTCCTCGGCCACGTCCACGAGGTCGCGCAGCCGCAGTGCGACGCGCGCGTGGTCGGCGGCCAGGTCCTCGACCATCTGCTCGGCCGAGGGCAGCTTCTCGAGGTCGGCCACCGACGACCGCTCGACGATCTCCGAGAGCCTGCCCGGCGCAAGCCGGCCCAGCGCCCGGATCCGCTCGGCCAGCTCGTCGGCCGCGGCGAACATGTCCTGGTACTGCGTCTCGGTCAGGCGGTGGATCGAGTAGAACAGCGGGCCCTCCACGTTCCAGTGGTAGGCATGGGTCTTGAAGATCAGGCGGTAGGTATCGGCCAGAACGCCGGCGAGGCCGTCGGCGATCGGCGCGATGTCCTTGATGCCGGTCTTCACCTTCTCGGCCGAGGGCACGACCTTCATGGGGCTGGCCATGTCTTGTCCTTTCCTGTGCGTGGGGTCGGGCCGCCGCGCCGGGGGGCGCAACGCGGCGGGTCAACGCCGCCGGGCCGCCAGGCGTTCCCTGCCTCAGCGCGGCGCAAGCCGCCGCAGCAGGTGCAGCACCATCGGGGTCGAGAATGGCGTCGGCAGATGCTCGCCGCGCCAGGCCGCCCGGTGCTCGTCCGCCTCCGGGCCGAACAGCACGACCCGCGCCCCGCGCACCGCCAGCGGCGGGACGAGCGGCCGCGCCGCCTCCGGGGAGAGCCACAGGAACGCGACCGCGACCTGCGCCTCGCGCGCGATCCGCGCCCCCGCCTCGGCGGCGTTGTGCGCCGGCAGGATGCGCGCGCCGGGGTCGAATTCGGTCACCGTCTCGGCCAGGTCGCGGGCGATCAGCGGATCGGGCACGAGCAACAGGTAGGTGTTCGGTGCGGCCGGAATGGCTCCATCCCCCGTCCTGCGGCGTCCCTGCCTTGTGGAACCTCCGGGCGGGTTGCGCATTCAACTGCGACATACGTCCGCCCGATTGCCGGAGGAAAGATGACAAGGGTCGCCTGCACCGCCTGCCCGCTCCGCTGCCTGCCCGCCTTCGTGCCGATGTCGGAGGAGGAGGTCGCCTTCATGGAGCGCTTCAAGGTCGGCGAGCTGCGCGTGGACCGCGGCACCACGATCCTGATGGAGGGCTCGAGCAGCCCGCAGCTCTTCACCGTGCTGAGCGGGATGGGTCTGCGTTACAAGACGCTCGAGAACGGGCGCCGGCAGGTGGTGAACCTCGTGCTGCCGGGCGACTTCC
Organism: Paracoccaceae bacterium; assembly: GCA_026419405.1. Lineage (GTDB taxonomy): Bacteria > Pseudomonadota > Alphaproteobacteria > Rhodobacterales > Rhodobacteraceae > JANZZL01. Next base: position 64,524 of record JANZZL010000113.1, on the reverse strand, counting down.
TCGGGCTCCAGGCGGGGCTTCTGGGCGACATGAAGCACTCGGTCGAGGCCACGACCGCGATGGTGCTCTGCGTGTTCAGCCGGGCCGATCTCTGGCAGATGTTCCGCGCCCAGCCCGAGCGCGCCTACGACCTGACCTGGATTGCCGCCGTCGAGGAGCATTTCCTGGGCGAGACGCTCGCCACGCTGGGCCAGCGCGACGCGACCGAGCGCGTGGCCTGGGCGCTGCACCGGATCCATGCCCGTCTGGTCGCCCTCGGCCTGAAGCGGGCGGGGGCCGTCCCGCTGCCGTTCCGCCAGCAGGATCTGGCCGATGCGCTCGGCCTCTCGCTCGTGCACACCAACAAGACGCTGAAGCGGCTCGCCCAGCGCCAGCTCGCCAAGTGGTCGGGAGGCGCGCTGCGCATCCCCGACCCCGACGCGCTCGCCGCGCTCGCCATGGTCGAGCCCGGCGCGCCCGAGCCGCGCCCGCTGATGTGAGCCGCGCTCAGGAGCGCACGAGCTTCTCGTAGTCCTCGGCGATCTGCCGCGTCAGCGCGCCCACCTCGAATCGCCAGTCGCCGATCTGGCCCACCGGCGTCACCTCGGCCGCCGTTCCGGTCAGCCAGCACTGCTGGAAGCCCTCCAGCTCCTCGGGCAGGATGTGGCGCTCGTGCACCCGGATCTGGCGCTCCTTCAGCATGCCGATCACGGTCTGCCGGGTCAGGCCGTTGAGGAAGGCATCGGGCAGCGGCGTGTGCACCTCGCCGTCCTTGACGAAGAAGATGTTCGCGCCGGTCGCCTCGGCGACATAGCCGCGGTAGTCGAGCATCATCGCATCCGAGCAGCCCTTCGCCTCGGCGGCGTGCTTCGACATCGTGGCGATCATGTAGAGCCCCGCCGCCTTGGCCTGGCTGGGCGCGGTGGCCGGATCCGGGCGGCGCCACTTCGCCACGTCGAGCTTCGCCCCCTTCATCTTGGCGTCGCCGTAGTAGTTGCCCCATTCCCAGGCGGCGATGGCCATGCGCACCGGGTTGCGCCGCGAGGCCACGCCCATGTCCTCGCCCGCGCCGCGCCAGGCGAAGGCCCGGACATAGGCGTTGGTGAGGTTGTTGGCCTTCAGCACCGCCTCCTTGGCGGCGTCGATCTCCTCGGCGGTGTAGGGCAGCGGCATGTCGATCAGCTCGCCCGACCTGAGCAGCCGCTTGGAATGCTCGTGCCCGAGAAAGATCCTGCCGTCGTAGCAGCGTTCGCCTTCGAACACCGACGAGGCGTAGTGCAGCGCATGGGTCAGGACGTGGACCTTCGCATCGCGCCACTCCACCAGCTTGCCGTCCAGCCAGATCTTGCCGTCGCGGTCGTCGTAGGCGCCTGCCATCGTCGTCACTCCCCTCGCCGGGCATGGCCCGGATTTGCGAATGTTGCGCGAATTAGGTCCGCTTCGGACACAATGTTGCGCGAAATTGCGACTCGGCTATCAGTTGACGCTTGGAAAGTCAACAAGGCTGACATAAAATCGCCGCGCGAACGGGCAGCGGGGAAACCATGGCCGAACGAGGGACGGCACCGAGCGGGGGCGAGAACCTCCTGTTCCTGACCGACGAGCAGCTCCGCAAGGGGATCGAGGCGATGTTCTTCGCCTACCGCGGCTTCACCGCCGACCCCGACCGCATCCTCGAGAGCCATTCCTACGGCCGCGCCCATCACCGGGCGATCCACTTCATCAACCGCGCGCCGGGCACCACGGTCAACAACCTGCTGGCGATCCTCGGCGTCACCAAGCAGTCGCTGAACCGGGTGCTCAGGACGCTGATCGAGGACGGGCTGGTGGAAAGCCGCGTCGGCGCCAGGGACAAGCGCGAACGCCACCTCTACCTGACCGAGGCCGGGCAGGCGCTGGAACGCGAGCTCTCCGAGGCGCAGCGCTCGCGGATGCGCGCGGCCTACCGCGCCGCCGGGCCCGCGGCCGTGGCCGGCTTCCGCCAGGTCCTCGAGGCGATGATGGATGCCGAACAGCGGCGGCAGTTCAATGCCATGTCCGAGGGCGGCTCGTGAGCCCGCCCGCGGCCGCGGCGGAGGCGCATCTGCTCATCGTCGATGACGACGAGCGGATCCGCGGGCTCCTCCAGAAGTATCTCGTCCGCAACGGGTTCCTCGTCAGCGCGGCGCGCGACGCCGCCCATGCCCGGCGCCTGCTCGCGGGGCTCCAGTTCGACCTGATCGTGCTCGACGTGATGATGCCGGGCGAGGACGGGGTCAGCCTCACCCGCGACCTGCGCGAGCGGTTCAGCGTGCCGATCCTGCTGCTCACCGCCAGGGGCGAGACCGAGGACCGCATCTCGGGGCTCGAGGCCGGCGCCGACGACTACCTCGTCAAGCCCTTCGAGCCGCGGGAACTCCTGCTCAGGATCAACGCGATCCTGCGCCGCGTGCCCGATGCGGGCGCCGCCGGGGCCGGGCCCAAGATCCTGCGCCTCGGCCCGGTGCGCTACGACGTGGACCGCGGCGAGCTGTGGCGGGGCGAGCAGCCGGTCCGGCTGACCGCCACCGAGGCGCAGCTGATGCGCCTGTTCGCGGCCAGGCCCGGCGAGCCGCTCTCGCGCCTGCAGCTCGTCGAGGACCTCGGCCGCGGCGGCGGGCTCGCGCAGGAACGCGCGGTGGACGTGCAGATCACCCGCCTGCGCCGCAAGATCGAGGCCGACCCCCGGCAGCCCCGCTACCTCCAGACCGTGCGCGGGGCCGGCTACATGCTGGCGCCCGACTGACCGCGCCGCGCCGCGGGATTGCGCCCGGAGGCGGCAGCCCGTAGCCTCGCTGCCGATGACCACGGCGCTGCTCACCCACCCCGACTGTCTCGGCCATGTCACGCCCCCCGGCCATCCTGAGCGGGTCGGGCGGCTCGAGGCGATCCTCGGCGCCCTCGAGGCGCCCGCCTTCGACGCCCTGATGCGCATCGAGGCACCGCTCGCGCCCGAGGCCGAGGTCCTGCGCTGCCATCCGCAGGCCTACCTCGAGCGCCTGCGCGCCGCCGTGCCGGCCGAGGGCTGGGTGTCGCTCGACGCCGACACGCATCTCTCGCCCGGTTCGCTGCGCGCGGCGCTGCGCGGCGTCGGGGCGGTGACCAGGGCGGTGGACATGGTGCTCGCGGGCGAGGCGGCGAACGCCTTCTGCGCCACCCGCCCTCCCGGCCACCACGCCGAGACCGCAACCGCGATGGGCTTCTGCCTGTTCGGCAACGTGGCGATCGCCGCGAAGCGGGCGCTCGACCACCACGGGCTGGCGCGCGTCGCGGTGGTGGATTTCGACGTGCACCACGGCAACGGCACGCAGGACCTGCTCTGGCACGAGAGGCGCGCGCTCTTCGTCTCGACCCACCAGATGCCGCTCTACCCCGGCACCGGCGACCGGCACGAGACCGGGGCGCACGGCAACGTGCTGAACGTGCCGCTGCCGCCCGGAACCGACGGCGCGCGTTTCCGTGCCGCGGTCGAGGCGATGGTGCTGCCCGCGCTCGACGACTTCGCGCCCGAGCTGATCCTCGTCTCGGCGGGGTTCGACGCGCACCGCGCCGACCCGCTGGCGCAGATGGCGCTGGTCGAGGACGACTTTGCCTGGATCACCGGGCGGCTCTGCGACCTGGCCGAGGCCCATGCCGGGGGCAGGGTGGTCTCGACACTGGAGGGCGGATATGATCTCCCGGCACTCGCCGCGAGCGTCGCGGCGCATGTGGGCGTGCTGATGGAGCGGGGCGGATGACCGGAAAGGACGTGGCCGCGATGAGCTTCGAGGAGGCGATGGCCGAACTGGAGGCGGTCGTCAGCCAGCTCGAACGCGGCGAGGTGCCGCTGGAGGACTCGATCCGCCTCTACGAGCGCGGTGCCGCGCTCCGGGCGCATTGCGAGGCGAAGCTCAAGGCCGCCGAGGAGAGGGTGGCGCAGATCACGCTCGGGCCCGGCGGCCAGCCCACCGGCACGACGCCCGCCGAAGGGCTCTGAATGTTCGCCGACGCCCTGCGCGGCGCTGCGGCCCGGGCGCAGGCGCGGCTCCACGCGGCGCTGGCGAAGGTGCCGCAGTCATCCGTCGCCGAGGCCATGCGCCACGCGCTGCGCGGCGGCAAGGGCCTGCGCGGCTTCCTGGTGATCGAGAGCGCGCGCCTGCACGGGGTGGATGCCGACGACGCCGTGTTCGCCGCCGCGGCGGTGGAGGCGGTGCACGCCTATTCGCTCGTCCACGACGACCTGCCCTGCATGGACGACGACGACCTGCGTCGCGGCCAGCCCACGGTGCACCGGGCCTGGGACGAGGCGACCGCCGTGCTGGCCGGCGATGCGCTCCAGGCGCTGGCCTTCCAGATCCTCGCCGAGGAGGAGGACTGCCCCCCCGACCTCAGGGTGGCGCTTGCCGCCTCGCTCGCCCGGGCCGCGGGGGCGGCCGGAATGGTCCTCGGCCAGGCGCAGGACATCGCCGCCGAGACGGCGCCCGAACCGCTGACGCTGGCCGCGATCACCGCGCTCCAGGCCAACAAGACCGGCGCGCTGATCGGCTGGTCCTGCGAGGCGGGCGCGGTGCTCGGCCGCGCCGACCCCACCGCGATGCGGCACTTCGCCCGGGCGCTCGGCCTTGCCTTCCAGATCGCCGACGACATCCTCGACGTCGAGGGCGACCCCGAGCGCACCGGCAAGCGGCTGCGCAAGGATGCCGCGGCCGGCAAGGCGACCTTTGTCTCGCTGCTCGGGCTCGAGGGCGCGAAGGCGCGCGCGCGCGACCTGGTGGCCGAGGCCGAGCAGGCGCTGCGTCCCTACGGCGCCGCGGCCGAGACCTTGCGGGAGGCCGCGCGCTTCGTTATCGCCCGCGAGAGCTGAAGCCCCGGGGAGGGCGCGATGAGACCCGCCACACCGCTGCTCGACCGCGTGAAGCTGCCCGCCGACCTCAAGGGTCTCACCGACCGGGAGCTCGCCCAGCTCGCGCACGAACTCCGCGCCGAGACGATCTCGGCGGTGAGCGAGACCGGCGGGCACCTCGGCGCCGGTCTCGGGGTGGTGGAGCTCACCGTCGCGCTTCACGCCGTGTGGGACGCCCCACGCGACCGCATCATCTGGGACGTGGGCCACCAGTGCTATCCGCACAAGATCCTGACCGGCCGGCGCGACCGGATCCGCACGCTCCGGCAGAAGGGCGGGCTCTCGGGCTTCACCAAGCGGTCCGAAAGCCCCTACGACCCCTTCGGCGCGGCCCATTCCTCAACCTCGATCTCGGCCGCGCTCGGCTTCGCGGTGGCGCGCGATCTCGGCGGCGCGCCCGAACACGGGATCGGCGACGCGATCGCGGTGATCGGCGATGGCGCGATCTCGGCCGGCATGGCCTACGAGGCGCTGAACAACGCCGGACATCTCGGCAAGCGGCTCTTCGTCATCCTCAACGACAACGAGATGTCGATCGCGCCCCCGGTGGGCGCGATGTCGGCCTATCTCTCGCGGCTCTACGCCGGCGATCCGTTCCAGGAGCTCAAGGCCGCCGCCAAGGGCGCGGTCAGCCTGCTGCCCGAGCCCCTCCGCGAAGGGGCGAAGCGCGCCAAGGACATGCTCAAGCACCTGACCGTGGGCGGCACGCTCTTCGAGGAACTGGGCTTCTCCTACGTCGGCCCGATCGACGGGCACGACATGGACCAGCTCCTCGCGGTGCTCCGCACCGTGCGGGCGCGGGCGACGGGGCCGATGCTGATCCATGTCCTGACGAGGAAGGGCAAGGGCTATGCGCCCGCCGAAGAGGCGCGCGACGGCGGCCACGCCACCGCGCCCTTCGACGTGACGACCGGCCGGCAGCGCAAGGCGCCGTCGAACGCGCCCGCCTACACCAGGGTGTTCGCCGAGGCGCTGGTGCGCGAGGCCGAGGCCGACCCCCGCATCGTCGCGGTCACCGCCGCGATGCCCGACGGCACGGGCCTGAACCTCTTCGCCCAGCGCTTCCCCGCGCGCTGCTTCGACGTGGGCATCGCCGAGCAGCACGCGGTGACCTTCTGCGCCGGCCTCGCGGCGGGGGGCATGCGGCCCTTCTGCGCGATCTATTCCACCTTCCTGCAGCGCGGCTACGACCAGGGGGGGCACGACGTGGCGATCCAGCGCCTGCCGGTGCGCTTCGCCATCGACCGCGCCGGGCTCGTCGGTGCCGACGGGCCGACCCACGCCGGGGCCTTCGACATCGCCTTCCTGTCGAACCTGCCCGGTTTCGTGGTCATGGCCGCGGCGGACGAGGCCGAGCTTGTCCACATGGTCGCCACCGCAGCGGCGCATGACGAGGGGCCCATCGCCTTCCGCTATCCCCGCGGCGAGGGGGTGGGCGTGACCCTGCCCGATCGCGGCGTGCCGCTCGAGATCGGCCGCGGAAGGCTCATCGCCGAAGGCTCCCGCGTGGCCATCCTCTCCCTCGGCACCCGGTTGGGCGAGGCGATGAAGGCCGCCGAGAGCCTTGCGGCGAAGGGCATCCGCCCCACCGTCGCCGATGCCCGCTTCGCCAGGCCGCTCGACCGCGACCTCATCCTGCGGCTCGCCGCCGGGCACGAGGCGCTGATCACCATCGAGGAGGGCGCCGTTGGCGGCTTCGGCAGCCATGTCGCCCAGCTTCTCGCCGAGGAGGGCGTGTTCGACCGCGGCCTGCGCTTCCGCGCGATGACCCTGCCCGACAGCTTCATCGACCAGGCCGACCCGGCGGAGATGTATGACGTCGCCGGCCTGAACGCGCCGCAGATCGAGGCGAAGGTGCTCGAGGTGCTCGGCGTCGCTGCCCTCGCCAGCCGCCGGGCATGAGCGGAAGCCGGGCAGGGGGCCGACGAGCGACCGGCAATGGCGTGCCTGGCTCCGCGGGCTTCTTTCCCGGTCCCGTCGCGTCAGCGACGGACCGCGCCCGTCCGCCCCCCCGGCGGGCGCGGTTCCCGCACCCGCCAGGGGCGGGCGCGATCCGTCGGCCATGCGCCGCCGGAACCTGTCGCCCGCGCGGCATGACCCTCAATGGGAACCCACCCCACCCGGATACCCGCCCATGACCGATCCGATGACCTTCGCCCCCGCCGGCGCCGATGCCCTGCCGCTCCATGTCGTCCCCGCCGAGGAGGCCGAGGCCTGGGTTGCCGCGCAACCCGACGCGCACCGCGCCTGGCTCAGGGCGCAAGGCTTCTCGGGCAGGCTCGGCAGCCTCGTCCTCATTCCCGGCCCCGACGGCAGCCCCGCCGGCGCCGCCTTCGGCTGGGGCGATGCGGCAGCGCGCGCGCGGGGGCGGTTCCACCTGGCGAAGGCCGCCGAAACCCTGCCGGAGGGCCCCTGGCGGATCGCGGGTGCGCTCGAACCGGCCGAGGCCGAGGAAGCCGCCCTCGGCTGGCTGCTTGCCGGCTACCGCTTCGACCGCTACCGCGCCCAGGGCGCGCCGAAGGCCCGCCTCGTCCCGCCCCGCGGCGTCGATGCCCGGCGGCTCGAGACCATCGCCGCCGGCGAACGGCTGACGCGCGACCTGATCAACACCCCCGCCGCCGACATGGGGCCCGCCGAGATCGAGGCCGCCGCCGTCGACCTCGCCGCCGCCTTCGGCGCGACCGTCCGGGCGATCCGCGGCGACGATCTCCTCGCGCAGGGCTTCCCGATGATCCATGCCGTGGGGCGCGCCTCCGGCCGCGCGCCGCGGCTGATCGATCTCGCCTGGGGCGATGCCGGCCCGCGCCTCACGCTCGTCGGCAAGGGCGTCGCCTTCGACACCGGCGGGCTCGACCTCAAGCCCGCCGCCGCGATGGGCCTGATGAAGAAGGACATGGGCGGGGCGGCGACCGTGCTCGGCCTCGCCCGCATGATCATGGGGCTCGGCCTGCCGCTGCGCCTGCGCGTCCTCATCCCGGCGGTGGAGAACGCGGTTGCGGGCAACGCCTTCCGCCCGCAGGACATCCTGACCTCGCGCAAGGGCCTGACGGTCGAGGTCAACAACACCGATGCCGAGGGCCGGCTGATCCTCGCCGACGCGCTGGCCCATGCCTGCGAGGGCGACCGGCCCGACTGCCTCGTCTCGGTCGCCACGCTGACCGGCGCCGCGCGCACCGCGCTCGGCCCCGACCTGCCGCCCTTCTTCACCGACGACCAGCGCCTCGCCTCGGCGATCGAGGTGGGCGCGGAACGGGCGCGCGATCCGCTCTGGCGGATGCCGTTCTGGGATCCCTACGAGGAGCTGATCGAGCCAGGCATCGCCGACCTCGACAACGCCCCCTCGGGCGGCATGGCGGGCGCCATCACCGCCGCGCTCTTCCTGCGCCGCTTCGTCGAACCGGGCGTGCCCTATGCGCATCTCGACATCTACGCCTGGCAGCCGAAGGCGGCGCCGGGCCGGCCGAAGGGCGGGGTGGGGCAGGGGGCGCGGGCGCTCCTTGCCGGCCTGCCGGGCTTCCTCGGGATCTGACCGGCATGGACCGCCGGCTCACCCCCGCCAATGGCCGCGTCGCGGCGGCGCGCCTGAAGGGCCTGGTCGCGGCCGAACGCTACACCGAGGGCGAGGCGCGCCGCATCGGCGCCGACCTCGTCGACCTGCGTGACGCCCCCGGCGGGCGGCGCGAACGCCAGCTGCTCCACGGCGAGATGGTGACGGTCTACGAGCAGCGCGACGGCTGGGCCTTCGTCGAAGCCGCGCGCGACGGCTACGTGGGCTACCTGCCCGCCGCGGCGCTCGCCGCGCCCGCGGAGGCCACGCATTTCGTCTGCGTGCCCGCCTCCCATCTCTACACCGCGCCCGACATCCGCCGTCCCGAGGCCATGGGCCTTTCCTTCGGCGCCCGGCTGCGCATCGTCTCGGGCCATGGCGCCTTCCACGAGACCGATGGCGGACTCTTCGTGCCCCGCGTCCACATCCGCCCCGTGAACCGGCCGTTCTCCGACCCCGCCACCGTCGCCCAGCTCTTCTTCGGCGCGCCCTATCTCTGGGGCGGGAACTCCATCCGCGGCATCGACTGCTCGGGGCTCGTGCAGGCGGCGCACCTTGCCTGCGGCATCCCCTGCCCGGGCGACAGCGACCTCCAGGAAGCCGACCTCGGCAGGCCGCTGCCCGCGGGCGAACCGCTCCGCCGCGGCGACCTGCTGTTCTGGAAGGGCCATGTGGCGCTGGCGGTCGACGGCGAGACGCTGATCCACGCCAACGCGCACCACATGGCGGTGGCCTACGAGCCGGTCGAGGCCGCCACCGCCCGCATCGCCGCCCAGGGCGGCGGACCGGTCACTTCGCGCCGCCGCGTCTGATCCTTCACCCTGTCCCAAATACTCACCGCCCGAGCCAAGGGCCCGGAGGGCCCGCAGGCGAGAGGAAAGGCGTCGCGCCGCAAGGCGCGGCCGGAGCGGTCAGAGCCGCCCGAACACCCGCTCGAGGATGGTCGCAAGCCCCGCCGCGTCCTCCTCGGTGAAGGCCGCCGGCAGGTCGCTGTCGATGTCGAACACCCCGATGAGCTCGCCTGCGCCATTCCGCACCGGCAGCACGATCTCGGAGCGCGTCGAGGACGAGCAGGCGATGTGGCCGGGGAAGGCGTCCACGTCGGGCACGAGCTGCACCTCGCCGGTGCGCGCCGCCGCGCCGCAGACGCCCCGCGAGAAGGGGATCACGAGGCAGCCGTGGCCGCCCTGATAGGGGCCGATCTTTAGGAGCCCGGGGGCGACGACGCGGTAGAAGCCTGTCCAGTCGAAGCGGTCGTCCGAATGGTGCACCTCGCAGGCGACAGTTGCCATGAGCGCGATGGCGTCGGTCTCGCCCTCGGTGAGGCTGTCGATCGCGGCGGCAAGGGCGCGGTAGTCGGGCATCCGTGGATCCTGCGGCTGGCGCCGGGGGGCTGTCTGCCCCCCGGACCCCCCGAGGATACTTGGAAAAGGGGAAGAGGCTAGGGGCGTTCCAGAGCGATGGCGGTGCCCTCGCCGCCGCCGATGCAGATCGCGGCGATTCCGCGGCGCGCCCCGCGCGCCTCCATCGCGTTGAGCAGCGTCACCATGATGCGCGCGCCCGAGGCGCCGATCGGGTGGCCGAGCGCGCAGGCGCCGCCGTTGACATTGACGAGGTCGTGGGGCACGCCCAGCTCGCGCATGAAGGCCATCGGCACCACGGCGAAGGCCTCGTTGACCTCCCAGAGGTCCACGTCCGTCACGCGCCAGCCGAGCCGGTCGAGCAGCTTGCGCGCCGCCGGCACCGGCGCGGTCGGGAACTGCGCCGGCGCCTGGGCGTGGCTTGCGTGCCCGGCGATGCGCGCGCGCGCCCTGAGCCCCAGCCGGTCGGCCGCCGCGGCCGAGGCGAGCAGCAGCGCCGCCGCGCCGTCGGAGATCGAGGAGGAATTGGCGGCCGTCACGGTTCCGTCCTTGCGGAAGGCGGGCTTCAGCAGGGGGATCTTCTCGGGCCGGGCGGACTTCGGCTGCTCGTCCTCCGCGATCACCGACTCTCCCTGGCGCCCCGCCACGGTGAGCGGGGTGATCTCGGCCGCGAAGGCGCCTGACGCCTGGGCCGCCAGCGCGCGGGTGAGCGAGGCGAGCGCGTAGGCGTCCTGGTCCTCCCGGCTGAACTGGAAGGCCTCGGCGCAGTCCTCGGCGAAGGTGCCCATCAGGCGACCCTTCTCGTAGGCGTCCTCGAGCCCGTCGAGGAACATGTGGTCCACCGCCTGGCCGTGACCGAGCCGGGCGCCCGAGCGCATCGCGGGCAGCAGGTAGGGCGCATTCGTCATGCTCTCCATGCCGCCGGCGACGATCACCCCGGCCTCGCCCAGCGCGATGCGGTCCCGCGCCAGCATCGCGGCCTTCATCCCCGAGCCGCACATCTTGTTGAGCGTGGTGGCCGGGACCGCCTCGGAGAGGCCCGCGCGGAAGCCCGCCTGCCGGGCCGGCGCCTGGCCCTGACCGGCCGGGAGGACGCAGCCCATCAGCACCTCCTCGACCGTCTCCGGCGCGGCTCCGGCATCGGCCAGCGCGGCGCGGATCGCGGCGCCGCCGAGGGTCGGGGCATCGAGCCCCGCGAAGGCGCCCTGGAAGCCGCCCATCGCGGTCCGGGCCGCGCCCCCGATCACCACCTCGTGCATGGCGTCCTCCCCCTGCCGCCGGCCGGGTCCTGCATACCGAATGGTAAGGAATGGCGTCTAGCCTCGCCGGCATCGGGAAGCAGGGGAGCGGCGATGGAACTCATCCCGGAAGATCGCGGGGCGGCCCGCATCATCACCGTGCGCGCGGCCCGCATCGATGCCAGCGTCGCCATCCGGTTCAAGGACGCGGTCCGGCAGGCGGCCGGCGATTGGCAGGGTCCGGTCGTTCTCGATCTTTCCTCGGTCACCTTCCTCGACTCGAGCGGGCTCGGCGCGCTGGTCGGGGCGATGAAGCTCCTCGGGCCGGACCGGCCCCTGGAACTCGCCGGCCTGACCCCGAATGTGGAGCGGGTGTTGCGCCTCACGCGGATGGATACGGTCTTCACCATCCACCAGGGCGCGGTGGCAGCCGGCGGCGCGGCCGTGCGGCCCGCCGACGCGATCTGAGGCGATGGCGGCCGGTCCCCCGCGGGAAGCCCCGGTTCCCGGGGGCGAACCGGCCTCCGCCGCATCGACTCAGGTCACCGCAGCCGGGGCGGCTGCCGCCCCGCAGGGCCCCTGTCGCGCCGCCTCCGGGCGGTCGCTCACGCTTTCCGTCCGGGCCGACCCGGCTTCGGTGCGCGCCGCACTCGTCGCCGCGACGGACTGTCTCGCCCGCCACGGCGTCGGACCGGAGGCGCTCGGCCGGGTGGAGCTCGCCCTTGCCGAGGCGCTCAACAACATCGTCGAACACGCCCTGGCGGGCCGCCCCGGCGCCGAGATCGGGCTCACGCTGCATTGCGGCCTGCCCGTCTGGCTGGACTGCGAACTGCGCGATGACGGGTGCCCGATGCCGGGCGGCCTCCTGCCCCGGGGCGCGCTCCCCCTCCCCCTGCCGGGCGCCGGCGCGCTGCCCGAGGGCGGCTTCGGCTGGTTCCTGATCCGCACGCTGGCCGAGAATCTCCGCTACCGGCGCGAGGGGCAGACGAACCTGCTCTCGTTCCGCATCCGCCTCGCGCCCGCGTGAGCGCGCCGCGGGCGAAGGACCGGCCGACGCGGGAGAACGGGGTCAGACGCGAGGGTCTGGCGGCGGCCTGCGGGCGGGCCGGGCGCAGGGCGCGGTCACGCGGAACCTGCGGCGGGCGCGGAACCGGCGGAATCGGGCACTGGCGGGATCGGGCACTGGCGGGTGCGGACGGAGCACGACACCGCGGCGCGCGCGGAACAGGCGTGCACGGCGCCCTCGACACCATGCCCATCCGCAACCGCCGCGCGCGCGGAACTGGCGGCCCCGAGGCACACGGGCACGGCGCGCGCAGCCGCGGGAAGGGAGGGCTCCGGGCAGGTCGGGGAAGGGAGGTTGCGACGGGCGGGCCGGCTGGCGCAGGCAGGCGCGAGGCAAACGGCCAGGGGCACATTGTCTCGGGGCGGAACGGCGGCGGCGTGCCCTCCGCCGGGCTTTGGCCGCGCAACTTGCCGGGTCATCGGCCGGGGCGAGGGGCGGAGCGGTCACGCAGACAGCGTGCAGGGCGCAAATGCCCCGAAGATGCCCCGATTCCACCCCAGACCGGCCCGGAATCGATGCGACACAGTTCCCCGTAGCGCATAGCTTCCCTCGGCGCCGTGTTTCACAGCCCCCACCCAGTGCGCGGCGCCGAGGCCTTTCCCCCCAGTTTCGCGAACGGCGGCGTCCCAGGCCATGGGCGTCCGGCCTGCGCCGGCTCGGCATCCGGCGCGCCCCCGCCGGGCCTTGGCGCGAAGGTCCTGCCCTCGTGCCGCATGGCGGCCCCCGGCGCCGTGTTTCACGGCCCCCCCCCGCCCGGTGCGCGGCGCCGAGGCCTTTCCCCGGCTCCCCGAACGGATGCCCCGGCCATTGGCATCCGCCGCGCCCCGGCCTAGCCTCGGCCCCGGGGAAGGGGAGCGCGACGTGCGAGATTTTCACCAGCCCGGGCGATCGCCCGTCTTCGCCGCCAACGGCCTCTGCGCGACCTCGCACCCGCTGGCGGCCGCCACGGCGGTGCGGGTGCTGGAGGAAGGCGGCAACGCGGTGGACGCAGCCATCGCCGCGGCGGTCCTGCTCGGGATCTGCGAGCCGCAGATGACCGGCCTCGGCGGCGACTGCTTCGTGCTGGTCAGGCCGCCCGGCAGCGACGAGGTGGTGGCGCTCAACGGCTCGGGCCGGGCGCCCGCCGGGCTCGACGCGGCGGAGCTGCGCGCCCGCGGCCTCACGGCGATGCCGGAACAGGGGCCCGAATCGGTCACGATGCCCGGCGCGGTCGATGCCTTCTGCCGGCTTGCCGAGCGGTTCGGCCGCTGGGGCCTCGACCGGACCCTCGCGCCGGCGATCCGTTATGCCGAGGAGGGCGTGCCGGTCGCGCCGCGCGTCGCCTTCGACTGGGCGCGCGAGTCTGGGGCGCTCGGCCCGGCGGCCCGGCGCCACTTCCTCCCCGGCGGCCGGATCCCCTCCCCGGGCGACACCTTCCGCGCCCCCGGCCAGGCCGAGGTGCTGCGGCGGATCGCCCGCGACGGCCGGCGCGCCTTCTACGAGGGCGAGGTGGTGGCCGACATGCTGGCCGCGCTCGCCGCGGCCGGCGGCGTCCATACCGAGGCCGACTTCGCCGCCGTCGAGGCGACCTGGGGCGCACCGGTGGCGGGCAGCTACCGGGGCACGGGGCTGCTCGAGCATCCGCCGAACGGGCAGGGGGCGACCGCGATCCTGATCGCCAACATCCTGTCGCAGTTCGACATCGCCGGGCTCGACCCGCGCGGGGCCGACCGCATCCACCTCGAGGCCGAGGCGACCCGGCTCGCCTACGATGCGCGCAACCGCTTCCTCGCCGACCCCGACCACGTGACCCGGCTTGACCACATGCTCGCGCCCGAGACGGCGCGCCGGCTCGCCGCGCGCATCGACCCGGACCGGGCGCTCGCCGATCCGGGCTCGGCGGCCGAGGCGGTGCACCGCGACACGGTCTATCTCACCGTCGTCGACCGCGACCGGATGGCGGTGTCGCTGATCTGCTCGATCTACCATCCGTTCGGCTCCGGCATCGCCAGCGAACGCTTCGGCATCCTGCTGCACAACCGCGGCGCGGGCTTCACGCTGGCCGAGGGCCACCCGAACGAGGCCGGGGGCGGCAAGCGGCCGCTGCACACGATCATCCCGGCGATGCTGACGCGCGGGGGCCGTGTCGCCATGCCCTTCGGCGTCATGGGCGGGGCCTACCAGGCCACCGGCCACGCCCGGCTCGTGAGCGACATCGTCGATTTCGGGATGGACCCGCAGCAGTCCTTCGAGAGCCCGCGCGCCTTCGCCGACGGGCCGGTGCTGCGCATCGAACGCGGCATCGCCCCGGCGGTGGCGGCGGCGCTCGAGGCGCGCGGCCACCGGCTGGAGGTGCCGGAGGCGCCGATCGGCGGCGCCCAGGCGATCGAGATCGACGAGACGCGCGGCGTGCTGATCGGCGCATCCGACCCGCGCAAGGACGGCTGCGCCCTAGGCTACTGAGCCCGGTCCGCTCGGCTCAGTTCAGGTGGACGTGGAGCGGATACCGCCCGTTCTGGAAATCGCCGAACAGATCGCGGACATCGGGGTGATCCACCGGCTCGCCGGTCTCGTCGGGCACCAGGTTCTGCTCCGAGACATAGGCGACGTAGTAGTCGGTCTCGTTCTCGGCAAGCAGGTGATAGAAGGGCTGGTGCTTCGACGGGCGGCTGTCCTCGGGGATGGCCAGATACCAGTCGTCGGAGTTGGCGAATTCCGGGTCCACGTCGAACACCACGCCCCGGAAGGGATGCTTCCGGTGCCGGACCACCTGTCCCAGATCGTATTTGGCCCGCTTCGTCAGCATGCCATTGTAACCCCCACATCCGCTAAGTAGACCCGCGGCGCCCGATTTGCAAACCACTCCTTGCGGGATCCTGGAAACAGTCTGTGACCATCGCCCTCACAGTTCTCGAAATCGTCGCCCCGGTGTTCCTGCTGGCCGCCGTCGGCTATGCCTGGGTCAGGCTCGGCTTCGAGTACCGGGTGGAGTTCGTCACCCGGCTGGCGATGACCCTCTCGGTCCCCTGCCTGATCTTCGTGGCGCTGATCGAGACCGAGGTCGAGGCCGCCGCGCTCGCGGCGATCTCGCTCGCCTCGGTGGTGGCCTACGGCATCGTCACGCTCGCCTTCGCCGGCATCGTCGCGGCGCTGCGGCTCGACCGCGGCACCTACCTCTCGCCGCTGATCTTCGGCAACACCGGCAACCTCGGCCTGCCGCTGGCGCTCTTCGCCTTCGGCGAGCAGGGGCTGGGTCTCGCGGTGGTCGTGTTCGCGATCATGGCGGTCTGGTCGTTCACCTTCGGCATCTGGGTCGTCGCCGGCGGCGGCAACCCGCTCCGCGTGCTGAGGGAGCCGCTCGTCGGCGCCACCCTCCTCGGCGCACTCTTCCTCTGGCAGGGCTGGCAGACGCCCGAGGTCGTCACCAACGCCCTGAGCCTTGCCGGGCAGATGGCGATCCCGCTCATGCTCATCACGCTCGGGGTCGCGGTGGCGCGGCTGCATCCCGCGGGGCTCGGCCGGGCGCTGGGGCTCTCGGCGCTGAAGGTGGTGCTCTGCACCGCGATCGGCTGGACGGTCGGGCGCTGGTTCGGCCTGCCCCCGGTGCCCTTCGCCGTGCTCGTCCTCCAGCTTGCCACGCCGGTCGCCGTCACCTCCTACCTGATCGCGCAGAAGTATGCCCCCGAGGACGCCGATGCGGTGGCCGGGCTGGTCGTCGTCTCGACGCTGCTGTCGGTGATCGCGCTCCCGCTCACGCTCGCGCTTGTGATCTGAGGCCGCAGCTTCCCCGTTCCCCCGGCGCGCGAAATCCCCTATCCTGCACCAAAAAAACAACCGGGCGAGAGGCAGATGAGCAGGTTCCTCCGCGTGGCCCTGGTGCTGTTCGTCGCGTCCTGCGGCGGCGGCAACTATTCGGCGCCGCGCAATCTCGACAACGTGTGCATGCTGGCGCGCGAGCGCCCCGAATACTTCCGCGCGATGAAGCGCGCCGAGCGCCGCTGGAACGTGCCGGTTCCGGTGCAGGCGGCGATGATCTACCACGAGTCGCGCTTCGTCGGCGATGCGCGCACCCCGTTCCGCTACGCGCTGGGCGTGATCCCGATGGGCCGGCAGAGCTCGGCCTACGGCTACTCCCAGGCGCTCGACGGCACCTGGGAGGACTACCAGAGGGCCACCGGCAACCGCCGCGCCCGCCGCGACCGGATCGAGGACGCGACCGACTTCATGGGCTGGTACATCAACCAGACGGTCGCGAAGAACGGCATCCCGCACCACGACGCGCGCAACCAGTATCTCGCCTATCACGAAGGCCACAGCGGCTTTGCCCGCGGCAGCTACAACGAGAAGGCGTGGCTTCTGCGCGTGGCCGACCAGGTGGCCAGCCGTGCGGAGATGTACGCCGCCCAGCTGCAGGGCTGCCCCGGCTGAGTCGGCGCAGGCTCAGCCCGAGGTCCCGGCGGTGTCCCAGATCGCGGTCAGCGAGCGGTCGCTGATGCGGATCAGCCGCGCCAGCGTGGCGCCCAGCGCGGCCGCATCGCGCCGCTCGGCGCAGGCCGCCACGTCGCCGGTCACGCGCGCCAGCGTGGTCATGCCCACCTGTCCCGCGATCGCCGCCAGCCCGCGCGCGCCCTTGGCCAGCGCCGCCAGCTCGCCCGCGGCATGGGCGCGCTCCATCAGGGCAAGCCGGGTGGCCAGCTCCTCCATCGCGCGGCAGATGATCTCCTCGGCCTGCGCCTTGCCCACCGAGGCATAGAGCGCCGCCAGCTGCTCGCGCTCCAGCCGGATCGACTCCTCCGGTCTCAGCCGTGTCATTCGCGTCATGCAGATCCCCTCGCGTCGCACACCCGAACCCACGCGCGTCATTGCCCGTCCTGACTCAAGAAAAGGTTGAGATCAGGGCGGGATCGTGTCTCGAATTCCCGGAAAATGCGGCCTAAGAGGGGCCGTGCGACCTTGCTCGAGGGTGGTCCATGCACCGCATCAGGCCCTTGCCGGGCTATCTCGTCCAGCGCTACCGCGGCTGGAAGGCCACGGCCTATGCCGACAACAAGGGCTGGTATCGCCGGCTTGCCCGCGACGGGCAGCGCCCGCGGGTGATGGTGGTCGCCTGCTGCGACAGCCGGGTGCACATCTCCTCGATGTTCGAGGCCGACACGGGCGAGATCTTCATCCACCGCAACATCGCCAACCTCGTGCCGCCCTACGACCCCGACGGCGACCCGCACGGCACCTCGGCGGCGGTGGAATACGCCGTCACCGTGCTGCGCGTGGCGCATCTCATCGTGCTCGGCCATTCCGACTGCGGCGGGGTGCGCGGCTGCCAGGAGATGTGCCTCGGCCTGGCGCCCGAACTCGAGCGCGGCGAGAGCTTCGTCGGCCGCTGGCTCGAGATCCTGCGCCCCGGATTCGACCGCGTGGCCTCGATCGCCGACGCCGCCCGGCGGCAGACCGCGCTCGAGAAGGAGGCGGTCATCGTTTCCATGCGCAACCTGCTGAGTTTCCCCTTCGTCGCCGAATCGGTCGAGAAGGAGGATCTCAAGATCCACGGCCTGTGGCACGACATCGGCGAGGGGCGGCTCGAGCAGTTCATGGGCGAGGACCGCGGCTTCGAGGCGATCTGAGGCGCGCCTGCGGGCTTGCCTTCCCGCCCGCCGCGCCCTAGCACGGGCGCCACGGGGAAGACGGGGGGGCGGATGGACGGCATTCTCGCGCTTGCGGCCGACAACCTGATCTCGCCGATCATCCTGTCCTTCGCGCTCGGCCTCTTCGCGGCGCTGGCGCGGTCCGACCTCTCGGTGCCCGAGGCGGTGGCCAAGGGGCTGTCGATCTACCTGCTCTTCGCCATCGGCTTCAAGGGCGGCGCCAGCGTCGCCCGGCACGGGGCGGATGCGACGCTGCTCACCTCGCTCGTCGCCGGGGTGGCGCTGTCGTTCCTGCTGCCCTTCGTCGCCTTCGCGCTGCTGAGGCTGATGACGCGCCTCTCGGCGACCGATGCCGCCGCCGTGGCCGCGCACTACGGGTCGATCTCCATCGTCACCTTCGTGGCCGCCTCCTCCGTCCTCGCCGCGCGCGGGATCGGCTCCGAGGGCTACATGGTCGCCGTCGCCGCGGCGATGGAGGCACCCGCGATCCTCTCGGCGCTCTGGCTGGTGGCCCGCGCCGGCGGCCGGCGCGAGGAGGACGGCGAGCTGATGCGCGAGGTCCTGCTCAACGGCTCCATCGTGCTGCTCGTCGGCGCCTTCGGCATCGGCCTGCTGACCGGCGAGGAGGGGTTCCGGCGCATCGCCAGCTTCATCGACGCGCCCTTCCAGGGGGTGCTCTGCCTGTTCCTGCTCGACATGGGGCTGGTCGCCGGCCGCGGGCTCAGGGGCGCGCGCGGCGTGCTCTCGGCCGGCGCCTTCGGCTTCGGCCTCGTCATGCCGCTTGCGGGCGCGTCGGCGGGGCTCGCCGCAGCCCTCGCCCTCGGCCTCTCGCCCGGCGGCGTGATGCTGCTGATGACGCTCGCCGCCTCGTCCTCCTACATCGCGGTGCCGGCGGCGATGCGCGTCGCGCTCCCCGACGCGAACCCCTCCATCTACCTCACGCTGTCGCTCGGCGTGACCTTCCCCTTCAACCTGACGCTGGGCATCCCGATCTATCTCGCGCTCGCCCAGGCCGCGACCGGAGGCTGAGCCATGCAGATGCACCAGGCCAAGCGCGTCGAGATCATCATCGAGGCCCCGATGGAGGGAAGGCTGACCGCCGCGCTGATCGACGCGGGCGTGACCGGCTTCACCATCCTGCCGGTGCTCGGCGGCTCGGGCCGGTCGGGCCTGTGGAGCCGCGAGGGGCAGGTCGGCCGCTCCGGCATGGTGGCGGTGATCTGCATCGTCCGCCCCGAGCGGGTCGAGGGGCTGCTCGACGCCGCCTTCCGGGTGGTGGAGCGGCACATGGGCGTCGTCTGCGTCACCGACTGCCAGGTGCTGCGCGCCGAGCGGTTCTGAGCGCGCTTCGGCGCGGCGCAGGCCGCATCGGCGGGGGGGCGGGGCCGTGACGCTTCCCGCGCCTTCCACGGCATCCCCGCCCGGCGGCCGCGCCTGCGGGCCACCGCGCGGGCAGGCCCCGAGCGTGACGGACAGGGCAGGGCGGGCCGCGGCCCCGGCACCGGAATTGCCCGAAGGCGCATCGGGAGTTGAGCGCGATGGCGGGTTTCCGGCCCGTCCGGTGCCCTTCCGCCGGCCGTCCCCGCCGGCGCTTCACCGGGGCTTAACGCGCCCCGGCGAGACTTCCGGCCATGTCCGGCGACCGCACCGTCACCATCCGCATTCCCGCGCCGCTCCTTGCCGCGGCGGCCCGCGCCGCCCGCGCCGAGGAGATGACGGCGGGCGACTTCATCCGTGCCGCTCTGGCCGAACGGGTGGCCGCCGCCAGCGGCGCCGGCGATGCCGTCTCCACCCTGCGCCGCGCGCTGCGGCGCGACTTCGCCGAAGCCGCCGACTGGCCCGACCTCCAGCGCCGGCTCCGGGCGCAGGGCTTCGTGCTGCGCGCGGTCGAGGGGCGGGTGTGGATCCACACCTGGCCGCTGGAACGGCGGCTCCTTCCGCTCGCCCGCCTCGGCGTGACGGTCGAGGACCTCACGCTGCTCTACCGCGCGCCCTTTCCGGCCGACGGGCGCGAGGTGCCGCGCGCCGGGGCGCGGCCCGCCGCCGCGGCGCCCGCCGTCCCCTTCCCGGTCAGGCGGGTGGCCTGAGCGGCCCCGCCCTCATCAGGCGACGGTCGCGGGGCTCAGGCAGCGCTCGGCCAGCAGCTCGGCGATCTGCACGGCGTTGAGCGCGGCGCCCTTGCGCAGGTTGTCCGAGACCACCCACAGGTTCAGCCCGTTTTCCACCGTCGGGTCCTGCCGGATCCGGCTGACGAAGGTGGCGTATTCGCCCACGCATTCCACCGGCGTCACGTAGCCGCCCGGCTCGCGCTTGTCGATGACCAGCACGCCGGGCGCCTCGCGCAGGATGTCGCGCGCCTCGTCCTCGTCGAGGAACTCCTCGAACTCCACGTTCACCGCCTCGGAATGGCCGACGAAGACCGGCACGCGCACGCAGGTTGCCGTGACCCGGATCGAGGGGTCCAGGATCTTCTTGGTCTCGACGACCATCTTCCACTCCTCGCGGGTGGAGCCGTCCTCCATGAAGCTGTCGATGTGCGGGATCACGTTGAAGGCGATCTGCTTGGTGAACTTGCGCGGCGCCACCTCCTGGCCGGGAACGTACTTGCCCTTGGTCTGGTCCCAGAGCTCGTCCATCGCGTCCTTGCCCGCGCCCGAGACCGACTGGTAGGTGGCCACCACCACCCGCCGGATGCGCGCACGGTCGTGCAGCGGCTTCAGCGCGACCACCATCTGCGCCGTCGAGCAGTTGGGGTTGGCGATGATCATGCGGTTGCGGTAGCCCTCGATCGCGTCGGGGTTCACCTCCGGCACGATCAGCGGGATGTCGGGCTCGTAGCGGTAGAGCGAGGAGTTGTCGATCACCACGCAGCCCGCCCGCGCGGCCTTCGGCGCATACTGCTTCGTCGCCTCCGAGCCCACGGCGAAGAGCGCGATGTCCCAGCCCTCGAAGTCGAAGGCGTCGAGATCCCTGGTGCGCAGCGTCCGGTCGCCGAAGCTCACCTCCGTGCCGAGCGACTTGCGGCTGGCCAGCGCGACGATCTCGTCCACCGGGAATTCCCGCTCGGCGAGGATGTTCAGCATCTCGCGGCCCACGTTGCCCGTGGCGCCCGCAACGGCGACTCGGTAGCCCATATCCGTCTCCATCGGCTCGAAGGACGGCCCCCCTTATCGCAAGGGGCGGGGCGAGGGAAGGGCGGGCGTCAGTCGATCCGGTCGCGCGCGAGGAGGTAGACGAGGCAGCCGGCCAGCAGCGTCACCCCGAAGAACAGGAAGATCGCGCCGTAGGCCTCGGCCGGCGGGCCGCCCGCCGCGGCGGCGTGGATGCGGGCCGAGGCGAACTGCATCACGCCCGCGCCACCGATGCCGAAGAGGTTGAGGAGCGTCACCCCCCGGCCCGCCAGATGGGCGGGCACGAAGGCGCGGCCATGCGCCATCACCACGCCGAAGGCCGCCCCGAAAAAGCCGAGCCCGGCGAGCAGCGCCATCGCCGCCACGGGCCCCGCCGCCGGGAAGGCCCAGAGCGCGATCAGGCAGGCCGCCGCCAGGAGGTTCCCCGGCAGGATCACCCACTTGCGGGTGCCGAAGAGGCGGTCGAGCGGCCCGTAGGCGAAGTTGCCCGCGACCATGGCAAGCCCCATCACCAGCGCCGCGGTGCCCACCAGGCCCGGCCCCGCGCCGTGGACCTCGGCGAAGTAGGGCCCCACCCAGAGCCCGCGGATGCCGATCGGCGGGGCGTAGTGCACCCCCATCAGGATCAGCACCGGCCAGAGCCCGGGCATCCGGAGCAGGTCGAGAAGCGAGCCCTGCCCGGCCTTCTCGGCCGGCGGGGGGTCGCGCACCAGGGCGAGGATGGCGAGCGCCACGCCGAGCGTCACGGCGGCCAGCGCGCCGACCGTGCCGCGCCAGCCGAAGGCCTCGGCCGCCCAGGCGAGCGGGGCCGAGCCCGCGAGGTTGCCGAGCGAACCCACGCCGACGAGCCCCGCCGCCAGCGTGGCGAAGACCGCCGGGCGGAACTCGCGCGCGAAGATGTAGAGCGCGGCCATGTAGACCGGCGAGCAGCCGATTCCGATCAGCGCCATGGCGGCAAGGATGTGGGCGGGCGACTGCGCCGCGGCGAAGAGCGCCGCACCCCCGCCGCCGCCCAACGCCAGCAGCCAGCCGGCGGTCCGCCGCGGCCCGATCCGGTCGAGCGCCGCGCCCACCGGGATCTGCATCGCCGCGAAGACCAGGAACCACAGGCCCGAGGCGCGGGCGAGGTCGTCGGCGCCCGCGCCGATGTCGGCCGCGAGCCCCGGCGCGAGCACCGCAAGGAACGAGCGGTAGAACTGGCTGAGCAGATAGCCCGCGATCAGCGTGGCAAGGCCGGCGTGCATGGAGTCTCCGGGGCGGCGCGTGCCGGGGCACCAGAGGCCGGGCGGACGGAAAGGTCAAGTTGCGGGCAGGGCGTCCGGCCCGGCACGGCGCACAGGGCCGACCTGCCGGTGGCAGGCCGCACGCGCCGCAGCGGCCGGGGCGCAGGTCGCAGCCGGTTCCGGGTTCTCCGTCCCCTGCGGCAGGGGGCGGGGGGCAGAGGGCAGCCTCGCCCGCATTCGGGCGGACGACGCCGACCGGCGGGCTCGGCTCCGCCCGGCCGGCAGCAGCCGGAGGGCAGCCGCCGGGCGTTGGCCCGGCAGCCGGCACCCCTCGTGGCGCAGCCCGGCTACTCTGCCGGAACCGCCGCCGCCTCCAGCGTCAAGGGATGCGCCAGATGCGGCAGCATCTCCTTCGGGCAGACCTGCACGAAGTTGTGCCGCTCGCTCTCCCAGTGCTGGAGGATCGTCGCCGCCCGGCGGCTGCCGGTCTCGGCGAGGTGCCGCTCGATCAGGCCCTTCAGCTCGGCCTCCCAGTGCGGCACCGTGACCGGGCAGGTCACCAGCGTCTCCATGTTCATCAGCACCTGCGCCGTGCCCTCGGGGTCGTAGACATAGGCCATGCCGCCGGTCATGCCGGCGCCGAAGTTGGCGCCGATCCGGCCGAGGATCACCGCGACCCCGCCGGTCATGTACTCGCAGCCGTTCGAGCCGCAGCCCTCGACCACCACCCGCGCGCCCGAGTTCCTCACCGCGAAGCGCTCGCCCGCCCGGCCCGCGGCGAAGAGATACCCCGCCGTCGCGCCGTAGAGCACCGTGTTGCCGATGATCACGTTCTCGGAGGCCTCGAGCGGCGAGTTCATCGGCGGGCGCACCACGATCGTGCCGCCCGAGAGGCCCTTGCCCACGTAGTCGTTGGCATCGCCCGCGACCTCGAGCTTCAGCCCCGGTGCGGCGAACGCGCCGAGCGACTGCCCGCAGGAGCCGGTGAGCTTCACCGTCAGATGGTCGGGCTGGAGGCTGTTGCGCATCCCGAACTTCTGCACGATGTGCGAGGACACCCGCGTGCCGATGGTGCGGTGGGTGTTCCTGACCGCGTAGGAAAGCTGCATCTTCTCGCCGTCCTCGAAGAACCGCGCGGCATCGCGCAGGATCTCGGCGTCGAGCGTGTCGGGCACCGCGTTGCGCGGCTTCGACCGGTCGTAGGTGATCCGGTGCGCCCCGTCCACGGTGATCAGCAGCGGGTTGAGGTCGAGGTCGTCGAGATGCGCCGACCCCCGGCTGACCTGGGTCAGCAGGTCGGCCCGGCCGATGATCTCGTCCATCGTCCGCGCGCCGATCGAGGCGAGGATCTCGCGCACCTCCTGGGCGTAGAAGGTGATCAGGTTCACAACCTTGTCGGCCGTGCCGGTGAACTTGGCGCGCAGCCGCTCGTCCTGGGTGCAGACGCCCACCGGGCAGGTGTTCGACTGGCACTGCCGCACCATGATGCAGCCCATGGCGATCAGCGCGGCGGTGCCGATGCCGTATTCCTCGGCCCCCATCATCGCCGCCATCACGATGTCGCGCCCGGTGCGCAGGCCGCCGTCGGTCCGCAGCGTGATGCGCTCGCGCAGGTTGTTCATGCTGAGCACCTGATGCGCCTCGGTCAGGCCCATCTCCCAGGGCAGGCCGGCATACTTGATCGAGGTCGCCGGGCTCGCGCCCGTGCCGCCGTTGTGCCCCGAGATCAGGATCACGTCGGCCTTGGCCTTGGCCACGCCGGCGGCGATGGTGCCCACGCCCGAGGCCGCCACCAGCTTGACCGTGACCTTGGCGCGCGGGTTGATCTGCTTGAGGTCGTAGATCAGCTGCGCCAGGTCCTCGATCGAGTAGATGTCGTGGTGCGGCGGCGGGCTGATCAGGCTCACGCCGGGGGTGGAGTGCCTGAGCCGCGCGATCAGCTTGGTGACCTTCATCCCCGGCAGCTGGCCGCCCTCGCCGGGCTTGGCGCCCTGCGCGATCTTGATCTCCAGCTCCTCGCAGGCGTTGAGGTATTCCGCCGTCACGCCGAAGCGCCCCGAGGCCACCTGCTTGATCTTGGCCGAGGGGTTGTCGCCGTTCGGCTCGGGGTGGAAATGCGCCGGATCCTCGCCGCCCTCGCCCGAATCCGACTTCGCGCCGATCCGGTTCATCGCGATGTTGAGCGTCTTGTGCGCCTCGGGCGAGAGCGCGCCGAGGCTCATCCCCGGCGTCACGAAGCGCTTCCTGATCGAGGTGATGCTCTCCACCTCCTCGATCGGCACCGGCTTGCCCAGCGGCTTGATGTCCAGCAGGTCGCGGATGTGGATCGGCGGGTTCGCCCGCATCGCGGCCGAATACTGCTTCCACATCTCGTAGGACGCCCGGTCGCAGGCGGTCTGCAGCATGTGCATGGTGGTCGCTTCCCAGGCGTGCTTCTCGCCCGAGCGCCGCGCCTTGTAGAAGCCGCCGATCGGCAGCACGTCCGCGGTGCCGGTCCAGGCGCGCCGGTGCAGCTCCACCAGCTTGTGCTGGAGCCCCGGGATCCCGATCCCCGAGATCCGCGAGTGCATGCCGGGGAAGTATTCCGCCACCAGCGCCCGGCTCAGGCCCACCGCCTCGAAGTTGAGCCCGCCGCGGTAGGAGGAGAGCACCGAGATGCCCATCTTCGACATGATCTTGAGAAGGCCCGCGTCGATCGCCGCGCGGTAGCGGCGCATCGCGTCCTCGAGGCTCCCCTCGATCAGGCCGCGCCGGATGCGGTCGGCCACGCTGTCCTGGGCGAGGTAGGCATTCACCGTGGTCGCACCGCAGCCGATCAGCACCGCGAAGTAGTGCGCGTCGATGCACTCGGCCGAGCGGACGTTGAGCGAGGTGAAGGTCCGCAGCCCCTTGCGCGTCAGCCAGGAATGCACCGCGCTCGTCGCCAGGATCATCGGCACCGGCACCCGCGCCGGGCCCTGATGCTCGTCGGTCAGCGCCAGATGCGCCGCGCCCGAGCGCACCGCGTCCTCGGCCTCGGCGCGGATCCGCTCCAGCGCCCCGCGCAGCCCGTCGGCCTCGTCGGGCGCGAAGGTGCAGTCGATCACCGTCACCGCCGAGCCGAACTGCCTGAGCAGCTCCTCGTATTCGGCATTGGCGATGAACGGGCTCTCCAGCACCAGGATCTCGGTCTGGCTGGAGCTTTCGTCGAGCACGTTCTTGAGGTTGCCGAACCGGGTCTTGAGGCTCATCACCCGGTGCTCGCGCAGGCTGTCGATCGGCGGGTTCGTCACCTGGCTGAAGTTCTGCCGGAAGAAGTGGCTGAGCGGCCGGTAGCGGTCCGAGAGCACCGCCGGCGGCGTGTCGTCGCCCATGCTGGCGACCGCCTCCTTCCCGTCCTCGGCCATCGGCGCCAGGATCTGCTCCAGCTCCTCCAGCGTGTAGCCCGCCGCGATCTGCCGCCGGCGCAGCTCGGCGCCCTCGAACAGCGCCTTCTCCGGCACGTCGCGCATGATCGCGTTGAGATCGACGATCTTCTCGACCCATTCGCCGAAGGGCTGGCTGGCGGCCAGCATGTCCTTGATCTCGGTGTCGTGGAACAGCCGGCCCGCCTTCATGTCCACGCCGATCATCTGGCCCGGCCCGAGCGCGCCCTTCTCGCGCACCGTGCCCTCGTCCACCGGCACCATCCCGGCCTCGGACCCCGCGATCAGCAGCCCGTCGCCGGTGACGACGTAGCGCATCGGCCTGAGCCCGTTGCGGTCGAGCCCGGCGCAGACCCAGCGCCCGTCGGTCATGGCGAGCGCGGCGGGCCCGTCCCAGGGCTCCATCACCGCGTTGCAGTAGGCATACATGTCGAGCCAGGGCTTGGGCAGCTCCACCGCCTGCTTCGACCAGGCCTCGGGCACCAGCATGGTCTTCGCCATCGGCGCCGAGCGGCCCGCGCGCACCAGCACCTCGAACACCGCATCCAGCGCCCCCGAGTCGCTCGTGCCCTGCGGGATGATCGGCTTGATGTCGCCCGCAAGCTCCCCGAAGGTGTTCGAGGCCATGCGGATCTCGTGGCTCTTCATCCAGTTGACGTTGCCCTTCAGCGTGTTGATCTCGCCGTTGTGGGCGAGCATCCGGAAGGGCTGCGCCAGCCACCACTGCGGGAAGGTGTTGGTGGAATAACGCTGGTGGTAGATCGCGAAGGCGCTCTCGAAGCGGGCATCCTTCAGGTCGGGGTAGAACTCGGCCACCTGCTCGGCCAGCATCATCCCCTTGTAGATCACCGACCGGCAGGAGAGCGAACACAGGTAGCAGCCCTGGATGCCCGCCTCGGTCACCGCCTTCTCGATCCGGCGGCGGATGACGTAGAGCTCGCGCTCGAACTGCTCGTCGTCGATCTCCTTCTCGCAGCGGATCAGGATCTGCTCAATCTCGGGCCGGGTGGCGTTGGCCTTCTCGCCCAGCACGGCGGTGTTCACCGGCACGTGCCGCCAGCCGTAGATGTAGTGCCCCATCCGCAGCACCTCGGTCTCGACGATGGTGCGGCAGCGCTCCTGCGCGCCGAAGTCGGTGCGCGGCAGGAACACCTGGCCCACGGCGATCAGCTTGGCGGTGTCGGGCTCGTGCCCGGTGCGGCGGATCTGGTCGTAGAAGAACGGGACCGGGATCTGCACGTGGATGCCCGCGCCGTCGCCGGTCTTGCCGTCGGCGTCCACCGCGCCGCGGTGCCAGACGGCCTTGAGCGCGTCGATGCCGTTCTGCACCACGCGGCGGCTCGGCTTGCCGTTGATCGCCACGACCAGGCCCACCCCGCAGGAGGAATGCTCGTGCTCGGGCCGCCAGAGGGAATGCTCGGCCATGAAGGCGCGCTTCGCCTCCTCGGCGGCGACCCAGGCTTCATCGTAGGTGGTCATGGCCCAACTCCCTCGACATGGGGATTCTTCCGTTCGTATTCGGCCTTCGTGGCGCGGCGTTCGGCCCCCGAGAGCCGCATCGAGGCCATCGCGCAGTCGGCGTAGACCTCGCTCCTGAGGGGCCAATCCGCCGCCTTGTCGGAAAGGCCGGGCATCAGCTCGCAGCTGCCCTCGGGGGCATCGGTGTCGCGCATCCAGAGATGGCTGCCGCAGACCGCGCGGAAGGCGCGCTCGGCAAAGCCCGAGGAGGCATGGCGGGTGACCGGCCCCTCGACCGTCACGCCGCAGGCCGGAAAGCAGGCGAAGACCCCGCCCGACCAGCGCTGGCACATCCGGCAATGCCAGGCGCCGACCCAGCCCGGCACCGTCTCCGCCCGGACCCTCACCGCGCCGCAGAGGCAATGCCCCTCGATCACGGCGCCGCCTCCGGCCCGAGCGATGCCGGCACCGGCGTCGCCTCGGCCGTGGACGGTGCCGCCGGCGGCGCCGAGGCCGTCACCGCCTCGCAGTCGTAGCGCGGCACCGTGGTCAGGAAGTCGGGCTCGCCGGGGAAGATGAACTCCACCGGCGTGAAGTCCTGCGGCAGGAAGCCCTCGCCCAGGTCCATCTGACCCGCGCCGGACAGGAACATCCGCCATTCGGGGTGCAGATACTCGTTGCCCCGTGCGTGCCAGATCATCCGGCCGTCGTCGGTGGTGGCGCGCACCTCGTACCTGGTGCGCATCAGCGTCACCCCGTCGATCGTCACGCTCTGCCCGGTGAGCTGGTCGTAGCCCTTCACGTTCTCGCGGATGCCGTTGCTCTTCAGCGTCGAGAACTCGAAGGTGTCGCGCCCCGTCGCCAGAAGCTCGCTGAAGCTCGCCGGGTCGGGCGGGTCCGGCTCGAGCAGGTCCACCGTGCCGTCGCTCTCGTGGCTTTCCACCCACTGCGCCTCGCGGTCGATGCGGCTGCGGAAGAACGGGCCGTTCAGCCCGAAGTCCACCCGCCACTGGTCGCCCGGCGCGTCGGCCGCGCAGGTGTAGTGGTTCGAGACCTTGCAACTGCGCGTCTGCACCGTCAGGAACGCCTCGCAGCCCGGCGGCGGGGTGAAGGTGCCGGCCGCGGCCGGCATCGCCAGGGCCGGCAGAATGGTCAGGATCGCTGACCATTGCCGCCGGGCGCGGCCGCGCCGGCGGTGCACGCCCTGTGTACGCCCTGTGCACGCGCTGTGCATCGGCCCTCTCCCTACTCGGCGGCCACCCGGGCCGGCTGCGCCAGATAGTCCAGGATCGCCTCCGCCGCCTCGCGCCCGTCGCGGATCGCCCAGACGACGAGGCTCGCGCCGCGCACGATGTCGCCCGCCGCGAAGACGCCGGGGATCGAGGTCGCATGGGTGCGGAAGTCGGCCTTGATCGTGCCCCAGCGGGTCACCTCCAGCTCGGGCACGCCCCAGAGCGCGGGCAGGTCCTCGGGCTCGAAGCCGAGCGCCTTGATCACGAGGTCGGCGCCCTCGGTGTAGTCCGACCCCTCGATCACCTCGGGCACCTGGCGGCCGGTGGCGTCGGGCGCGCCGAGGCGCATCCGCTCGACGATCACGCCCTCCACGGCATCGCCGGTGAAGCCCTTCGGCGCCGAGAGCCAGACGAAGTCCACGCCCTCCTCCTCGGCGTTCTGCACCTCGCGCTGGCTGCCCGGCATGTTCGCCCGGTCGCGGCGGTAGAGGCACTTGACCGACCGCGCGCCCTGCCGCACGGCGGTGCGCACGCAGTCCATCGCCGTGTCGCCGCCGCCGATCACCACGACGCGCTTGCCGCGCGCGTCGAGCTCGCCCGACTCGAACTCCGGCACCTCGTCGCCGAAGCCCTTGCGGTTCGAGGCGGTCAGGTAGTCGATCGCGCGCACGATGCCGCGCGCGCCCGAGCCCGGCGCCCTGAGGTCGCGCGAGCGGTAGACGCCGGTGGCGATCAGCACCGCATCGTGCTGGCCGCGGATCGCGTCGAAGCTGATGTCGGTGCCCACGTCGCAGTTGAGGCGGAACTGCACGCCGCCCGCCTCGAGCTGCGCGATCCGGCGCATGACCACGGGCTTTTCCAGCTTGAAGCCGGGGATGCCGTAGGTCAGCAGGCCGCCCGCGCGGTCGTAGCGGTCGTAGACCGTGACCTGCACGCCGGCGCGGCGCAGCATGTCGGCCGCCGCCAGGCCGCCGGGCCCCGCGCCGATGATGCCGACGCTCTCGGGCCGCTCGGCCGCCGGGGCGATCGGCCGGACCCAGCCTTCCTGCCAGGCGGTGTCGGTGATGTACTTCTCGACCGAGCCGATGGTGACGGTGCCGTGGCCCGACTGCTCGATGACGCAGTTGCCCTCGCAGAGCCGGTCCTGCGGGCAGATGCGCCCGCAGATCTCGGGGAAGGTGTTGGTCGCCTGGCTGACCTCGTAGGCCTCCTGCAGGCGGCCCTCGGCGGTCAGGCGCAGCCAGTCGGGGATGTTGTTGTGCAGCGGGCAGTGCGTCTGGCAGTAGGGCACGCCGCACTGGCTGCACCGCGCGGCCTGCTCCCGCGCCTTCTGGTCGGCGTATTCCGCGTAGATCTCGTGGAAGTCCTGCCGACGCAGGTCGGCAGGCCGCTTCTGCGGCATCTCCTTCGCCACGGTGACGAACTTCAGCATCCGTTCCTGCGCCACAGCCGCCCTTCCTCCGCCACCCGCCGGAGAGATCTCGTTACCGCAAGGGCAGAGGGAAATAAAGTCAGTATATATGACCCAATATCGAATTTCTGCCGCCGGATACGCCTTCGCGCGCCTCGGAAGGCGAAAAAAAGGTCATAGTGGCTGACCTGACCACTCAGAAACCTGCCCAGAGTGCCGCCAGCGCCGCGCTGCCGACCGCGATTCGCCACCAGCCGAACAGCGCGTAGCCGTGGCGCGAGACGTAGCCGAGCAGCCAGCGGACGACGAGCACGGCGGTCACGAAGGCCAGCGCGAAGCCGACCGCGATCTCGGCCAGCGCGCCGTTGTCGAGCAGCTTGTAGTTCTTCCACAGGTCGTAGGCGAAGGCGCCGGCCATCGTCGGCATCGACAGGAAGAAGCTGAACTCCGCCGCCGCCCGCTTCGAGGCGCCCATGAGCAGCGCGCCGACGATCGTCGCCCCCGAGCGCGACACGCCCGGGATCAGCGACAGGGTCTGGAACAGCCCGATGCGCAGGGCGAGCGGCAGCGGGAAGCGCATCGCGTCCTCGTGCCGCGTCTCGGGCACGAGCCGATCCACGAGGAGCAGGACGACCCCGCCCAGGATCAGCATCACCGCGATCAGCGTCGGCGTCTCGAACAGGACTGTCTTGATCAGGTCATGGGCCAGCACCCCGACGAGGGCCGCCGGCAGGAAGGCGACCAGCACCGAGAGGATGAAGCGCCGCGCCGCCGGATCCTCCGGCGCGGCCCGCGCCACCGCCCAGAGCCTCGCCGCATAGACCGACAGGATGGCGAGCACCGCGCCGAGCTGGATCACCACCTCGAAGGTCCGGCCCGCGCTCCGGAAGCCGAGGAAGTGCCCGGCCAGCAGCAGGTGGCCGGTGGACGAGACCGGGATGAACTCGGTCAGGCCCTCGAGCACGCCGAGCACCGCGGCAACGAGGATCGGGTTGTCGGTCATCGCGGCGCTCCCTCAGGCTGCGGCCCCGAGGGACCGCATCGGCGGCGGAAGTGCAAGGGGGAAATGCCCGGCCCCGCGGGGGACATTCCGCCGCTGCAGATGGCCGAGGCACCCCCCGCCGCGCGACCGGCAGGCCACAACCGCCCGGCCCGATCGCTGCGGATCGGGCCTTCGCGCCTGGCGCGGCTCTGCCGGAGCAGCCGCCGCGGCCCGCGCTCAGCCCTTCATCCCGTCCCAGAAGCCCTTGACCTTGCGGAAGAACGACGAGCTTTCGGGGTTGTTGTCCTCGGACAGCCGCTCGAACTCGCGCAATAGCTCCTTCTGCCGCGCGGTCAGGTTCACCGGCGTCTCGACGGCGAGCTCGATGAACATGTCACCCGGCAGGCCGCCCCGGAGCGCCGGCATCCCCTTGCCGCGCAGCCGCATCTGCTTGCCCGACTGCGCCCCGGGCGGCACCTTCACCCGGCTGCGGCCGCCGTCGATGGTGGGAACCTCGACCTCGCCGCCCAGCGCCGCGGTGGCAAAGCTGATCGGCACGCGGCAGTAGAGGTTCGCGCCGTCGCGCTGGAAGATCGGGTGATCGGCCACCTCGATGAAGATGTAGAGATCGCCCGAGGGGCCGCCGCGCAGGCCGGCCTCGCCCTCGCCGGCAAGCCGGATCCGCGTGCCGGTCTCGACCCCGGGGGGAATGTTGACCGACAGCGCCCGCTCCTTCTCGACCCGGCCCGCACCGTGGCAGACCCGGCAGGGGTTCTTGATCATCTGGCCCAGCCCGCCGCAGGTCGGGCAGGTGCGCTCCACCGTGAAGAAGCCCTGCTGCGCCCGGACCTTGCCCATGCCGCTGCAGGTGGGGCAGGTGACGGGTTCGGCCCCGCCCTCGGCGCCGGTCCCCGAACAGGCCGAGCAGGTGACCGAGGTCGGCACCGTGATCGTCTTCTGCACGCCGCGGAAGGCGTCCTCGAGCGAGACGCGCAGGTTGTAGCGCAGGTCGGAGCCGCGCGCGGCGCGCTGCCGCCCGCCGCCTCCGCCACCGCGCATGAAGTCGCCGAAGAGATCGTCGAACACGTCGGAGAAGGCGCTGGCGAAGTCCCCGCCGGCATAGCCGCGCGCACCCGCACGCCCCCCGCCGCCGCCCATGCCGGCCTCGAAGGCGGCATGGCCGAAGCGGTCGTAGGCGGCCTTCTTCTCGGGATCCTTCAGCGCGTCGTAGGCCTCGTTCACCTCCTTGAAGCGCGCCTCGGCCTCGGGATTGTCCTTGTTGCGGTCGGGGTGGAGCTCCTTGGCCTTCTGCCGGTAGGCCCTCTTGATGTCCTCGGCCGAAGCGCCGCGGCTCACCCCCAGAACCTCGTAGAAATCACGCTTCGCCATTCACCACGCCCTCTCGGCACGGAAGCGGCCGGCCCGCGCGCGGCAGACCGGCCCCCTCGGCTCGCAAGCCACGCTCAGCCGTGCTTCTTGCGGTCGTCCACGTCCTCGAAATCGGCATCGACGATGTCCTCGTCGACCCCGCGCGGGGTGTCGGCGTCCGCGCCCGAGCCCTCGGCCGCGGCGGCCTGCGCCTTGTAGATCGCCTCGCCGAGCTTCATCGCGGCCTCGGTGACGTTCTGGATGCCGGAGCGGATCTTGCCCGCGTCCTCGCCCTTCATCGTCTCCTCGAGCGCGCCGATGGCCAGCTCGATCGCCTCGATCGTGGAGGGATCGACCTTGTCGCCGTGCTCCTCGATCGACTTCTTCGTCGAGTGGATCAGGCTCTCGGCGTGGTTGCGGGCCTCGACCAGCTCGCGCCGCTTGCGGTCGGCCTCGGCGTTGGCCTCGGCGTCCTTCACCATCTTCTCGATCTCCTCCTCGGTCAGACAGCCGGAGGCCTGGATGGTGATCTTGTGCTCCTTGCCGGTGCGCGTGTCCTTGGCCGAGACGCTGACGATGCCGTTGGCGTCGATGTCGAAGGTCACCTCGATCTGCGGGATGCCGCGCGGCGCGGGCGGGATGTTCTCGAGATTGAACTGGCCGAGCAGCTTGTTGTCGGCCGCCATCTCGCGCTCGCCCTGGAAGACGCGGATCGTCACGGCGCTCTGGTTGTCCTCGGCGGTCGAGAAGATCTGGCTCTTCTTCGTCGGGATCGTGGTGTTGCGGTCGATCAGCCGCGTGAACACGCCGCCCAGCGTCTCGATGCCGAGCGACAGCGGGGTCACGTCGAGCAGGACCACGTCCTTCACGTCGCCCTGGAGCACGCCGGCCTGGATCGCCGCGCCGAGCGCCACGACCTCGTCGGGGTTGACGCCCTTGTGCGGCTCCTTGCCGAAGAACTTCGTGACCTCCTCGATCACCTTCGGCATCCGGGTCATACCGCCGACCAGCACCACCTCGTCGATGTCGCCCTTGGAGAGGCCGGCATCCTTCAGCGCCGCCTCGCAGGGTTTCAGCGATTTCCTGATCAGGTCATCGACCAGGCTTTCCAGCTTGGCCCGGGTGAGCTTCATCACCAGGTGCAGCGGCTGGCCGTTCGCGCCCATCGAGATGAACGGCTGGTTGATCTCGGTCTGCGAGGCGGACGACAGCTCGATCTTGGCCTTCTCGGCGGCCTCCTTGAGCCGCTGGAGCGCCATCTTGTCCTTCGTCAGGTCGACGCCGTGCTCCTTGCGGAACTCGTCAGCGAGGTAGTTGACGATCCGCATGTCGAAGTCCTCGCCGCCGAGGAACGTGTCGCCGTTGGTGGACTTCACCTCGAACAGGCCGTCGTCGATCTCGAGGATCGTGATGTCGAAGGTGCCGCCGCCGAGGTCGTAGACCGCGATGGTCTTGGAATCCTTCTTGTCGAGCCCGTAGGCCAGCGCGGCCGCGGTCGGCTCGTTGATGATGCGCAGCACCTCGAGGCCGGCGATCTTGCCGGCATCCTTGGTGGCCTGGCGCTGGGCGTCGTTGAAGTAGGCGGGCACGGTGATGACGGCCTGCGTCACCTTCTCGCCCAGGTAGGATTCGGCGGTCTCCTTCATCTTCTGGAGGATGAAGGCCGAGATCTGGCTGGGCGAATACTTCTCGCCGCGCACCTCGACCCAGGCGTCGCCGTTGCCGCCGTCGACGATCTTGTAGGGGACGAGCTTCTTGTCCTTCTCGACCTCGGGGTCGTTCAGGCGGCGCCCGATCAGGCGCTTGACGGCGAAGATCGTGTTCTCGGGGTTGGTGACGGCCTGCCGCTTGGCGGCCTGACCGACGAGCCGCTCGCTCTCGGTGAAGCCCACGATCGAGGGCGTGGTGCGCGCCCCTTCCGAGTTCTCGATGACCCGGGGTTTCGACCCGTCCATGATGGCGACGCAGGAGTTCGTCGTCCCGAGGTCGATACCGATGACTTTGGCCATGTGCTGCTACCTCTTCCTTCGGCGATGTTGCGGGGCTGGGCCCGGTTTGCTCGGCACCCCTCCCCAATCCCACGGATTTGGCCGGAATGGCGGCCCGGCCGGCTTGACTGGGCGTATATAAGGAGGGGTCCGGGGGGCTGCAAGGCGCGTGAAGGGGCCTGGAACGATGGGCGAGAGGGGGCGGAACCCGCCCCTTGACCTGGGCGGCGTGACGGTCTGGCAGGGCTGGCTCGACACGCCCGCGCAGGCCGCGCTGGTGGCCGAACTGCGCGCGCTGGCGCGAGCCGCGCCGTTCTTCCGGCCGGTCACGCCGCGGGGCCAGCCGATGAGCGTGCGGATGACCGCGGCGGGGCGCTACGGCTGGGTCTCGGACCGGCGCGGCTACCGCTACGAGCGGCGGCATCCCTCGGGCGCGGAATGGCCGCCGATCCCGTCCGCCGTGCTTGCGATCTGGCATGAGGTGACGGGCCTTTCCCGCACACCCGACTGCTGCCTTGTCAACTTCTACGGCGAGGGGGCGCGCATGGGCCTGCACCAGGACCGCGACGAGGCCGACTTCTCCTGGCCGGTCGTCTCGGTCTCGCTCGGCGACGACGGGCTGTTCCGCGTCGGCGGAACGGTGCGCGGCGGGCCGACGCGCAGCCTCTGGCTGCGCTCGGGCGATGTGGCGGTGCTGGGCGGGCCGGCGCGGCTGGCCTTCCACGGGGTGGACCGGAGCCGTTTCCGGTCCGGCCCGCGGCTGCCCGAGGGCGGGCGGATCAACCTGACGCTCAGGGTGGTGGACTGATCCAGGCCCCGGGTCCGGCCCGCCTCATGCCGCCCAGGAGGCCGAGGCATGCTTGCGCGTGAAGAACTCGCCCATCAGCCCCACCGTGATCAGCGCGAGCGAGAACCACAGCGGATAGAGCATCGTCGTGTGATGCGGGTTGTAGTTCAGGAACACGAAGCCGCGCGCCTGGTCGATGGCGTGGAACAGCGGGTTCCAGATGAACCAGGGCAGGATGAAGACGGGGATCGAGTTGGCCAGGAACATCTTGCCCGAGGCGAACATGTTCGCGCGCTGGTAGACGGTCTTGACCAGCGTGACGGGCTTCGGCGCCCAGGGCTTCGCAGCGCGGAACACCATGCCGCCGGCGCAGCCCGAGAGCCAGGCGAGCAGGTAGGCGGCAAGCGCGCCCGCCGGCTCCTCGATGGTGATCGGGGTGACGGCCGCGTGGTAGACGAAGAGGATCACCAGAAGCGAGACCGTCTGGATGTAGAGCGCGCCGAGCGCGGAGGAGACGATCGAGACGATGGTGTTCATCGGCGCGTGCAGCATCATCGGCGAGGTCGGCCCGTCGGCGCCGAACACCGAGCCGATCGCCTTGACGTGCACCTTGAACAGGAACACGCCCGACATGATGTAGAGCAGGAAGTCGCCCCGGATCGCCGAGCCGCGCATCCCGAGCGTGAGCATCACCGCGGCGAACAGCGCCACCAGCACGACGACCTGGATGATGTTGACCACGATGCCGAGGCCGCCGGTGCGGTGCGAGGCGCGGATGTTCTGCACCGTGCAGTGGTAGATCAGCTCGAGCTGCGCAAGCGCCGAGCTGCCGGTGCTGCGGTAGACGCGCGGTTCGAAGATCATCGCGGTGTCCTGTGCGCCTGCCCGCCTCTCTGGCAGGGAAACCTTGCCGATCCCTTGCACCCAGATCATAAGGAGGCGGCACGGGCATGACAACAAAGCGTCGCCCGGAAGGCGGGCGGATGGATCTCGGCATACTCAGCGGCACGATGCGCCGCCTCGCGCTTGAGGCGGGCGCGGCAATCATGGAGGTCTACGGCCGGCCCGACTTCGACGTGCGCGCGAAGTCCGACGCAAGCCCCGTGACCGAGGCCGACGAGGCCGCCGACGCGCTGATCGCGGCCGGGCTCGCCGCCGCCTTTCCCGGCGTGCCGCTCGTCACCGAGGAGCAGGCGGCGACCCACGGCGGCGCGGCCGAGAGCTTCCTGATCGTCGATCCGCTCGACGGCACGAGGGAGTTCGTGCAGCGCCGCGGCGACTTCACCGTCAACATCGCCTATGTGGAGCGGGGCGTGCCGGTCGCCGGCGTGGTCTACGCACCGGCCAAGGGGCGGCTCTTCTACACCGATGCCGCGGGCCGCGCCGTGGAGGAGACCGGCCCCTTCGGCGCCGCGCCGGGCGAGGTCCGGCCGATCTCGGTCGCGCGGCCCGACCCCGGCGCGCTGCGCGTCGTCGCCTCGAAGTCGCACCGCGACGCGGCGACCGATGCCTACATCGCCCGCTACCCGGTGGCCGAGTTCCGCAGCGCGGGCTCCTCGCTCAAGTTCTGCCTCGTCGCCTCGGGCGAGGCCGATCTCTACCCGCGCCTCGGCCGCACGATGGAATGGGACACGGCCGCAGGCGACGCGGTGCTGCGCGCCGCCGGCGGGCGCTGCGTGCGCTTCGACGACCTGAGGCCGCTGTCCTATGGCAAGCCGGGGCACGAGAACCCGTTCTTCATCGCCTACGCCCCCGGCGTGGAGCTGGTCGGCGGCTAGCGGCGGGGCCTTCCCTTGGCGGTGCTCGTCGTCATTCCCGCGCGCTACGCCTCGACGCGCTACCCCGGCAAGCCGCTGGTGCCGCTGCGCGGCGCGGGTGGCGAGGCGAAGCCGCTGATCCGCCGCACCTGGGAGGCGGCCCGCGCGGTGCCGGGCGCAGCCCGCGTGGTCGTGGCCACCGACGATGCGCGCATCCGCGACGCCGCCGCGGGCTTCGGCGCCGAGGTGGTGATGACCTCGGAGCGCTGCCGCAACGGCACCGAGCGCTGCGCCGAGGCGCTCGCCGCGCTGGGCGGCGGCTACGAGATCGTGGTGAACCTCCAGGGGGATGCGCCGCTCACCCCGCCCTGGTTCGTCGAGGCGCTAATCGCCGCGCTCCGCGCCGACCCCGCGGCCGAGGTGGCGACCCCGGTCCTGCGCGCCGACGCCGCGGCACTCGCGGGGTTCCGCGCCGACCGCGCGGCAGGCCGTGTCGGCGGCACGACGGCGGTGTTCGGCGCGGGCGGGCGGGCGCTCTACTTTTCCAAGGAGGTGATCCCCTACACCGGCCGCGACTATGCCGCGGGCGAGGCGACGCCGGTGTTCCACCATGTCGGGGTCTACGCCTACCGGCCCGAGGCGCTCGCCGCCTACACCGGCTGGGAGGAAGGGGTGCTCGAGCGGCTCGAGGGGCTGGAGCAGCTCCGCTTCCTCGAGCGCGGGCGCAGCGTGCTCTGCGTCGAGGTCGAGGCGCGGGGCCGGAAGTTCTGGGAGCTGAACAACCCCGAGGACGTGCCGCGGCTCGAGGCGATGATGGCCGAGATGGGCCTGCCGTGAGCCTGCCCTCGGCGAGCGTGGTCGTGGTCAGCCGCGACCGGCCGGGGCTGCTCTGCCGCTGCATCCGGTCGCTCGCCTGGCTCGACCATCCCCGCTTCGAGGTGGTGGTGGTGGCCGACGCGGCGGGGCTTGCCGCGCTGGCGGCGGCGGGGCTCGACGCCCCGCTCATCTGCGCCCGGCAGGACGGCGAGGGGATCGCCGCGGCCCGCAACGCCGGCATCGCGCTGGCGGCGGGCGAGGTGGTGGCCTTCCTCGACGACGATGCGGTGCCCGAGCCGAGCTGGCTTGCGCGCCTCGTCGCGCCGCTCGCCGACCCCGAGGTGGCGGCGGCGGGCGGCTTCGTGCGGGGCCGCAACGGGTTCTCGTTCCAGTGGCGCGGCCGCGAGGTCGCGCCCGATGCCGCCGAGCGGCCGATCCCCGACTGGGGGCCCGAGCCGCGCGTCTTCCCGCCGTCCGGCGAGCGGGCCGTGAAGCTCCAGGGCACGAACATGGCCGTGCGCCGGCGCGTGCTGGCCGAGCTCGGCGGCTTCGACCCGGCCTTCCGCTTCTATCTCGACGATGCCGACCTCTCGCTGCGGCTGGCACGGGCGGGGCAGGCCGTCGCGCTCGTGCCGGGGGCCGAGGTCCACCACGGTTTCGCGGCGAGCCCGCGGCGCCGGGCCGACCGGGCGCCGCTGTCGCTGCACGACATCGGCGCAAGCCTCGCCGCCTTCCTCGCCCGCCACGCGCCGCCCGCGGCCGCCGGCCCCGCCGTCGCGCGGCAGCGCGCCGAGGAGCGTGGGCGGCTCGTGCGCCACATGGTCGCGGGCGGCATCGAGCCCGGCGACATCGCCCGGCTGATGGCCACCTTCGAGGCGGGCCTGGCCGAAGGCGCGCGGCGCCCGCCCGGCCCGCTGCCGCCGCTGCCGTCACCCGCGGCGCCGTTCCGGCCCTATCCGGCGCGCCCCGCGCCGATGCGCGTGCTCGCCGGCCGGCCCTGGCAGGCGCGCCACCTCAGGGCCGAGGCCGCCGCCCGGACCGCCCGCGGCGAGCCGGTGACGCTCTTCCTCTTCGGGCCGACCGCCCGGCCGCACCGGCTGCGCTTCACCGAGGGCGGCTGGTGGGAACAGTCGGGCGGGCTGTTCGGCCGGTCGCTGCGCGAGGGCCCCCGGATCCGCCCGACCGGGTTCCGCCGACGCCTCGCCGAGGAAGTCGCCCGCCTGGCCGCGGTGCGCGACTTTCAGCCGATCGCGCCCGGCTGAGTGGCAGCTGCGGCGACGATTTCATCGAAACGCCGAGGATTGGCAGGATTCCGGCCACACTCCGGTGGCAGGATGGGCGGCGGAACGGGGCTGTGCTAGAAACCCACCCGGCAGGCGGCACATTGCCCGAAAAGACAGTTTAGGCGAGTTGAGAGATGAAGCGCAGGCTCAGCAAGGCGATCTTCCCCGTTGCCGGACTCGGCACCCGGTTCCTGCCGGCGACCAAGTCGATCCCGAAGGAGATCATGACTCTGGTCGACCGGCCGCTGATCCAGTACGCGATCGACGAGGCCCGCGCCGCCGGGGTGCGGGAGTTCATCTTCGTCACCTCGCGCGGCAAGTCGGCGCTCGAGGACTACTTCGACCACGCGCCCGAACTCGAGGCGGCGCTGCGCCGGGCCGGCAAGACCGAGCTGCTCGAGACGCTGAAGGCCACCAACATGGAATCGGGCGCGATCGCCTACATCCGCCAGCACCGGCCGATGGGCCTCGGCCATGCGGTCTGGTGCGCGCGGCGGCTCGTGGGTGACGAGCCCTTCGCGGTGATCCTGCCCGACGACGTGATCGACGCCGAGACGCCCTGCCTGAAGCAGATGGTCGAGGCCTTCGAGGAGACCGGCGGCAACATCGTCGCCGCCATGGAGGTGCCCCCGGCCCGGACCTCGGCCTACGGGATCCTCGACATCGCCGAGGACCGCGACCCGCTGGTGGCCGTGCGCGGCATGGTCGAGAAGCCCGCGCCCGGCACGGCGCCGTCGAACCTCGCGGTGATCGGCCGCTACATCCTGACGCCGGCGATCATGGGGCATCTCAACAGGATCAAGGGCGGGGCCGGCGGCGAGATCCAGCTGACGGACGCGATCGCGCGCGAGATCGAGGAGACCGGGAACGTCTACGGCTTCCGTTTCCGCGGCCGCCGCTACGACTGCGGCTCGAAGGCCGGCTTCCTGCAGGCGACGGTGGCCTTCGGCCTCGCGCGCGCGGATCTGGGGCCGGAGTTCTGGGACTATCTCGTCGAGATGGTCGCGATGCGCCGCGCCGCCCAGTAGGCCCTTGGCGGCCCGCCACCGCCTGCTGGACCTGACGCGGCTCGTCAGCCGGGTCGGGCGCGGCCCGCTCACGGGCATCGACCGGGTGGAGCTCGCCTATCTCGACCGGTTCCTCGCCGACCCCGAACCGGTGCGCTTCCTGGTGGCGACGCGGCGGCGGTTCCTCGTGCTCGACCGCCCCGCCGGCCGGGCCTTCCGCGAGCGCCTGGCCGGCAGCCTGCCCTGGGGGCCGCCCGACCTCGCCGCGCTGCTCGCCCCGCGCCTGCCCTGGCCGCGCCGGCTGGCCGAGGCGAGCCTCAGGCGCGAGGCCGAGGCGGCGGCCCGTCCCGGCAGGCTCGGCGCGCACCTGCCGCTCGGGGTGGCCTACTACAACGTGGGGCATGCCAACCTCTCGGCGGCGCTGCTGGCCGAGCTCGGCGCGGTGCCCGGCACCCTCCGCACCGTGCTGATCCACGACACGATCCCGGTGGACCACCCGGAATTCTCGCGCCCCGAGGCGAGCGCGGCCTTCGCCGGCAAGCTCGCTGCCGTGTCGGCCGGCGCGGACCGCGTGATCTACGTCTCGGAGGAGGCGCGGCGCACCGCCGAGGCGCATTTCCGGCGTCTCGGCCGGGTGCCGCCGGGCGAGGTGGCGCACATCGGGGTGACCCTCGCCGCGCCGGACCCGGCGACGCCGCTTCCCCCGGGGCCCTACTTCGTCACCCTGGGCACGATCGAGCCGCGCAAGAACCATGCCTTCCTGCTCGACGTCTGGGAGGCGCTGGCCGAACGCCTGCCGGCCGATCGCCTGCCGCGCCTGCTGATCCTGGGAAGCCGGGGATGGTGCAGCGAGGCGCTGTTCCGCCGGCTCGACAGCCACCCGCTGCGCGGCACGGTCATCCTCGAGCGGGCGGGCCTCTCCGATGCCGCCGTCGCCGCGCTGGTCGCCGGCGCGGCGGGGCTCCTGCATCCGAGCCTCGCCGAGGGCTTCGGCCTGCCGCCGCTCGAGGCCGCGGCCCGGGGCGTGCCGGTGCTGGCCGCCCCGCTGCCCGTCTGGCGCGAGACGCTCGGGGAGTTCGGCGTTTACCTGCCTGTGGGCGACCGCTATTCTTGGGCAAGGGCGATCGAGGGGCTGGCGGAGGAACGGGCACGGGCAGGCCGGACGGGAGCATTGCGCCCCGCCCTGGTGCCGCCCGCGTGGGAGGCGCATTTCAGG
Organism: Paracoccaceae bacterium; assembly: GCA_026419405.1. Lineage (GTDB taxonomy): Bacteria > Pseudomonadota > Alphaproteobacteria > Rhodobacterales > Rhodobacteraceae > JANZZL01. Next base: position 23,749 of record JANZZL010000113.1, on the reverse strand, counting down.
GCGGCGTTAACCCTGCCGTGATAGCGCCGGCCACGGGCACCGGCTCTGTCCGTAGGATGCAGGATCACGTGTGGGCTTGCTGAGGTCATACCGGCTGCGGCTCCAGCGGAAGCGCTGGCGCATCCGCGCGTTCCGCAAGCGCCGCGAGCTTTCGCCCCGCGCCGACCGCACCGACCGCATCCGCCCCGGCGACATCCTGCTGTTTGCCACCGTGCGCAACGAGAAGGTGCGGCTGCCCTACTTCCTGAGCTACTACCGCAACCTCGGGATCCGGCACTTCCTGATCGTGGACAACGGCTCCACCGACGGAACGGCCGAGTATCTGGCGGCGCAGGAGGACGTCTCGCTCTGGGGCACCGGGGCGAGCTACCGCCGGGCGCGTTTCGGCACCGACTGGATGAACTGGCTTCTCTCGCGGCACGGCTCGGGGCACTGGTGCCTGACGGTCGATGCCGACGAATTCCTGATCTACCCCTTCTGCGACACCCGTCCGCTCCCGGCGCTGACCGACTGGCTCGACGCCTCCTCGATCCGGTCGTTCCCGGCGATGCTGGTGGACATGTATCCCAAGGGCCCGATCGACGCCGTGCCCTATCGCGAGGGGCAGGACCCGTTCGAGATCGCCGCCTGGTTCGACAGCGGCAACTACACGATCCGGCGCAACCCCCGCCTCGGCGAGCTCTGGATCCAGGGCGGGCCGCGGGCGCGCGCCTTCTTCGCCGACGATCCCGCCCGGGCGCCGGCGCTCAACAAGATCCCGCTGGTGCGCTGGCAGAGGGGCTACGCCTACGTCAGCTCGACCCACAGCCTGCTGCCGCGCGGCCTCAACCTCGTCTACGACGAATGGGGCGGCGAGAAGGCCTCGGGCTGCCTGCTGCATGCCAAGCTGATCGACACCTTCGGGCCCAAGGCCGAGGAGGAGCTGGAGCGCCGCCAGCACTACGCGGCCAGCCACGAATACCGCGCCTACCTGGCCGCGATGCGCCAGACGCCCGACCTCTGGTGCAAGTGGAGCGAGCGCTACATCAACTGGCGGCAGCTCGAGATCCTCGGGCTGATGTCCAAGGGCAACTGGGCGTGACCGGAACCGTCGGCTTCCTGATGCTGGTGCATGCCTCGCTCGGCCGCGGCGCCCAGGTCGCCCGGCACTGGTGCGAGAGCGGCTGTCCGGTCGTCGTCCACATCGACGCGCGCGTCGGGCCCGAGGACGTGGCCGCCTTCCGCGCCGCGGTGGCCGGGCTCGACAACCTGCGCTTCGCCCGCCGGCACCGCTGCGACTGGGGCACCTTCTCGATCGTCGCCGCCACCCAGGCCGCCGCCGAGACGATGCTGGCCGAGTTTCCCGAGGTGAACCACATCTTCCTGGCCTCGGGCTCGTGCCTGCCGCTCAGGCCGGTGCCGGAGCTGCGCGACTACCTCGCGCGCCACCCCGACACCGACTTCATCGAGAGCGTCACCACCGCGGATGTCGCCTGGGCCACCGGCGGGCTCGACACCGAGCGCTTCACCCTGCGCTTCCCCTTCTCGTGGCGCAGCCACCGGCGGCTGTTCGACGCCTATGTGCGCCTGCAGCGGCGGATCGGCTTCCGCCGCCGCATTCCCGAGGGGCTGAACCCGCATCTGGGCTCGCAATGGTGGTGCCTGACGCGGGCGACGCTCTCGGCGATCCTCGCCGACCCGCGGCGGCGCGAGTTCGACCGTTACTTCCGGCGCGTCTGGATCCCCGACGAGAGCTACTTCCAGACCCTGGCCCGCCGCCATTCCTCCCGGATCGAGAGCCGGTCGCTGACGCTCGCGCGGTTCGACTTCCAGGGCAAGCCGCACATCTTCTACGACGACCATCTGCAGCTGCTGCGCCGGTCGGACTGCTTCGTGGCGCGCAAGATCTGGCCGAAGGCCGAGCGGCTCTACGAGGCCTTCCTGTCGAACGACCCGCAGGTGACGAAGAACGCCGAGCCGAACCCGGGGCGAATCGACCGGCTCTTCGCCCAGGCCACCGAACGGCGCACCCGCGGCCGGCCGGGCCTCAGGATGCAGAGCCGGTTTCCGCGGCAGGGCTGGGAGAACGGGCGCACCTGCGCGCCCTACTCGGTCTTCCAGGGCTTTGCCGAGCTGTTCGAGGGGTTCGAGACCTGGCTCGAGAAGGCGGCCGGCGGGCGGGTGCATGGCCATCTCTTCGCGCCGGCGCGGGTCGAGTTCGCCGGGGGCGAGCGGATCTACAACGGCTGCCTGTCCGACAGCGCGGCGCTGCGCGACTACGACCCGGAGGGCTTCCTCGTCAGCCTGATCTGGAACACCCGCGGCGAGCGCCAGTGCTTCCAGTTCGGCCCCGCCGACCGGCAGGAGGTGGCCGACTTCATGCTGGGCGACCGCAACGCCAGCCTCTCGGTGATCACTGGCGCCTGGGCGGTTCCGCTCCACCACTCCGGGCGGGACTTCGCCGAGGTCCGGGCCGAGGCCGCCCGGCTGCAGGCGGTCGAGGCGCGGCTGGTGCGGCGGCTGCGCGAGCACTGGGTGCGGGCGGGCGTGCGGATCTGGCCGCTCGCCGACTTCGTGGCCGCGCCGGTCGAGCCCCTGCAGGCGATCCTGGCCGAGGTCGCCCCGCAGGACGGGCGCCGGCTGGCCGAGCTGCCGCGGATGCGCGACCTGACCGGCTTCGCCGCCTTCCTCCAGCGGCTGCGCAACGAGGGCATGAACCCCCATCTCGCCGGCGACTTCACCGCCGACCTGGTTCCGCCGCGCCAGGGCCGCGAGGCCGAGCGCCGCCGGGCGCGGGGCTGAGGCGGCGGATGGGCAGGGGCTTCACCTCGTTCGTGATCCTCGGCGCGATGCGCACGGGGTCGAACTTCCTCGAGGCGAGCCTTGCGGAACTGCCCGGCGTCACGACCTACGGCGAGGTGTTCAACCCGCTCTTCATCGGGCGCGAGAAGTGCTGGGAACTGTTCGACATCACCCTTCCGATGCGCGAGGCCGATCCGGTCCGGCTGCTCGAGCGGCTGCGAGAGCGGACCGACGGGCTGCCGGGCTTCCGCTACTTCCACGACCACGACCCGCGGATCCTCACCGCCGTGCTCGACGACCCGGCCTGCGCCAAGATCGTGCTGAGCCGCAACCCGGTGGACAGCTTCGTCTCGTTCCGCATCGCGCTCGAGACCGACCGCTGGATCGCCACCGACGAGCGGGACCGCCGCCCGGCGAAGATCACCTTCCGGCCGAAGCAGTTCGAGGAGTTCCTCGCCGATGTCGATGCCTTCTATGCGCGCGTCCGCCACGGGCTGCGCATCCGCGGTCAGGCGGCCTTCGAGATCGGCTACGAGGACCTCACCGACGTCGAGGTGCTCAATGGCCTCGCCGCCTGGCTCGGGGTCGAGGGCCGGCTGGCGGCGCCCTCGTCGCGGCTGAAGCGGCTGAACCCGCCGGACATCGCCGCCAAGGTGACGAACCCCGAGGCGATCGCCCCGGCGGTCGCGGCGCTCGACCTCTGGCGGATCGACCGGCCGCGCGACGCGGAGCCCGAGCGCAATGCCGCCGTCGGCACCTACCTTGCCGCGCCGCGCACGCCGCTCCTCTACCTGCCGGTGAAGGGCGGGCCGGTCGGGCAGGTCAAGGCCTGGCTCGCCGCAATCGACGGCGCCAGTCCGCCCGACCTCTTGCGCGACTTCCGCGGGCGCAGCCTCAGGGAGTGGCGCGCGGCGCATCCCGGCCACCGCAGCTTCACCGTGGTGCGCCATCCGCTCGCCCGGGCGCACACGGTGTTCTGCACGCACCTCCTGGTGCCGGGGCCGGAGTGCTACGGCAAGATTCGGATGCTCCTGCGCAAGTACTACTGGCTGGAGTTCCCCGAGGACGGGCCCGGCCGCGACTACGCGCCCGAGACCCACCGCATGCTGTTCCTCGCCTTCCTGCGGTTCCTGCGGCGGAACCTCGCGGGGCTGACCTCGATCCGCGTCGATCCCGCCTGGGCGAGCCAGGAGGCGGTGCTCCGGGGCTTCGCCGCCCGGCAGGTGCCCGACCTGGTGCTGCGCGCCGAGGCGCTGGAGCAGGGGCTGGCGGAGGCCGCCCGGCAGGTCGGGCGCGCCTCGCCGCCGCTGCCGCCCGCGCCGCCCGACCCCGGGCCGGTGCCGCTCGCCGCGATCCACGACGCCGAGGTGGAGGCCGCCGCGCGCGAGGTCTATGGCGGCGACTACGAGGCCTTCGGCTACGGCGACTGGCGCGGCTGATCCGGGCTCAGGCGGCCTTGATGCCGGGGGCCGAGGTCAGGATCGCGTGCAGGATCGCCGGGTCGGTATTGGCGCGCAGCTTCGTGCAGACGCCCGGATCGCGCAGCGTGCGCGAGACGAGCGCCAGCGCCTTGAGGTGGTCGACCCCGCTCTCGAGCGGCGCGAACAGCGCGAAGACGAGGTCCACCGGCTGGCGGTCGACCGAGTTGAAGTCGAGCGGCCGTTCCAGCCGCAGGAACGCCCCCGACACCGCCGCGACCCCGGCGATGCGGGCGTGCGGCAGCGCCACGCCGTGGCCGACGCCCGTGGGCCCGAGGCTCTCGCGTTCCTGCAGCGCGTCGGCCACCACGTTGGGGTTGAGCCCGTAGGCCGACGCGGCGAGTTCGCCGAGATCCTGGAACAGGCGTTTCTTGCTGGTGACGGCGTTGAGCACCTTCACCGCGCCGGGCTTCAGAATGTCCGATAGCTGCATGAGCCTCTGGTCCGCTGCGGGGCGTGCCCGGCAAGCCGGGGCACCCGCCGGGTCACTTCGATCCTGACGGGTCGATCCAGCCGATGTTGCCGTCGTCGCGGCGATACACGACATTCACCCCGCTGTGCTTCTCGTTGCGGAAGACCAGCAGCGGGGATCCCGAGAGCTCCATCTGCATGACGGCCTCGCCGACCGACAGCGCGGGGATGCGCGTCTCCATCTCGGCGATGATCATGGGCTGGAGCGATCCGGGCTCTTCCGACTCGTCGTCTTCCGACGCGGCGAGGATATACGAGGCGGCGCCGGCGAATTCAACGGGCTGTGAACGGGCCTTGTGGTGGTCCTTGAGCCGGCGCTTGTAGCGGCGCAGCTGCTTTTCCATGCGCTCGCGGCACTGGTCGAAGGCGGCGTAGATCTCGGTCGCCGCGCCCCTGGCCGAGACGGTCAGGCCGGTGGAGAGATGCACGACCGCCTCGCACACGTGCTCGTGGGCGCTGCGCGAGAACACGACCTGCGCATCGGTCGGCCGCCCGGCATACTTGCCAATGGCCGCGTCGAGCTCGGTGCGGACATGCGCCTGGAGGGCCTCGCCGATGTCGATCTGTTTGCCGCTGATCTGGTAGCGCATCGCTCCTCCTGCCGTTCGGCCCGCGCAAGCGCGTCCCGGCAGCCGCCGGGGCGCGGGGTGACACCTGTGCCTGTCGGAATGCCAGCCGCCCGGGGCCCTTCGGCCGGCACCGCCGGTCCGGATGCCCGCCGCCGGAGGCCGCTGCACCGATCCTGGGGACGGAAAGCGCTCATCGCGGCCATTTGGCGACGAGTCGCGCCGGGCTGTCAACTGCATCGGATGGCCGCCGCTCAACCGATGCGGAAGCTGCGGCCGAGGTAGACGCGCCGCACGTTCTCGTCGCGCACCACCTCGTCGGGCGTGCCGCTCATCAGCACGATGCCGTCATGCAGGATGTAGGCGCGATCGACGATCTCGAGCGTCTCGCGCACGTTGTGGTCGGTGATGAGCACGCCGATGCCGCGGGTCTTGAGGTCGTGCACCAGCCCGCGGATCTCGGCCACGGCGATCGGATCCACCCCGGCGAAGGGCTCGTCGAGGAGAAGATACTTGGGATCGGCCGCGAGGCAGCGGGCGATCTCGACCCGGCGCCGTTCCCCGCCCGAGAGCGAGACCGAGGGCGCGCGGCGCAGATGCTCGATGGAGAACTCGCTGAGCAGCTCCTCGAGCCGCTCGCGCCGCTTGTGCGGGTCGCGCTCGACGATCTCGAGGATGGCGAGGATGTTGTCCTCGACGCTCAGGCCGCGGAAGATCGAGACCTCCTGCGGCAGGTAGCCGATGCCGCGCCTGGCACGGCGGTACATCGGCAGCAGCGTGACCTCCTGCCCGTCGATGATCACCTGCCCGCCCTCGGGGGTGATCAGCCCGGCGATGCAGTAGAAGCAAGTGGTCTTGCCCGAGCCGTTCGGCCCGAGCAGCGCCACGACCTCGCCCCGGCCGAGGGTCAGCGACACGTCGCGGATCACCGGGCGGCGCCTGTAGCTCTTGCGGAGCGAGACGACCCGGAGGCCGGCGTCGCCGGGGGCGACCGTCAGGCCGGGCGCGGCGGTCACGGGCCCGCACCGGGCTGGAAGATGGTGCGCACGCCCCCCTCGAGCAGGCCCGTCCCCTCGGTGAGGTTCACGGTCATCTTCTGCGCGCTCAGCGTGTTGGCGCCCTGGGTCAGCAGCACGTCGCCGGTCAGCACGATCACGCCCGAGGCAAGGGTATAGAGCGCCTCGCGCGCCTCGGCGGCATCGCGGCCGCTCACCACCGTGACCCCGCCGGTCGCCTCCAGGCGGTCGATGCGGTTCGCCCCGTCCTCGCCCCGGGCGTAGTGCACCCGCACCTCGCCGGCCGACAGCCGCATCTCGCCCTGCGCCACCGTGACGTTGCCGCTGAACACCGCCGCCCCGTCGGCCTGGTCCACGGCAAGCTGGTCGGCGTTGACCTCGACCGGCAGCGAGGTGTCCTGGCGGAACACGCCGAAGGGCACCGAGGTGCCCTGGGCGGCAGCCATGCCGGCCACGGCCGCCGCGGCCACGGCCGCCATCAGGAAGCGTGTCGGACCCATGCCCTGCCTCTACTCCGGGGGCTGGTATACCAGCTTCACGCCATCCTTGAAAACCAGAAGGTAGGTCGCGCCGGCGGCATCCTTCCGGCGCGTCACGGCCATGGCGCCGGCCTCGATCCGGCCGGGCGGCCCCTCGGCCGTGACCGCCCCCTCCGAGGCGAGAGCGGTCTCGCCGAGGCCCGCCGTGAGCGCCCGGGCGGCGATCCGGTAGCCGGTCGAGGTGCTGATCTCCACCCCGTCCTCCAGCGTCAGGCGCTGCGCGCCGCTGTCCACCGTTCCGGTCGCGGCGCGGGCCTCGATCCGGCTGCCGTCGGGGATCTGGAAGCGCGCCGCCAGCCGCTCGGCGGTCATCCGCCCCGGCACCTCGGGGTCGGGGCGGGCGGCGGCGGCCGAGATCGACACGACGGTGCCGTCGGACGTGACCCCCGAGACCTCCGGCCCGCCGATCCGCGCCTCGCGGGCGAAGCGCTCCACATCGACCTCGGCGAAGGGGATCGCCGCCTCGGGGTCGATCTGCCGGGCGATCAGGAACAGCGTCGCCATGAGGGCGAGCGCCGCGAGCGGCAGCAGGATCTTCGCCCAGGCGACGAAGCGGGAATAGGCACCGCCCTGCACCGGTCTCATGCGATGCCGGCGCGCAGGCAGTCGTGGATGTGCAGGATGCCCACCGCGTTGCGGCTTCCGGCGGGGTCCACCACGAACAGGCAGGTGATCTTGCGCGCGTTCATCTCGGCCAGCGCCTCCTCGGCCAGCGCCCCCGGGCCGATGGTGCGGGGGGTCGGCGTCATCACCTCGTCGACGGTGCGGCCGAGCAGCCCCTCCATGTGCCGCCGGAGGTCGCCGTCGGTCACGATTCCCGCCAGGCTGCCGTCAGGCGCCGTCACGCCGACCACCCCGAAGCCCTTGCGCGTGATGGCGAGGAGCGCCTCGCTCATCGGCGTGCCGGCCGGCACCAGCGGCATCGCGTCGCCCGAATGCATCAGGTCGGCCACGGTCTGCAGCCGTGCCCCGAGCCGGCCGCCGGGGTGGAAGGCGCGGAACCGCTCCGGCGTGAAGCGGCGGTGCTCCATCAGCGCCACGGCGAGCGCATCGCCGAGCGCCAGCGTCATCGTGGTGGAGGTCGTCGGCACGAATCCGGTCTCGCAGGCCTCGGGGACGTCCGGCAGCACGATGCCCACGTCGGCGCGCCGGATCAGCGTCGAGTCCGCCCGCCCGGCGACCCCGATCAGCGGGATCCCGAAGCGCCGGGTATGCGCGATCATGTCGGCGAGTTCCGGCGTCTCGCCCGAGTTCGAGAGCATCAGCACCACGTCGCCCTGCGCCAGCATCCCGAGGTCGCCGTGGCTGGCCTCGGCGGGGGGGACGAAATGCGCCGGCGTGCCCGTCGAGGCGAGCGAGGCGGCGATCTTGCGGCCGATGTGGCCCGACTTGCCCATGCCCGAGACGATGACGCGCCCCTCGGCCGCGAGGATCAGCTCCACCGCGTCGGCGAAGCTCTCACCCAGCGCCGGGCCGAGCGCCGCGAGCGCCTCGGCCTCGCGGGCGATCACGCGGCGGGCGGTGGCGAGGAAGGCGTCGCGGCTCATGAATGGGCGAAGATGTCGGTCTCGGGCCAGCCGGCGAGGTCGAGCGCGGCGCGCGCGGGCAGGAAGTCGAAGCAGGCCTGGGCGATCGCCGCGCGCCCCTCGCGCGCCAGCCGCCGCTCCAGCTCGGCCTTGATCCGGTGCAGGTGGAGCACGTCGGAGGCCGCATAGGCGAGCTGCGCCTCGGAGAGCTCCTCGGCGCCCCAGTCGGAGGACTGCTGCTGCTTCGACAGGTCGATGCCCAGCAGTTCCTGCGCCAGGTACTTCAGCCCGTGCTTGTCGGTGTAGGTCCGCGTCAGCCGCGAGGCGATCTTGGTGCACCAGACCGGCCGCGTGACCACGCCGAAGGCGGCCTGGAGCGCGGCGATGTCGAAGCGGGCGAAGTGGAAGATCTTGAGCGTGCCGGGGTCGGCCAAGAGCCGGCAGAGCCGCGGGGCCTCGCGCTGGCCCGGCGCGACCTGGACCAGATGCGCGGTGCCGTCGCCGGCCGAAAGCTGCACCAGGCACAGCCGGTCGCGGCCGGGCACGAGGCCCATCGTCTCGGTATCGACGGCGACGACGGGGCCGAGGTCCAGCCCCTCGGGAAGGTCGTTGCGGTGCAGGTGGACGGTCATCCTTCCCTCCTCGCGGTGGAGGGGGTGGTGCCCAGGAGAGGACTCGAACCTCCACGCCTTGCGGCACACGGACCTGAACCGTGCGCGTCTACCAATTCCGCCACCTGGGCACAGGGTGCGAAGGCGGGGCTTACTCCGCCCCCGGGGCGCTGTCAACGGGCCCCGTCACCGGCCCCGTCACCGGGCGCATCTCCGGGCGCGTCACCGGGCGCATCTCCGGGCCGCGGCACGGGCGGCCGATGCGCCTTGCCCGGCCCGGCGCACGCCGCTATTGAGGCGCCAGCGCAAGGCCCGCACCGCGAGGAGAGCCCCCATGTCGAAGCTCGTCACCATCTACGGCGGCTCCGGCTTCGTCGGCCGCTACATCGCCCGGCGGATGGCCAGGGAGGGCTGGCGCGTCCGCGTCGCCGTGCGCCGCCCGAACGAGGCGCTGTTCGTCAGGCCCTACGGCGTGGTCGGCCAGGTCGAGCCGGTGTTCTGCAACATCCGCGACGACGCCTCGGTGCGCGCGGCGATGCGGACGGCGGACGCGGTGGTCAACTGCGTCGGCACCTTCGACCGCGGGGGCGCGAACAACTTCGAGGCGGTCCAGCACCAGGGCGCCGCGCGGATCGCCCGGATCGCCGCCGAGGAGGGCGTGAGCCATCTCGTCCACATCTCGGCGATCGGCGCGGACCCCGAGGGCCGCAGCCTCTATGCGCGCTCGAAGGGCCGGGGCGAGGCGGCGGTGCGCGCGCATTTCCCGGGCGCGGTGATCCTGCGCCCCTCGGTCGTCTTCGGGCCCGAGGACCAGTTCTTCAACCGCTTCGCGGCCATGGCGCGGCTCGGCCCGGTGCTGCCGATCGTCGGCGCCGGCACCCGGTTCCAGCCGGTCTATGTCGATGACGTGGCCCAGGCCGCCGTGGCCGGCGTGCTCGGCCGGGCGGAACCGGGGGTCTACGAGCTGGGCGGCCCCGATGTCGCCACCTTCCGCGAGCTGATGCAGCGGATGCTCGCCGTCATCAACCGGCGGCGGATCGTGCTCGGCCTGCCGTTCTGGGTGGGCCGGATCATCGCGACGGTGCTCGACGCGCTCCAGGGCGTCACGCTCGGTCTGTTCCGCAACCGCATCCTCACCCGCGACCAGCTCGTCAGCCTGCGCGAGGACAACGTCGTCTCCCCCGGGGCGAAGGGCCTTGCCGACCTCGGCATCGCGCCGACGGCGATGGACGCGGTCCTGCCGGAGTATCTCTGGCGCTTCCGGCCGAGCGGCCAGTACGAGGCGATCAAGGCCTCGGCGAGGAACCTCCGCGCCTGAGGCCCGGACCGCGGGCGGCGAGGGGCGGGCAGGGGCGCCCGCGCGCTGGGCGGGGCGCCTGCGTTAACCCTTTCTTCACCGGGCGCGCCCGAACGTCGCGCCCATGGCCGACGCGACCGCCTTCTCCGAATCGCCGCTGCCGCTGTTCCTCGCCGACGAGGCGGAGCCGGCGGCCATCGCGGGGCGTCTGCCCTCCTACATCCGCGATCACCGCCGCCGCCTGAGGGAGCGGTTCATGACCGGCGGCCCGGATGCGGTTCCCGACTACGAGCTCTTGGAGCTCGTGCTGTTCGGCGCCGTGCCGCGGCAGGACATGAAGCCGCTCGCGCGGCGGCTGCTCGAGGTATTCGGCGACTTCAACGGGGTGCTCTCGGCGCCGCCCGCAAGGCTCGCGGCCGTCGAGGGCGTAGGCGAGGCGGTGGTCTGCGCGCTCAAGGTGGTCGAGGCGGCGGCGCACCGGCTGGCGCGGGCGCGGGTCCTCGGCCGGCCGGTCCTGTCGTCGTGGGACGCGCTTGTCAGCTACTGCCACACCGCCATGTCGCACCGCGAGACCGAGCAGTTCCGCGTCCTCTACCTCGACCGCAAGAACGTGCTCATCGCCGACGAACCGCAGGCCTCGGGCACGGTCGATCACGTGCCGGTCTACCCGCGCGAGGTGGTCAAGCGCGCGCTCGAGCTCAACGCCTCGGCGCTGATCCTCGTGCACAACCACCCCTCGGGCGATCCGAGCCCGTCGGACAGCGACGTGGCGATGACCTACCGCATCCGCGACGCGGCCGAGGCGCTGGGCATCGTGCTCCACGATCACCTGATCATCGGCCGGTCGCGCGAGCTGAGCTTCCGCGCCGCGGGCTACCTCTAGCGATCCGGCCCCGGCTGCCCGCCGGCAGGGCCGCCCGCCGGCGCGGGCGGCGCGGCCGGGTGCCGCGCGCGCTCGCGGCGGACGCGGCGGGGTGGGGTGCCACGCGCGCGCTCGCGGCGGACTCGCGGCGGAACTGGCCGCTTTATCCGGGGCAGGGCGGCGCCGAGGGGGGCCGCGGGGGGGGCAGGTCGGGCGGTGGCGGGACACCCTTTCCAGCTCCTTGTCCCGGCGCTACGCTTGCCGCCATGGACCAGTCGCCCGACGCCTACCGGCCGGCCGAGATCTTCCGCCTGATCGAGACCGCGGGGGTGGCGAAGGCGGCGCTCCCGCTTCCGCAGATGCTGACGCTCGCGCTTCTCGCCGGCGCCTTCATCGGCTTCGGCGCGGCCGCCTTCACCATGGTGATGACGGGCGCCGACCCCGGCTTCGGACCGGCGCGCCTGCTCGGGGGCGTGGTGTTCTCGCTCGGGCTGATCCTGGTGATCGTGGGCGGGGCCGAGCTCTTCACCGGCAACGCGCTCATGGTCATGGCCGCGGTGGATCGCCGGATCACGGTGGCGGCGCTGCTGCGCAACTGGGCCGTCGTCTATGCCGGCAACCTGATCGGCAGCCTCGGCCTGGCGGCCGCCTTCGCCCTCTCGGGCCTGCTCGACGGGCCGATGGGCCAGACGGCGGTGCGCATCGCCGAGGCCAAGGCGGCCGTGCCCGCCTTCGAGGCCTTCGTGCGCGGCGCGCTCTGCAACGCGCTCGTCTGCCTCGCGGTCTGGCTCACCTTCGGCGCCCGCACCGCGGCGGGCAGGATCCTCGCCATCCTCTGGCCGATCTCGGCCTTCGTGCTGCTCGGGCTCGAGCATTCGGTGGCCAACATGTACCTGCTGCCGCAGGGGATGTTCGCCGGGGCCGGGGTGAGCGTGGGCGAGGCCGCCGCGAACCTGCTCTGGGTCACGCTCGGCAACATCCTCGGCGGCGCGGGCGGCGTCGCGCTCGCCTACCGCCATGCCTTCCACGGGCCGGGCGGGGCGCCGCCGCCGCAGGAGCCGCCGCGGGGCCCGGCCTGAGGCGCGCCCCTGCGTCCGACCTGGGGCCGACCCTGGCGTCGCCAACGGGCCCGACCCGCGGGCCGCCCCGGGCCGCCCTGGGGCCGCCCTTGCCGCACCGCCCGGCCGGCCCATCCTTCCCGGCATGCGCCGCGCCCTCGCCCTTTCCCTCCTCGCCACGCCGCTCCACGCCTGGGAGTTCTCGGCCGCCCCGGTCTGCACGCTCCGCCATGCGGAAGGGGGTGCGCAGGTCGCCGTCACCTACGACCCGCGCCTTGCCGAGCCCTATGCCATTGCGATCACGCTGCCCTCGCCCTGGCCGGAGAGCCCCGGCTTCGGCATCCGCTACGACGGCGCGCGCCCGCTTGCGATCGGCACCGGCCGGCACCGGCTCTCGGACGGCGGGCGCACCCTGACGGTGACCGACACCGGCTTCGGCAACGTGCTCGACGGGCTGGAGTTCAACGCGACCGCAACCGCCCGCGCGGGGGGCCGGTCGGTCGTCATCGACCTCGCGGGCGCCGCCGGACCCGTCCGGGCGTTCCGCGCCTGCACCGCGGGCGGGCTTGCCTGACCGCCGGACGAGCCGCGCCGGGCGTCAGCGGAAGATCGCCGGATTGGCGCCGAACACCCGCTCGATCACCGTCAGCGTGGCGGCATCCACCCGGTAGACCTCGCGGCCGACCACGTAGAACCGCTGGCCGTCCTCCACCGGGGGCAGGCCCCAGTAGCGCGGGTTGAACACCAGCCGCGCCCCTTCGGGAAGCGGATCGCCCGCCCGGAGCGCCGCCGCCCGCGGGGCGACCGTCAGGCAGCGTGTGCCGGGCGTGGCGATGCGGCACTCGGCCGCCGCCCCGCCGCCCCAGGACAGCGCGGCAGCCAGCGCAAGCAACAGCGGACGCACCATGCCCATGGCCTCCCGCCGCCCAGCCTAGCACGCCGGGCCCGGCAGCCAAACCCCCGCCGGGGAAGGAAAACTGAGCGGCCGGTGAAATCTTGCCGCGGCGCCGCGCCCCCCATTGATTTCGCTCCGCGCTCTGCCAATCTCCGCCGGGGTGCGGCAGGCCAGCGGGAGGCTCGGGTGCTCCTCGTCAGAACAACGGTCCGGCAGAGCGAGATCCACGGCCTCGGCCTCTTCGCCGAGGAGGACATCCCCCGGGGCACCGCGATCTGGGCCTTCGACCCGGTGCTTGACCGCATCATCCCCGAGGCCGACCTGGCGCGCTACCCCGCGCATGTCGCCGACTACCTCGAGACCTACTGCGAGTACTTCCCCGAAACGGGCGTGCTCGTGCTTTCGGGCGACAACGACCGGTTCACCAACCACTCCGACCGGCCGAACACCGCGGTGGTGCTGCCGAACGGCCCCGAGGCGCGCGTGATCGCCGCCCGCGACATCGCGGCGGGCGAGGAGATCACCTGCGACTACGCGGTGATCCGCTGCCGGAAGCATGCCGTCGGCCGCCTCGCCGAGGCGGCCGCCTGAGGCCGGGCCGGGGCGGTTCAGCCGAAGCTTTCCACCACCTCGTACATCACCGGCTCGAAGCTCTTGCAGAGCTCGTTGATGCGCCGGTTGCGCCGGCGCATCTCGTCGGATCGCAGCATGGCGAGGAAGTCCTCGCGCCGCGCCCATTGCGAGTAGTTGGCGATCCGGGTCTGGGCGTCGTTGACGTGCAGCCCCGCGCCGATGAAGCCCGGCTGCTTCGAGATGAAGCCCGCATAGGCATCGACGAGCTCGTCGAGCAGGTCCTGGCAGGTGCCGGGCGTCACCTCGAAGGTGGTGATGACGGTCTGAAGGGGTGCTCCCCGCGCGATGGTCGGCATGGCATCCTCCCGTGTCGGCGCCAGTATAGCCCGGAGCCGGCTGCACCGCTACGCGCCCCAGCCGGCCGACTGCATCTCGCGCAGGCGCGAGGCGGTGCGGGCGAACTCGAAGCTGCCCTCGCCCTCGATGTAGAGCTGCTCGGGCGCGTCGGCCGCCGAGGCGATCAGGCGCACCCGCGCCTCGTAGAGCGCATCGACCAGCGTGACGAAGCGCCTGGCCTGGTTGTAGTTCTCGGACGACAGGCGCGGGATGTCCTCGAGGATCAGCACACGCACCGCCGCGGCGAGCGCGAGGTAGTCGGCCGGCCCCAGCGGGCGGCCGCAGAGGTCCCAGAACCCCGCCCTGGCCACCCCGCCCGCGAAGGCGGGGATCGTCACCTCGCGGCCCTGCACCCGCAGCGTCAGCGGCGCCCCGCCGCCGGGGGCGAGGTCGCGCCAGATCGCCTCGATCGCGGCGCGCGCGGCCGCGTCGGCCGGGGCGAAGTAGACCTGCTCGCCGACGAGGCGGTCCTGCCGGTAGTCGGTCTCGCTGGCGAGGTGGCGCACCTCCATGCGCTCCTTGAGAAGGGCGATGAAGGGCAGGAAGAGCTGGCGGTTGAGCCCGTCGCGGTAGAGGTCGTCGGGCGGCCGGTTCGAGGTGGCGACGATCACCACGCCCGCGGCGAACAGCTTCTCGAACAGCCGCCCCACGATCATCGCGTCGGTGATGTCGGTGATCTGCATCTCGTCGAAGGCAAGCAGCCGCACCGCGTCGGCCACGGCGGCGGCGACGGGGGCGATGGCATCCTCGACCCCGCGCTGGCGGGCGGCATGCATCGCGGCGTGGATCTCCTGCATGAAGGCGTGGAAGTGGACGCGGCGCCGCGCCGGCGTCGGCGCCGCCTCCACCAGCAGGTCCATCAGCATCGACTTGCCGCGCCCGACCCCGCCCCAGAGGTAGAGGCCCTTCGTCGTCTCGGGGGCCTTGCGGAACAGCCGCCCCAGCCCCCTCGGCTCGCGCTGCGCGGCCAGCCAGTCGGCGATCCGCTCCAGTTCGGGCAGCACCGCCTCCTGCGCCGGATCGGGGCGCAGCTGCCCCGCCGCGAGCCGGGCGCGATAGAGGTCGGTCACGCTCATGCGGGGGGAGTAGCCGGGCCGGGCGGGCCGGGCAAGCCGGCGCGGGCGGGCGGCAGCGCGGGCGCGGCGCCGGCCGGGGGGCCGGCGGCCACTGATGGCCGCGATCACGAAGTTTTGGTTGACGGCGGGGCGCTGAGGCGCGATGCCGGGCCGTTGCCGCCGGAGCCGACATGCCCAAGGTCAAGTCCCCCCTCGTCACCCCCGTCCTGATCGGCGGGTGCATCGTCATCCTGTTGTCCTTCGCCGTGCGGGCGAGCTTCGGGGTGTTCCAGATCCCGATCGCCGAGGATTTCGGCTGGCCACGGGCGGAGTTCTCGCTGGCCATCGCGGTCCAGAACCTCGCCTGGGGCATCGGGCAGCCGCTGTTCGGCGCGCTGGCCGAACGCTTCGGCGACCGCCGCGCGATCATCGCGGGGGGGCTCTTCTACGCGCTCGGCCTCGTGCTCTCGGCGGTATCGGTCAGCCCGCTCGCGCATCAGGCGCTGAACGTGCTGATCGGCTTCGGCATCGCGGGCATGGGCTTCGGCGTGGTGCTCGCCGTCGTCGGGCGCGCGGCCAGCGACGAGAACCGCTCGATGGCGCTCGGCATCGCCACCGCGGCCGGCTCGGCGGGCCAGGTCGTCGGCGCGCCGGTGGCCGAATGGCTGCTCGGCCTGATGAGCTGGCAGGCGGTGTTCGTCGTCTTCGCCGGCATCATCCTCGCCTCGCTGACGGCGCTGCCGCTGATGCGGGCGCCTGCGCCGGCGCGCCGCGCCGAGCTGGAGGAGAGCCTGGGCGAGGCGCTCACCCGCGCCTTCCGCGACCCCTCGTTCACGCTGATCTTCCTCGGCTTCTTCTCCTGCGGCTACCAGCTTGCCTTCATCACCGCGCATTTCCCCGCCTTCGTGACCGAGCTCTGCGGCCCGATCGACCCCGGCGGCGCGCTGCATGCCATGGGCATCACCACCACCTCGGCGCTGGGCGCGGTGGCGATCTCGCTGATCGGGCTGGCCAACATCGCCGGCACGCTGACGGCCGGGTGGCTCGGCAAGCGCTTCACGCGGAAATACCTGCTGGCCGCGATCTACACCGGCCGCACCCTCGTCGCCGCCTGGTTCATCATGACGCCGGTCACGCCGGCCACGGTGATCCTGTTCTCGGTGATCATGGGCGCGCTCTGGCTTGCCACGGTGCCGCTCACCTCGGGGCTCGTGGCGCATATCTACGGCCTGCGCTACATGGGAACGCTCTACGGGATCGTGTTCCTCAGCCACCAGATCGGCGGCTTCCTCGGCGTCTGGCTCGGCGGCAGGCTCTACGACATCTACGGCGACTACACGCTGGTCTGGTGGATCGGGGTGGGCGTCGGCGCCTTCTCGGCGCTGGTGCACCTGCCGGTGCGCGAACGGCCGCTGGAGGCTGGCGCCGTTCCCGCCTGAGGGCCGACCGGGCGCTAGAACAGGGCCGCGACCGCCTCGGGGTGGGTGTGCGGCAGCCCGTGGGTGGCGCCCGCCACCACCACCTGCCGCGCCGCGGGGTTGAGCGCGGCGAGCCTCTCCTTCGCCTCGAGCGGGATCACCGCGTCGGCATCGCCCCAGACGGCGGCCACCGGCAGGCCGGCCGCGGCGATCCGGCGGTGCGGCCCGGACTGGTCGGCCGCCAGCATGTGCCGCTGCGAGGACAGGACAGCGGGCAGGAAGCCCCGCGCGCGCGTCTCGGCGATCTGCCGGGCCGCGATGTCGGGCACGCTGGACCGCGCGCCGAGCAGCCGGCGCAGGTTCGCCCGCAGGTTGATGCCGCCGAACACCAGCATCAGCCAGTCGCCCAGCAGCGGGGTGCGCTCCACCAGGCGTTCGAGCCGGCTCAGTCGGTGGCCGAGCCCGGCGGGCGCGACCAGCACCAGCCGCGCCACACGGTCGGGGTGGCGCGCGGCGAAGGCGGTGGCGATCGCCCCGCCCATGGAATAGCCGACGAGCGTCACCGGCCCGCCGAGGCCCTGGTGGTCGAGCAGCCCGCGGAGCTGGCGCAGGAAGAAGTCCGCGTCCTGCCGTCCCGGCACCGCCGCCGAGAAGCCGCGCCCGTGGAGGTCGTAGGCAAGGCAGCGCCAGCCCTTCGCGGCGAGCAGCGGGGCAAGACCCTCCCAGACGAACGAGGGGGTGGTGAGCCCGTGGATCAGCACGGCCACGGGGCCTTCCGCCGCCCCCCACCAGCGATAGTGCGTCCAGCCCGAGGGCAGGTCGGCGAACCGCCCCGGCGCCGCGCCGCGGCGGCGGTGGGCGGGCCTGCGCAGCGTCTCGGCCGCGAAGGGCAGGGCGACGAGCCCCGCCGCCGCCGCCAGCGCGGCGAGCGGGCTCAGCGCCATTTCGCGAGGATGTAGCGCGCCGTCATCAGGTCGAGATGCGCGCCGCCGCCGTTCTTGAAGAGCGTGATCTCTTCCTCCGACCGCCGCGCGAAGGCTCCCGAGGCGAGGTCTGAGAAGTCGGCCACCACGTCTTCGCGGCGGATCACCCCGCGGGCGATGGGGTCCTTCAGCTCCCCGATGTGGTCGAGCACCGAGGCCCGCGCATCGACGAACAGGCGTGCCCGCCGCAGCGCCTCGTCGTCGGCCTCGCGCATGTCGGGCCGGTAGGCGCCGATCAGGTCGAGGTGCTGGCCGGGCCTCAGCCACGCGCCGCGGATCACGGGCTCGGTCGCCATGGTGGCCGAGGCGATGATGTCGGCCTCGCCGACCGCGGCGGGGAGGTCGTCCGCCACCGCCACGCCGGGGTGGCGGGCGGCGAGCTGCTCGGCCCGCGCCCGCGTCCGGTTCCAGACGGTGAAGCGCGCGCCGGGGAAGGCCGCGCCGTAGGCCTCGATCAGCGAGGCCGCCACGGTGCCCGCGCCCAGGATCAGGATGCGGCGGCTGCCGGGCCGGGCCAGGCGCCGGGCGGCGAGCAGGCTGTCGCCCGCGGTCTTCCACTTGGTGACGAGGTGGAAGTCGATCAGCGCCTCGAGTTCCCCGGTCGCGTCCGAGAAGAGGCAGACCGCGCCGTTGATCGTGGGCAGCCCCGCACGGGCGTTGCCGGGAAAGACCGTCGCCGTCTTGACCAGCGCGCCCAGGCCATCGACGAAGGCCGCGCGCGACAGAACCGTGTCGCGCCCGCGGTAGAGGAACACGTCGGCCATGCCGGCCAGCGGGCGGGCGTGGCCCGCGGCGATGGCCTCGGTCAGCTCGATCCAGTCGAGCGTGCGTTCGCCCTCGGCGAAGGGGATGAAGACGGGTGTCATGGCGGCCCTCCTGCTGCGTCCGGTTCTAGCCGGGCCCTTGGCGGAAGCGAAGGGCTCAGCGGCGCAGCGCCGAGGGAGGGGTTCGCCGCGCCGCCGCCTCGCGCCAGATCAGGATCAGCCCCGAGCCGAGGATCAGAAGGATGCCCGCCCAGGCCACCGCGTCGGGCCAGTCGCCGAACACGGCGAAGCCCCAGAACACCGCGAGCGGCAGCGCGGCATAGTCGAAGGGCGCGACATAGGCTGCCTCGGAGACGCGGTAGGCCTGGCTGATCGCCCAGCCGCCGAGCGCGCTCAGCACGCCGACCGCAGCCATCGCCGCGAGGTCGCCCGCCGGGGGCACCGCCCAGGCCCTGAGCAGGAATTCCAGCGACGGGTGCAGCCCGCCGGCGAAGCGCCCGTCGCCCACGGCAAGGCCGATCGCGCCGCTGGCGATCAGGAAGCCCACCTGGATCGAGAGCGCGAGCGCGCCGGCCGTCTCGGTGCCGCCGACATGCCGCGTCACGATCTGGAGAAGCGCGTAGAAGAACGCCCCCGCCAGCGGCAGGAGCGCTGCCGGCTGGAACGCCTCGGTGCCCGGGCGGAGCACCACCAAGACGCCCGCGAGCCCCGCCGCGATCGCCGCCCAGCGGCGCGGGCCCACGCGCTCGCCCAGCAGCAGCGCCGAGAGGAAGGTGATGAGGAACGGGCTCAGGAACGACAGCGCCACCGCCTCGGCCAGCGGCAGTGCGGCAAGGCCGAGGAAGAAGCAGAGGTTCGCCAGGAAGACGAAGCCGCCGCGCAGCGCATGCATCCCGGCCCGGCGGGTGCGGAGCTGCGCGTAGCCGCCCGAGAGCGGGACGACCACGGCCAGCAGGAAGGCGATCGCCACCACCGCGCGGACCGTCATCACCTGATGCAGCGGGTAGTCGCCCGACAGCGACTTGATGAGCATGTCGTTGACCGAGAAGACGAGCATCGCCCCCACGGCCCAGAAGGCGCCGGTGAGGCCCGTGCGGTTGTCGGCGATCGCGGTCATGGCCGCTGCCTACGCCCCTGCCGGCGCGGCGTCTAGCCCCGCGCGGCGGCCGCAAGCGCGCGGTCGAGCGCCGCGAGGAAGCGGGAGCGGTCGGCCTTCGAGAAGGCGCGCCCCCCGCCCGGCCGGAACGGGTCGGCCGCGCGCAGGTCGGCCATCAGGTCGCGCAGGGCAAGCGCGTTGCCGACGTTGGCGGTGGTGAGCGCCGAGCCGTCGGGCCTCAGCACCGCCGCCCCGGCCGCGACGCAGCGCGCGGCGAGCGGCACGTCGGCGGTCACGACCACGTCGCCCGGCCCCGCCCGGCCGGCGATCCAGATGTCGGCGGCGTCGGGGCCCTCGGGGACGTAGACGGTCTCGACCAGCGGGTTGGCCGAGGGCCTGATGCCGCCGTTCGACACGAGGTAGAGCCGCACGCCGTGGCGCGTCGCCACGCGCTCGGCCTCGGTCTTCACCGGGCAGGCATCGGCATCGACGTAGAGCGCCATCACGCGCCGAGATGGCCGGCGTGGAAGGCGATGTGGTCGCCGATGAAGGTCGCTACGAAGAAGTAGCTGTGGTCGTAGCCCGCCTGCATCCGGAAGGCGCCGGGCTGGCGCCGGGCGGCCATGGCCCCGGCCAGCGCCTCGGGCTTCAGCAGGTCGAGGAACTGGTCCTTCGCGCCCTGGTCGATCAGCACCTCGCCCCGGAACCCGGCCTCGCGCATCAGCAGCGTCGAGTCATGCGGCGCCCAGGCCGATTCGTCGGCGCCGAGATAGGCCGCGAACTGCCTGCGCCCCCAGTCCGATGCCGTGGGATGGGCGATCGGCGCGAAGGCCGAGGCCGAGCGGAACCGCCCGGGAAACCGCATGGCAAGGGTCAGCGCGCCGTGGCCGCCCATCGAATGGCCGGTGACGGCCTGCCGCTCCTCGTCGAGCGGAAAGGCGTTGAACAGCAGCCGCGGAAGGTCCTCGGAGACATAGCGCCACATCGCGAAATGCGGCGCCCAGGGCGCCTCGGTCGCATCGACGTAGAAGCCCGCGCCCTGCCCGAGATCGTAGGCCGGGTCGTCGGCCACGCCCGCGCCGCGCGGCGAGGTGTCGGGGAACACCACCGCCAGCCCGTGCCGCGCGGCATGGGCCTGCGCCCCGGACTTCACCATGGCGTTCTCGTGCGTGCAGGTCAGGCCCGAGAGGAACCAGACGAGCGGCACCGGCCCCGCCTCGGCCTGCGGCGGCAGGTAGAGGCCGAAGGTCATCGGCGTGCCGGTGGCGGCGGAGTCGTGGGTGTAGACGCCCTGCACCCCGCCAAAGGCCCGGTTCTCGGAAATCGTCTTCATGCGCTGCCCCTCCGTCGCCCTGCCGGCCGGCCCCGCCGGTCCGGCGCGGGGCGAAGCTAGCGGCGAACGCGGCCGGGCGCCACCCGCCCGCCGGGCCCCGGAACGGCAGGCGCCCGCCCCGCGCGCGGCGGGACGGGCGCCCCGGGGCCCGGCAGGGCCTGCGTCAGTGGACAACGGCCTCCTCGGGCGGCCGGCGCGACGAGGTCGAGACCCGGTCGCCCACGATCAGCCCGTCGATCCCGGCGGTGACGCGGACGGTATCGCCGTCCTTCACGTCGCCCGCCAGGATCATCTCGGCCAGCCGGTCCTGGAGGCTGCGCTGGATGACGCGCTTCAGCGGCCGGGCGCCGAACACCGGGTCGTAGCCCTCGTCGGCCAGCCACTGCCGCGCGCTGGCGTCGAGGTCGAGCCGGATCTTGCGCCCCGCAAGCCGCTTCTCCAGCCGCTTGAGCTGGATCTCGACGATCCCGTCCATGTCGGCCCGGGTGAGCCGGTCGAAGACGATCATGTCGTCGAGCCGGTTCAGGAACTCCGGCCGGAAGTGGGCCCGGACGGCCTCCATCACCTCGCGCCGCGCCGCCGAGGAATCGGCCCCCTCGGGCAGCATGCTCAGCGCCTGGCTGCCGAGGTTCGAGGTCAGCACGATCAGCGTCTGCTTGAAGTCCACCCGGTGGCCCTGCCCGTCGGTCAGCACGCCGTCGTCGAGCACCTGCAGCAGCACGTTGAACACCTCCGGGTGCGCCTTCTCGACCTCGTCGAACAGGATCACCTGGTAGGGCCTGCGCCGCACCGCCTCGGTCAGCACCCCGCCCTCGTCGTAGCCGACGTAGCCGGGGGGCGCGCCGATCAGCCGGGCGACCGAGTGCTTCTCCATGAACTCCGACATGTCGATGCGCACCATCGCGCGGTCGTCGTCGAAGAGGTACTCGGCAAGCGCCTTGGTCAGCTCCGTCTTGCCGACGCCGGTGGGGCCGAGGAACAGGAACGAGCCCAGCGGGCGGTTCTCGTCCTGAAGCCCCGCGCGGGCGCGCCGCACCGCGTTCGAGACGGCGACCACCGCCTGCCGCTGCCCGACGACGCGCTTGCCGAGCTCCTCCTCCATCCGCAGGAGCTTCTCGCGCTCGCCCTCGAGCATCTTCGAGGTGGGGATGCCGGTCCAGCGCTCGACCACGGCCGCGATCTGCTCGGGGCGCACCGCCTCCTCGACCATCAGGTCGCCCTCCGCGGCCTCGGCCGCCGCCAGCTCGCGCTCGAGCTGCGGGATGATGCCGTAGGAGAGTTCGCCGGCGCGGGCAAGGTTGCCCTCGCGCTTGGCCTGGTCGAGCTCGGCGCGGGCCCGGTCGAGCCGCTCCTTGAGGCTGCGCGCTGCCTCGAGCCGGTCGCGCTCGGCCTGCCAGCGCGCGGTCAGCTCGGCCGACTTCTGCTGCAGCTCGGAAAGCTCCTTCTCGAGCCGCTCCAGCCGCTCCTTGCTGGCCCGGTCGTCCTCCTTCTTCAGCGCCTCGGCCTCGATCTGCTTCTGCAGGATCTCGCGGTCGAGCGCGTCGAGCTCCTCGGGCTTGGAATCCACCTCCATGCGCAGGCGCGAGGCGGCCTCGTCCATCAGGTCGATCGCCTTGTCGGGCAGGAAGCGGTCGGTGATGTAGCGGTGGGAAAGCGTCGCCGCCGCGACCAGCGCCGAGTCGGTGATGCGCACGCCGTGGTGCAGCTCGTACTTCTCCTTGATCCCGCGCAGGATCGAGATCGTGTCCTCGACCGTCGGCTCCTCGACCATCAGCGGCTGGAACCGGCGCGCGAGCGCGGCGTCCTTCTCGACGTGCTTGCGGTATTCGTCGAGCGTGGTCGCGCCGATGCAGTGCAGCTCGCCGCGGGCCAGCGCGGGCTTGAGCAGGTTCGAGGCATCCATCGCGCCCTCGGCCTTGCCGGCGCCGACCAGCGTGTGCATCTCGTCGATGAACAGGATGATCTCGCCCGAGGCGGCGGTGATCTCGGCCAGAATCGCCTTCAGCCGCTCCTCGAACTCGCCCCGGTACTTGGCGCCCGCGATCAGCGCGCCCATGTCGAGCGCGAGCAGCCGCTTGTTGCGCAGCGATTCCGGCACGTCGCCGTTGACGATCCTGAGCGCCAGCCCCTCGGCGATGGCGGTCTTGCCGACGCCGGGCTCGCCGATCAGCACGGGGTTGTTCTTGGTGCGCCGCGACAGGACCTGCATGGCGCGGCGGATCTCCTCGTCGCGGCCGATGATCGGGTCGATCTTGCCCTCGCGCGCCATCTCGGTCAGGTCGCGGGCGTATTTCTTCAGCGCGTCGTAGCCCTCCTCGGCCGAGGCGGTGTCGGCGGTGCGGCCCTTGCGGATGTCGTTGATCGCCGTGTTGAGCCGCTGCGCGGTCACCGCGCCGGCCTCGAGCGCATCCTTCGCCTTCGAGGGCGTCATCGCCAGCGCCATCAGCATGCGCTCGGCCGCGACGAAGCTGTCGCCGGCCTTCTTCGCGAGCTTCTCGGCCTCGTCGAGCACGCGGACGAGCGCGGAATCCACATAGACCTGCCCGTCGCCGCCCGTGACCTTGGGCAGGCGGCCCACGGCGGCATCGACTGCCTCGGCCACGCGCTCGGGCGCGCCGCCTGACCGCCGGATCAGGTTCGCGGCCAGCCCCTGCTCGTCATCGATCAGTGCCTTCAGAAGATGCTCGGGAAGGACCCTCTGGTGCCCCTCGCGCATCGCGATGGTCTGTGCGGCCTGAAGGAATCCGCGCGACCGTTCCGTGAACTTCTCCAGGTTCATCGGTATCTCCTTTCGCAGCCCCCGGTTCCCGGCCGCCCTGTCGTCAGGCACGGCGCCGCCCGGGTCTCGGCTGAGCACTTGGGCAGCGGGCGCGGGCTTTTCAAGCGGCGCGGGAGGGCGACCCGCGCCGCGGCTGTGGGCCCGCGCCCGGCCGCCGCGACGGACGAAGGGGCCGCGGCGCCCGGCACCGCCGGAATCGCCCGGAACGCCGGGCGCCGCGGCAGCCGGTCGCGCTGTCTCTTATACACATCT
>JANZZL010000099.1 GCA_026419405.1 Paracoccaceae bacterium | reverse complement strand
TCTCGTGGGCTCGGAGATGTGTATAAGAGACAGGCCGCAGCCGGGGCGCGGCCCCTGACCTTGCGCCCTGCCTGCCGGCGCGGCGACGGGGCCGGTCGCCTCGGCGCCCTGGCGCCGCAGGGGGGCTGCCGCTCAACCCGTCCGATACCGGCGGGGACGAGCTGCCCGCATCCCGCGCGCCGGGCCGCCGGCAGGGGGCGATTGACATTTCCGGCCCCTGCCCCGCATCTTGCGCCGCCCGCGGGGACGCCCCGCCGCCGCCGTCTGCCGAAAGGGGCCTCATGCCAGTCGTCGTCGTCGAGTCACCTGCCAAGGCCAAGACGATCAACAAGTATCTCGGCCCGGGCTACAAGGTGCTCGCCTCCTACGGCCATGTCCGCGACCTGCCGGCGAAGGACGGCTCGGTGGACCCCGAGAACGGCTTCGGCATGACCTGGGAGGTCACCCCCGAAAGCCGCAGGCACATCAGGGCGATCGCCGAGGCGCTGAAGGACGACGACGCGCTGATCCTCGCCACCGACCCCGACCGCGAGGGCGAGGCGATCAGCTGGCACCTGAAGGAGGCGCTGGCGAAGTCGCTGAAGAAGGACAAGCGGGTGAGCCGCGTCACCTTCAATGCGATCACGAGGGCGGCGGTCGAGGAGGCGATGAAGCACCCCCGCGACATCGACTCGGCGCTGGTCGAGGCCTATCTCGCGCGCCGGGCGCTCGACTACCTCGTGGGCTTCAACCTCTCGCCGGTGCTCTGGCGCAAGCTGCCGGGCGCCCGCTCGGCGGGGCGGGTGCAGTCGGTCTGCCTGCGCCTCATCGTCGAGCGCGAGATGGAGATCGAGGCGTTCCGGCCGCGGGAATACTGGACCGTCACCGCACGGCTCGCCACGCCGCGCGGGCAGGAGTACGACGCGCGGCTGACCGTCCTCGGCGGGCGCAGGCTCGACAAGTTCGGCATCCCCACCGCCGAGGCGGCCGAGCTGGCGGTGCAGGCGGTGCGCTCGCGCGATCTCGCGGTGAAGTCGGTCGAGGCGAAGCCCGCCAGCCGCAACCCCGCGCCGCCGTTCATGACCTCGACCCTCCAGCAGGAGGCGAGCCGCAAGTTCGGCATGGGGGCGCGGGCGACGATGAGCGCCGCGCAGCGGCTCTACGAGGCAGGGCTGATCACCTACATGCGGACCGACGGGATCGACATGGCCCCCGAGGCGGTGATGGCCGCGCGCGAGGAGATCGCGCGCCGCTTCGGCGCGGCCTACGTGCCCGCGGCGCCGCGGATGTACCGCAACAAGGCCAAGAATGCGCAGGAGGCGCACGAGTGCATCCGGCCGACCGACATGAGCCGGGACCCCGCCGCGCTCAGGATCGCCGATGCCGACCAGAGGAAGCTCTACGACCTGATCTGGAAGCGCACGATCGCCAGCCAGATGGAGGCCGCGCGGCTGGAGCGCACGACGGTGGACGTCGCCTCGGCCGACGGCCAGGTGGAACTGCGCGCCACCGGCCAGGTCGTGCTGTTCGACGGTTTCCTCAAGGTCTACGAGGAGGGCCGCGACGACGTGGACTTCGAGCGCGCCGCGGGGTCCGAGGAGGACGAGGGCGCGCGCCTGCCCCAGATCCTCGAGGGCGAGCCGGCGGAGAAGCGCGCCATCACCCCCGCGCAGCACTTCACCCAGCCGCCGCCGCGCTACACCGAGGCGACGCTGGTCAAGCGGATGGAGGAGCTCGGCATCGGCCGCCCCTCGACCTATGCCTCGATCGTCACCACGATCCAGGAGCGGGAATACGTCCGCAAGGAGAAGGGCCGGCTGATCCCCGAGGACAAGGGCCGGCTGGTGACGGCGTTCCTCGTCACCTACTTCCGCCGCTACGTGGACTACGACTTCACCTCGGACCTCGAGGAGCAGCTCGACGACATCTCGGCGGGCAGCCGCGACTGGCAGGACGTGCTCTCGCGCTTCTGGCGCGACTTCACCGCGGCGCTCGCCGAGACGGCGGACCTGCGCATCTCGGAGGTGCTGGAGAAGATCGACGAGGTGCTCGCCCCGCATCTCTACCCGCCCCGCGAGGACGGCAGCGATCCGCGCGCCTGCCCGACCTGTGGCAGCGGGCGGCTGTCGCTCAAGACGGCGCGCGCGGGCGGGGCCTTCATCGGCTGCTCGAACTACCCCGAGTGCCGCTACACCCGGCCGCTCTCGGCCCCAGGCAGCGAGGAGGAGGGCGGCGGCGAGCGCCTTCTGGGCGAGGACGGGGGCGACCAGATCTGGCTGAAGGCGGGGCGCTTCGGGCCCTACGTGCAGCGCGGCGTCGCGACCGAGGAGAACCCCAGGCCCCCGCGGGCCTCGCTGCCGAAGGGATGGTCGGCCGAGACGATGGATCTCGAGCGCGCGCTCATGCTCCTCGACCTGCCGAGAGTGATCGGCCCGCACCCCGAGGACGGCGAGACGGTCGAGGCGGGGATCGGCCGCTACGGGCCCTACGTCCGGCACGGCCGGGTCTATGCCAACCTGCCCGAGGTGGACGAGGTGTTCACCATCGGGATGAACCGCGCCGTCGAGGTGCTGGCGCAGAAGCAGGCCCGCGGCGGCCGTGCCGGCGGCGGCGGGGCGCCGGCGCCGCTGCGCGAACTCGGCGAGCACCCCGACGGCGGCAGGGTGCAGGTCATGGCCGGCCGCTACGGCCCCTACGTGAAGTGGGAGAAGGTGAACGCCACCCTGCCGAAGGGCACCGATCCCGAAGCGGTGACGCTGGAGCAGGCGCTGGAGCTGATCGCCGCGAAATCGGCCGGCACCGGCGGGGGCGGCCGGCAGAAGGGCGGGCGCCGCGCCGGCGGGCGCAAGGGCTGACCCTCGCCGCACCGCGGCGATTGACTCTGCCGCCCCCCCGCGCCAGAAGACCGCAAACCGAGGGCATGGGGGCTTGCGGCATGCGGCGGAAGGTCTACGGGTCTGCGGCGGAGGCGCTGGAGGGCCTCCTGTTCGACGGCATGACGATTGCGGCGGGGGGCTTCGGCCTCTGCGGCATCCCGGAGCTCCTGATCGCGGCGATCCGCGACAGCGGCGTGCGCAACCTGACGATCGCCTCGAACAACGCGGGGGTGGACGGCTTCGGCCTGGGGCTGCTGCTCGAGACGCGGCAGGTCAGGAAGATGATCTCCTCCTACGTGGGCGAGAACGCAGAGTTCATGCGGCAGTATCTCGCGGGCGAGCTCGAGATCGAGTTCAACCCGCAGGGGACGCTCGCCGAGCGGATGCGGGCGGGCGGCGCGGGGATCCCGGGCTTCTACACC
Organism: Paracoccaceae bacterium; assembly: GCA_026419405.1. GTDB lineage: Bacteria > Pseudomonadota > Alphaproteobacteria > Rhodobacterales > Rhodobacteraceae > JANZZL01. Next base: position 9,149 of record JANZZL010000099.1, on the reverse strand, counting down.
CGGACCGGCGTCGGCACGGTGATCGCCGAGGGCAAGGAGCACAAGGAATTCGACGGGGTCACCTACATCCTCGAACGCGGGATCGTGGCCGACCTGTCGATCGTGAAGGCCTGGAAGGGCGACGCGCAGGGGAACCTCGTCTACCGGAAGACGGCGCGCAACTTCAACCCGCCGGCCGCCACCTGCGGCAAGGTCTGCGTGGCCGAGGTGGAGGAGCTGGTGCCGGTGGGCAGCCTGGACCCCGACTGCATCCACACGCCGGGCATCTACGTGCACCGGATCATCCAGGGACATCACGAGAAGCGGATCGAGAACCGCACCGTCCGCAAGCGGGAGGAGGCCTGACATGGCGTGGGACCGCAACCGGATGGCCGCGCGCGCGGCGCAGGAACTGCGCGACGGGATGTATGTCAACCTCGGGATCGGGATCCCGACGCTGGTCTCGAACTACATCCCCGAGGGCGTGGACGTGACGCTCCAGTCCGAGAACGGGATGCTGGGCATGGGCCCCTTCCCCTTCGAGGGCGAGGAGGATCCCGACCTGATCAACGCCGGCAAGCAGACGATCACCGAGCTCGACCGCACCAGCTACTTCGACAGCGCGCAGAGCTTCGCGATGATCCGCGGCGGCAAGATCGACATGGCGATCCCGGGCGCCATGGAGGTGGCCGAGAACGGCGATCTGGCCAACTGGATGATCCCCGGCAAGCTCGTCAAGGGCATGGGCGGGGCGATGGACCTCGTTGCCGGCGTGGGTCGCGTGGTGGTGGTGATGGACCACACCAACAAGGCGGGGGAATCGAAGGTGCTGCGCCGCTGCACGCTGCCGCTCACCGGCGCGGGGGTGGTGGACCGGATCATCACCAACCTCGGCGTGCTGGACGTGGTGCCCGGCGGGCTGAAGATCGTCGAACTGGCCGACGGCGTGACCGAGGCGGAGCTGCGCGCCGCGACCGAGGCGACGATCGTCGACTGAGGCCCGCGCCGGCCCTCAGAGGCCGGCGGTACGCACGTTGAAGACGCAGCCGTCCGAGAGCAGTTCGGGCGGCGTCACGCAGAGGTTGCGCGCCACGTTCCAGGCCGCGAGGACCTTGGGCACGTAATCGCGCGTCTCGCGGTAGGGCGGCACGCCGCCGTGCTCGTGCACCGCGCCCTCGCCCGCGTTGTAGCCGGCGAGCACCAGCATCGGGTCGCCGCCGAACTCCTCGATCAGCCAGTCGAGATAGGCCACCCCGCCGCGGATGTTCTCCGCCGGGTCGTTGATGTCGCGCACCCCGAAGCGCTGCGCGGTGGCGGGCATGAGCTGCATCAGCCCGGTCGCGCCCTTGTGGCTGACCGCGGTCGGGCGCCCGGCGCTCTCGATGCCGATCACCGCGAGGACGAGGGCGGGCGAGACGCTGGTGCCGACGGTGGCCTGGAGGATCTCGGCGCCGTAGCGCTCGGCGATCGACTGCAGCGACTGCATCCGCGGCGCGGGCACGGCGGCCCCGCCCGGCCCCGCGGCAAGGCCGGCGATCGCCTCCTCGAGCCGCGCGGGCGAGGCGGCGGCGATCGCGGGCGAGACGGCCTCCCAGAACCAGGGGAAGGCGGTGGCGGCGTTCGGATCGGCCTGGGGCCCGTCCACGGGAAGGTTCGGCCGGCGCACCTCGGGGAAGGGCGGGAGCGCGGCGAGGAATCGCGCCTGCTCCTCGGGGTCGATCTGCACGGTGATGCGCCGCTTGGTTCCCGGCGCGGGGGGAAGGACGCGCTTGGGGGAATAGGTCGGAACCGCCAGCGCCTCCTCGGCGCGCGCCTCCCAGGGCGCGAGCGCGAGGATCGCCGCAAGGGCCATCTGCCTGATCATGCCTGCCTCTTTCGCCGTCTTCGCGGACCTTGGGACCCTTGTCGCAGAAAACCGCCGCCGCGGCTACGGGGCGGCGCAGAATCGGCGGCGGGCGCGGCAGGAATTCCACAGCAGGAAGGACCCCGCGCGCCCGATTTCCGCCGCGCCGGGCCGCCGACGCGCAGGATTCATGTCGGTTTTCCAGACACTTGAAATCAAACTCCCCGAAATCGGCGATGGGCAAAAAAGGTACGAACCCCGCCCAATTGCTGCCCGATTCCACTGGCCTTATGTGCCCATGCCGAGGCGGAGGTTCGGGAGTTGGCCGGACAAGACACGCCGCAACGGTGTGAGATGGAAGAGCGTACTCCTTGGAGGGAACTGACATGAAATTCGAACTGCTGAAGAAGTTCTACAACGACGAGTCCGGCGCGGTGACCGTGGACTGGGTCGTGCTGACCGCCGCCATCGTCGGCCTCGGCATCGCCGTGATCCTCGCCGTCTCGACCGGCGTGAACTCGCTCGGCACCAAGATCTCGTCCTCGCTGTCGGCCGGCCAGGTCAACACGCTGTCGGGCCTCGCCGACGCCGCGAAGGGCACGCCGTAATCCGCAAGTCGGCTTCCGGCAGGACATCGGACGGGACCGCGGCATTGCCCGCGGTCCTTTCCATTTCGGCGACGGTGTATTTCCGCCCGCGCCGGGCGCGGGCCGTTTCTCCCCACAAAGTTCCCCGCCCTGCCCCTTTCTCGCCCAAATCCGCCGGCAGGGTCGCAGCATCAAGGGGAAGCAGTCGCCACCCTGGCGACGACAGAGAAGCGGAGAAGGGCGATGCGTGCTTTCAAGGACTTCCTGACCGACGAGTCGGGCGCGGTCACCGTCGACTGGGTGGTGCTGAGCGCCGCCATCGTCGGGCTCGGCGTTGCGGTCGTGGCCAGCATCAGCCAGGGCACCGGGAGCGTCGGCGCCGCGGTCGGCGGCCAGCTCGGCGCCGCGCAGGTGACCAAGCTCGAGTTCCCGAAGTTCTACTGATCCGGGCCGCTCCCGAAACAATCACGCAAAGAACCGCAGTCTGACCACAGGATCGCCATAATCCTCGGGCATCAGGGTTCACAACGGGTAGCGGTGCGGTAGGATCGCCGGGCTGCCCCGGGGGTGACTGCCAAGAGAGGGTGCGACATGCGACTGCTATTCGGTCTGGTTCTACTGCTCGGGCTCGGCCTGGCGGGATTCGCAGTCTGGAAGGTGCAGGATCAGATCAACCAGTACCGTCTGGCCTACGAGGCGGAGGTCCAGAAGAACGCGCAGCAGGTGCCGCTGGTCGATGTCTACGTCACCACGCGCGAGCTGCGCTTCGGCGAGGTGCTGAAGCCCGAGGACGTCAAGCTCATCAAGTTCCCCGAGGCCGACGTGCCGGCCACCGCATTCCGCGAGGAGGCGAAGCTGTTCCCGGACAACAACCGCCAGCCGCGCGCCATCCTCCGCGCGATGGATCCGGGCGAGCTGGTGCTCGAGACCAAGGTGACGCCGCCCGGGCAGGAGGCCGGCGTCGCCGCCTTCCTGACGCCGGGCATGCGCGCCTTCACGATCAACGTGGACGTGAGCTCGGGCGTCTCGGGCTTCGTCGGCCCCGGCGACCGCGTGGACGTGTTCTGGAGCGGGCGGATCGCCGACCGCTCGATCACCAAGCTGATCCAGTCGAACGTCAAGGTCATCGCCGTCGACCAGATCGCCGACCGCGACCTGAGCAACCCCCGCGTCGCCCGCACCGTGACGGTGGAGGTGACGCCGGCCGAGGTCGCCAACCTGGCGCAGGCCCAGTCGAGCGGCCGGCTGAGCCTGGCCCTTGTCGGGGCGCAGGACAGCGACACGATCGAGGAGACGATCGAGGTCGACCAGCGCGTGCTTCTCGGCATCGAGGAGACGGTCCAGCAGGAGCAGCGGGTCTGCACGATCAAGCAGCGCTCGGGCGGAACGATCGTCGAGATCCCGATCCCCTGCACCAACTGACACCCCCTTCCTCCCCCGGGCGGCCCGCACCCGATGTGGTGGCGGGCCGCCGGCATTTTCCGACATGTTGCGTGTGTTGCAGGTTATCCACATCAATATATCGGTCCAAACCGATGATTATTGAAAAGAAATCGGCCATGCCGCATCCTGCCTCGAAAAAGTGGCGGTAAGACCCTTCGCAGCGCGGGCCCAATCGACCCGACCATTGAGCGTGATCAGAGAGGCAGGTCACATGAACATGAAGACGCTTCTGAAGGCCGGAGTGCTCGGGCTTGCCTTGAGCTTGCCGGCCGTTTCCGCCGTGCAGGCGGAAACGCTCCGAATCATGACGGGCGGCGCGACGGCGCCGCTTGCCGTGCCGATGAACCGGGCCGTGGTCGTCGAGAGCGACCAGCCCTTCGCCGAACTTTCCATCGCCAACCCGGGTATCGCCGACATCTCGACGCTGTCCGACCGGTCGATCTACGTGCTCGGCAAGGCGCCGGGGCGCACCACGCTGACGATCCTCGGCCCCGACGGGGCGCTTCTGGCCAACGTCGACGTCCAGGTCACGCCCGACGTGGCCGAGTTCAAGGAGCGCCTCGGCCAGATCCTGCCCGGCGAGAACATCGAGGTGCGGACCGCCAACGACGGCATCGTGCTCTCGGGCACCGTCTCCTCGATCCAGAAGCTCGACCGCGCGCTCGACCTCGCCCGCCGCTACGCGCCGGACCGGGTGTCGAACCTGATGGTCGTGGGCGGCACCCAGCAGGTCATGCTGAAGGTCCGCTTCGCCGAGGTGAGCCGGTCGGTCAGCAAGGGCCTCGGCGGCCGGCTCGGCGGCACCCTGTCGGGCACCGACGGCAGCATCACCTTCAGCGCGGGCGGCTCCGGCCTCACCTCGCCGAGCAGCGTCCTGAGCGGCAGCGCGGTGATCGGCGACCTGACGCTGAACGTGCTTCTCGAGGCGCTGGAGAGCAAGGGCCTCGTCCGCACGCTGGCCGAACCGAACCTGACCACGCTTTCGGGCCAGGAGGCGACCTTCCTCGCCGGCGGGGAGTATCCGGTTCCGGTGGCGCAGGATGCCGACACGATCTCGGTCGAGTTCAAGCCCTTCGGCGTGGAGCTGAACTTCACCCCGCGGGTGGTGGACGGCGACATCATCAACCTTTCGGTCGAGGCCGCCGTCTCCTCCATCGACCCGACGGTCTCGGTTCCGGTGGGTGACGGGATCGCGATCCAGGGCTTCCGGCGCCGCGACACCTCGACCACGGTCGAGCTGCGCGACGGCGAGAGCTTCGCGATCGCGGGCCTGCTGCAGGACGACTTCCGCAACACGGCGAGCCAGCTTCCCTGGCTGGGCGACGTTCCGGTCCTGGGCGCGCTGTTCCGCAGCGCCGACTACCAGCGCAACCAGTCGGAACTGGTGATCATCATCACCGCGCATCTGGTCAGCCCCACCCGGGGCGAGGCGCTGGCCCTGCCGACTGACCGGGTGCGCCCGCCGAGCGAGGCCGACCTGTTCCTGCGCGGCGAGGTCGCCGGCGGACCGGGCAGGGCTCGCGGCGCGGTGGCCGAGGTCGCGCGCCAGGACTTCAACGGCTCCTACGGCTACGTGATGGAGTAAGGACGATGGATACCCGCATCAAGACGCTCCTCGGCGTGGCCGCGGTCCTCGCGCTCAGCGCCTGCACCAGCGGCACCTCGGCCGAGTTCTTCGGCGAGGCCGGCGCCGAGGTGGACGAAGGCGCCTTCGGCAACCCGACGATGAACAACATGCTGGCCCACAAGGCGGCACGCTGCGCCGGGCAGGCCAAGGGTTACATCGTGCCCGACCCGATCGTGGTGCGCGACCCCACGAGCCCGATGCACGCGCCGGTCTACCGGCACGGCTACGTGCGCTGCTCGGGCCATCTCGACGGCAAGTACGCCACGATCATCTACCGCGACTACGTGGCCAGCGCGATCCCGCCGAGCCAGGTCCGGCAGGCCGACGCCGAAGCCAACTGACGCCCGCGACGGGCGGCGCGCAGAAGGGCGCAGCGGAAACGATCTTCCGCTGCGCCCTTTGATCGTCCCAAAAGACCGAATAATTTCTCCGTTTAGGCCGCAATGTCGCCCCTTTTGGGAATCAGTTTCTCAGGGTCCGGCCTCGATCCGCGCCAGCCATCGGGTGCGTCGCCGGCAATTCGTCTGGGTCCGATGCCTTGGGGCGAACCGACAAAGGGATGCTGAGATGACGAGTACCCCAGCGCTGATGCCCGAACCGGCGCCGATCGTTGCGTGCACCGTCTCGAGCAACGTCCAGAACTTCGATCTGCTGATCGAGGACATGGAGGCCGAGCTCGGCGACAAGTGGGGCGACCTGACCTATGACGATGTCCTGCCGTTCCTGAACCAGACGGATGCCCGGAGCCTGGAGTTCCTGGCCGTCGCGCTCGGCGCCGAGGACGAGGACAAGCTCTCGGTCGTGGGCGAGATCATCCGCGCGGCCAAGGAGAAGAAGGTCAAGGTGATCCTCGTGGCCGAAGATCTCGGGCCGATGGCGCTGCACCAGCTCCTGCGGCTGGGCGCCGACGACTTCTGCCCCTACCCGCTTCCCGAGGGCGCGCTGCACGAGGCGATCCAGCGCGTGCGCAAGCCCAAGCCCGGCGTCAGCGTGCAGGTCGTGGACCCGGAGACGGGCGAGACGACGGTGCAGTATGGCGGCACCGGGCGCGAGGGCGTCGTGCTGCCGGTGCATGGCCTCGCCGGCGGAATCGGCGCGACGACCTTCGCCTGCAACCTCGCCTGGGAGCTTGCCAACGTCGTCGAGGACGAGAAGGACAAGGACAAGGCGAAGGCACCGCGCGTGTGCCTGCTCGATCTCGACCTGCAGTACGGGTCGGTCGCCACCTACCTCGACCTGGCCCGCCGCGAGTCGGTCTACGAGCTTCTCTCCGACACCGCCTCGATGGACAACGAGAGCTTCTCGAACGCGCTCCAGCTCTACCGCGACAAGCTGCACGTGCTCTCCGCGCCGGCGGACATGCTGCCGCTCGACATCGTGACGCCCGCCGACATCGAGCGCCTGATCACGGTAGCGCGCCGGCTCTTCGACTTCGTCGTGATCGACATGCCCTCGACCGTGGTCCCCTGGACCGAGACGATCCTGCACGCCTCGCAGCTCTACTTCGCGCTGCTCGAGCTCGACATGCGGTCGGCGCAGAACACGCTGCGCTTCGTGCGCGCGCTCAAGGCCGAGGAACTGCCGTTCGAGAAGCTGCGCTACGTGCTCAACCGGGCGCCGAAGTTCACCGACCTGAGCGGCAAGGCCCGCGTCAAGCGGCTTTCGGAAAGCCTCGACATCAAGATCGAGCTCCAGCTGCCCGACGGCGGCCCGCAGGTGGCGGAGGCCAACGACCACGGCCTGCCGCTTTCCGAGCACGCCGCGAAGAACCCGCTCCGCAGGGACGTGATGAAGCTCGCCGCATCGCTCTATGCGCTGACCCAGGCCGAGGCGGTGGCGGCGGAATGACAGCGAAAGGCTAGGCCATGTTCTCGCGCTTCAAGAAGCCCGCCCCGACCACCGCCGGCAGCGCCGCGGCGCCGGCCACCGCCCCGAACACAGAGGCCAGGCCCGAGGTCCAGGTCAAGCCGGCCGTGCCGATGCCGCAGCGCGTGACGCCCGCCGCGCCGGCGCCCGCCGACCGGGAGCGCAAGCGCAAGGAGCGCCTCAGCGACATCAAGATCGAGCTGCACCGGCGGCTTCTCGACAACCTGAACCTCTCGGCGCTGGAACATGCGAGCGAAGCCGACCTGCGGCAGGAGATCGCCTCGATCTCGGCCGAGGCGCTGGAGGAGATGTCGGTCGTCCTCAACAAGGAGGAGCGCTCGACGCTGTTCCAGGAGCTCTACGACGAGGTGACCGGCCTCGGCCCGCTCGAGCCGCTGCTGAAGGACGAGACCGTCAACGACATCCTGGTGAACGGCCCGCACCAGGTCTTCGTGGAGCGCTTCGGCAAGCTCGAGCTGACCGACACGACCTTCAAGGACGAGCGCCACCTGCTGCGCATCATCGACAAGATCGTGTCGGCCGTGGGCCGCCGGGTGGATGAATCGAACCCCTATGTCGACGCCCGCCTCGCCGACGGCTCGCGCTTCAACGCGATGGTGCCGCCGATCGCGGTGGACGGATCGCTGGTCTCGATCCGCAAGTTCAAGAAGGACAAGCTTTCCGTCGACGACCTCGTCAGATTCGGGGCCTTCTCGGAAGAGATGGCCGCATATCTGCAAGCCGCCGTGGCGACCCGGCTGAACATCATCGTCTCGGGCGGCACCGGTTCGGGCAAGACGACCACGCTGAACGCGCTGTCCTCGTTCATCGACAACTCCGAGCGCATCCTCACCATCGAGGACACCGCCGAACTCCAGCTCCAGCAGACCCATGTCGGCCGGATGGAGAGCCGCCCGCCGAACGTCGAGGGCAAAGGCGCGGTCACCCAGCGCGACTGCCTGCGGAACGCGCTGCGGATGCGCCCCGACCGGATCATCGTCGGCGAGACGCGCGGCGAGGAGGTCATCGACATGCTCCAGGCCATGAACACCGGCCACGACGGGTCGATGACCACGATCCACGCCAACTCGGCCCGCGACGCGGTGAGCCGCCTCGAGAACATGATCTCGATGGCCGGGATCGACATGCCGATGAAGGCGATGCGCGGGCAGATCGCCTCGGCCGTCAACCTCATCGTGCAGGTCAGCCGCCTGCAGGACGGCTCGCGCCGGATGGTCTCGATCACCGAGGTGACGGGCATGGAGGGCGACGTGATCTCGATGCAGGAGGTGTTCCGCTACAAGCGCGTCGGCCTGACCCCCGAGGGCAAGATCATCGGCCACTTCACCGCGAACGGCGTGCGGTCGTTCTACGCCGAGCGGTTCCGGCAGTGGGGCTACGACCTGCCGCCCAACATCTACGAACCCTTCAACCCGTAAGGACCGTCCGCATGTTCTCCGCCGAACCAATCATCTACATCCTCGTCTTTGTCGGGGTGTTGCTGCTGGTCGAAGGCATCTACCTGACGGTCTTCGGCAAGTCGATCAGCCTGAATTCCAAGATCAGCCGCCGGCTGGATCTGCTGGAAAAGGGCGCCGGCCGCGAACAGGTGCTGGAACAGCTGCGCAAGGAGATGACCCAGCACATCAAGTCGCGGTCGATCCCGGTCTATTCGATCCTGGCGCAGAAGGCGCAGCGCGCCAACATCGCCTTCTCGCCCAGCCAGATCATCATGCTGATGGGCGGCCTGTCCACCGTGGCCTTCGGCGCGCTGACCGTCGCGGCCGAGGTCGAGGCCCCGGTC
>JANZZL010000118.1 GCA_026419405.1 Paracoccaceae bacterium | reverse complement strand
CCAGATGTGTATAAGAGACAGGAGCCGGGCCGGACGGGTCGCGCCGCGACGGGGCCCGGACCGCGCGCCCGGCGCGCCGGCGCCGGTGACCGGGGAGCATGACCGGCGCCGCGCCATCCTCCGGCACCGGACCTCCGCGCCCTCTCCCGACGCCGCGCGCGTTCCGGCGATGCCGCGCCGCCCGGCCGGCGATGGCGGCCGCCGGAACCCGCCGTCGGGATGCCCGGCCGCGCCGCGCGGATCCTACGGGCGGCCCGACGGCGCCCGGACCACGCCCTGCGCGATCACGCCGGGACGCGAGCGCCGGTCCCGCGCCCGCCCGAACCCGGGACCCACCCGCACGATGGGGCGTCCGGCGCGCCAGGCCCGGCTCGTCGCGGTGCCCGCCCGAGACGCCGCCCGAGACGCCGCCCGAGACCCCCGAGCGGCCCGGCCCCGCGCCGCGGGCCCCGGAGCGTCGCCCCGCGGATGCCGGCCGACCGGACGGCGGCCTGCCGGAGGGAGACCTGCCGGACGGCGGCCTGCTGCGCCTCCGGGCTGCACCTTCCCCGAAGCGGGCGCGCCGTGCGGCACGTCGCCCGCGCGCATCCCTGCCGCCGCGCGCGGCTCCACCGCTCAGCCGCCATCGCGCGGGGGAGATCGGCGCCGCGCGCGGCACCGGCCGGGTGGGCCGCCGCGGGCGGCCGGGGGCGGCGGCAGGCCTCCCCGGACCCCGGCCCCGCGCACCGGACCACTCGGGCGGCCGTCACTTTCGGCCCGGAAATACTCTCGGGGGGTCCGGGGGGCAGACAGCCCCCCGGCCTCCGCGCCCCGCGCCCCGCACCCCGCGCCGATCCTCCCGCGCCGCGGGCGAGGCTTGAGGGCGGGGGGGGGCTCGGCTAATCCTTTGCGAAATGGTCGATCATCCCCACACCGAGGCCCGGCCCGCCCCGCGGCGCCGCGCCCGCCTGCCGCTCGCGGCTGCCGCGCTCGCGCTCGCCGCGCTCTGCCTGCTGCCGGTCGCGGCGGTGGCGCTCGCCGCCGCCACGGGCAGCTTCGAGACCTGGCGGCGCCTCGCCGCGACGGTGCTGCCCGCCTTCGCCGCCAACACCGCGCTCCTCGCCCTGCTCGTCGCGCTCGGCACCGCCGCGGTCGGCACCGGGGCGGCCTGGCTCGTCACCATGACCCGCTTCCCGGGCGTGCGGCTCTTCGAGATCGCGCTGGCGCTGCCGCTCGCCTTCCCGGCCTATGTGCTCGCCTATGCCTACACGAGCTTCCTCGACCACCCCGGCCCGGTGCAGACGCTGCTGCGGACCCTGACCGGCTGGGGCCCGCGCGACTACTGGTTCCCCGAGGTGCGTTCGCTGCCCGGGGCTGCGGTGATGCTGATCCTGGTGCTCTACCCGTATGTCTACCTGCTCGCCCGCGCCGCCTTCCTGCAGCAGTCGGCGACCGCCTGGCTCGCCGCCCGGGCGCTCGGCCGCGGCCCCTGGGAGACCTTCCTGCGCGTCAGCCTGCCGATGGCGCGGCCGGCGATCGCGGGGGGCGTGCTGCTTGCGGTGATGGAGACGATCGCCGACTTCGGCACGGTGGCGCATTTCGGGGTGCAGACCTTCGCCACGGGGATCTACCGCAGCTGGTTCGCGCTGGGCGATCGGGCGGCGGCGGCGCAGCTCGCCTTCTGCCTGCTCAGCGTGGCGCTGATGCTTGCGGTGCTGGAGCGGGCCCAGCGCGGCCGGGCGCGCCACTTCAACACCGGCAAGCGCTTCGAGGTGCTGGCCCCGATGCGGCTGACCGGCTGGCGCGCGGCCGGTGCGGTCGCGCTCTGCGGCATCCCGGTTGTGCTCGGCTTCCTCGGGCCGGCGGTCATGCTCTCCGGGATGGCCGTCGGCTCGGGGCAGGACCTGCTCTCGCCCCGCTACCTCGGCCTGATCCGCAACTCGGTGCTGCTCGCCGGGGTGACGGCGGCGGTGACGGTGGCGGCGGCGCTGGTGCTCAGGTTCAACGCCCGCCTCCATCCCGGAACGGCGGGGCGCGGCGCGGTCGAGGTCGCGCGCGTCGGCTATGCGGTGCCGGGCGGGGTGATCGCGGTGGGGCTGCTCGTGCCCTTCGCGGCCTTCGACAACGCGCTCGACGCGGTCATGCGCGAGACCTTCGGCGTCGCCACGGGCCTGCTCGTCACCGGCTCGATCGCGCTCGTCGTCTTCGCCTGCGCGGTGCGCTTCGCCGCCGCGGCGCTCGGCGCGCTCGACGGCGGCTTCGCCGCGGTGCCGCCCAGCATCGACTGGGTGGCGCGCACCCTCGGCGCGGGGCCCGTGCGGCTGCTCGCGCGCGTGCACCTGCCGGTGATCGCGCCCTCGGTGCTGACCGCGCTCCTCGTCGTCTTCGTCGACGTGATGAAGGAGCTTCCGGCGACGCTGATCCTGAGGCCCTTCAACTTCGACACGCTCGCGGTGCAGGCGTTCCGGCTGGCCTCGGACGAGCGGCTGAACGGCGCGGCGGTGCCGAGCCTCGTCATCGTCGGGGTGGGGCTCCTGCCGGTGATCCTGGTCTGCCTCGGCCTCGGCCGGCGCGGCGCGCCGGTGGCGGCGCCCGAGATCGCCGCGCGCGCGCTCGGGGCCGGCGCCGGGCGCTGAGCCGCGGCCGCGCGCCCGCCTCAGGCGACGAAGCGGACCGACCGGCGGAGCGGCAGTTCGCGGATGCGCTGGCCGGTCAGCGCGAAGACGGCATTCGCCAGTGCCGCCGCCGCGGGCGGCGTGCCGGGCTCGCCCACCCCGCCCATGTGCGGGTTGTCCTGCAGGATGCGCACCTCGACCTTCGGGCAGGTATGGAGGCGCAGCGCGTCGTGGTCCCAGAAGTTCTCCTGCGCGACCTCGCCGCCGGCGAAGGTGATCTCCTGCATCGCCGCGGCCGAGAGCCCGTAGACGAGGCCCGAGACCATCTGCGCCTCGACGATGGCGGGGTCGAGCACGCGGCCGGGGTCGCAGGCGATCCAGGCGCGGGTGATGCGGATGCTGCCGCCCTCGTCGGCGACCTCGACGACCTCGGCGACGGGCGTGCCGAAGCTGTGGGTGAAGGCGACGCCCTTGGCGGTGCCGGGCGCGTCCTCGCCCCAGCCCGACATCTCGGCCACCGCCTCGAGCACGCGCGCCGAGGGCGCATGCACGGGCCGCACGTGGTCCAGGCGGAAGCGCAGCGGGTCGGCCCCGGCGGCATGGGCAAGTTCGTCGATGAAGCTCTCGTGGAAGAAGGCGTTCATCGAATTGCCGACCGACCGCCAGAAGCCGACCGGCACGGCCAGATCGGCCAGATGCCCCGCCACGCGCCAGTTCGGGATCGCGTAGGGCTGGTCGAAGGCGCCCTCGACATGGCCCTTGTCGGGGCCCGGCGGGGCGAAGCCGGCCAGCCGCCCCATCGATTGCCGCGTGACCGAGGGCGCGGCGATCGCGGCCTCGAGCGCGGCGATGCGCCCGCCCGCGACGCGGCCGCGGAAGCGGGCGATGGCGGCGGGGCGGTAGAAGTCGTGCCGCATGTCCTCGGCCCGGCTCCAGGTGACCTTGACGGGCGTGCCGGGCATCGCGTCGGCGACCCGCGCGGCGAGCACCGCGAAGTCGAACTCTGCCCGCCGGCCGAAGCCGCCGCCGAGATAGGTGGTGTGGACGGTGACCGCCGCGGGGTCGAGCCCCACGGCCTCGGCGCACTTGTCGCGGGTGACGACGGGCGCCTGGGTGCCGCACCAGACCTCGAGCGCGTCCGCGGTCCTGAGCGCGGTCGCGTTCATCGGCTCCATCGTCGCGTGGGCGAGGAAGGGCACGCGGTATTCGGCGCTGACATCACCCGCGGCCGGCGGGGGGATCTCGCCGTCGTCGCGCAGGGTGGAGTTCGGCGCCGCGTCGAAGGCGGCAGCGATGGCCGCGAAGATCTCGGCCGAGGTTTCCGGGTAGGGGGCGGGGCCCCAGTCGACGGCCACCGCCTCGGCGCCGCGCATCGCGTGCCAGGTGGTGGCGCCGACCACGGCGATGCCGGTGCCGAGGTCGATCACCCGCTCCACCCCCCCGAGGGCGAGCGCCGGGGCGGGGTCGAAGGAGAGCATCGGCCCGCCGAGGCGCGGGTTCATCCGCACGGTGGCGAACTTCATCCCCGGCAGCATCACGTCGGCGCCGAAGGTGGCGGTGCCGGTCACCTTCTCGACCATGTCGGTGCGCGGCAGCGGCCGGCCCAGCAGCCGCCACTGGCCGGGGTCGCGCAGCGTCACTTCGGGCGGCGCGATCGCGGCGGCCTCGGCGGCGAGCTCGGGGTAGGGCAGGCGCGTGCCGTCGGGCAGGACGACCGCGCCCGCCTCGGTGAGAAGCTGGGCGATGTCGGCCCCGGTGCGCGCCGCGGCGGCGCGCTTGAGCGTCTCGCGCGCCGTGGCGCCTGCCAGCCGCATCTTCTCGAAGGCATCGACCGTGGAGGTGGACCCGCCGGTCACCTGGAGCGACAGGAGCTTGGGCAGCACCGCCATCTGCCGGCCGATCCAGCGCTGGCGTTCGGTGAGGGCATAGGCGGGATAGGGCAGCCCCGCCTCCATCAGCGCGCCGTTGTAGTAGGCCTGCGCCGGCGGGCCGTGGATCACCCGGATCGCCGCGAAGTCGGCATCCAGCTCCTCGGCGACCAGCGCGGCCAGCGTGGTGCGCACGCCCTGGCCCATCTCCGCCCGGGGGACGACCACCGTCACGCCCAGGGCGTCGATCAGCAGCCAGGGGTTGAGCGCCACGCCCTCTTCGGGGGCGAGCGGGTTGGGCGGCACCTCGCGCGCCTTCCAGACGCCGAAGGCGACGCCGCCCGCGACCGCGGCCGTGGCGACGAGGAAGCCGCGACGGGTGTAGCGGCCGAGGCGTCTTGCGGGCCGGTTCGCGGACCGGGTCACGGGCCGGCCCCCTGGGCCATCGCCGCTGCCCGGCGGATCGCGGCGCGGATCTTCGGATAGGTGCCGCAGCGGCAGAGGTTGCCGGCCATGGCTGCGTCGATGTCGGCATCGGTGGGGTTGGGATTGGATGCCAGCAGCGCCGCCGCCTGCAGGATCTGCCCCGGCTGGCAGTAACCGCACTGCGCCACCTGATGCTCCACCCAGGCCTGCTGGATCGGCGCGAGGGCCTCGGGCGTGCCGACCCCCTCGATCGTCGTCACCGCGCCCCGCACGTCGGCCACCGCCACCTGGCAGGAGCGCACCGCCGCGCCGTCGATCAGCACGGTGCAGGCGCCGCAGGCCGCCACGCCGCAGCCGAACTTGGTGCCGGTCAGACCGAGCACGTCGCGCAGCGCCCAGAGCAGCGGAAGGTCGGGGTCGTCCCCGACCTCGCGCGGGGTGCCGTTCACGGTGAGGCGCATCGGCCGATTCCCATGCCTGCTGCACCGGTCAGTCTAGTAATTCCCGCATGACGGGCAAGTGACGGCACGGATTCAGCCGGCCGTCTCATCCGGCGGCCGCCGGCCGCGCGCCCAGCCCCTCGGAGAGCCGCGCCGCCGCCGCGGCCACCGTGCCGCCGATGCGCTCCGCGACCGCCCCGGTCAGCCGCGCCGCGGGGCCCGAGACCGAGAGGCCGGCCACCGGCTCGCCGAGGGCGTCGAGCACCGCGGCGGCGACGCAGCGCATGCCTTCGGTGCGCTCCTCGTTGTCGAGCGCATAGCCGCGCGCCCGCGTCGCCGCGAGGTCGGCGCGCAGCGCCGCGGGATCGGCGAGCGTGGCCGGGGTGAAGCGTTCCAGCCGCACCCGCCCGAGATAGGCGGCAAGCCGCGCCTCGTCGAAATGCGCCAGCAGCGCCTTGCCGATGCCCGAGGCGTGCAGCGGCGCGACGGTGCCCGGCGGAAAGAAGGCGCGGATCGAGGCATGGGTCTCGACCTGCGAGAGGAACAGCACCTCGTCGCCCCGGGCGATGCCGAGGTTCGCGGTCTCGCCCGTGGCCTCCATCAGCGCGCGCAGGACGGGCCGCGCGCGTTCGACCACCGAGCTGCGGCGCAGGAAGGCCGAGCCGATCAGGAAGGCCCGCGGGCCGACGTGCCAGGCCTGGGTGGCGGGGTCGAGCTCGGCCATGCCGTGGCCCTCCAGCGTGGTGAGCGCCCGGTAGACCGTGGCGGGCGCCTGGTCGAGCCGCTGGGCGAGCGCGGAGAGCCCGATGCCGCCCGCCTCGGCCAGCGCCGCGAGGATCGTCAGCGCCCGGTCGAGCGACTGCACGGTGTTCTCGGCCGTCCGGTCGTGGAAGGCGCGGGGGCGGCCGCGGCGGCGGGGCTCGGCCATCGGGGGCTCCGGTCGGTTCTGCCGTGGCGCGACGATACCGGCCGGGCGGGGCCGGCGCAAACCCCTGCCGCCGGCCCCGTCAGGGCGCCGGGCGCACGCGCGCGCCGTCGGACACTGCGTCGCCGGGGTGGCTGACGACGCGCGCGCCCTCGGCCGGCCCCGAGAGGACCTCGGCCATGCGGTCGTTGCGTCGGCCGATCGCGACCGGCTCGATGCGCGGCGGCGCCCGGTTGCCGCGAGAGGCGCCCGGCAGAGGGACTGTCGGCGCGGCCCAGGCGCGACGGGCGCGCGTGTCCATCACGGCGCAGGATCGGCGCCGGAGGCGGTGCCCGCCTTGACGCGCATCAAGGGATGAGCACGGTCGCGCCCGTGGTGCGCCGCGCCTCGAGCGCGCGATGCGCCTCGGCGACCTCGGCCAGCGGGAAGCGCTGGTCGATGCGGATCCCGACCTTGCCCGACAGCACCATGTCGAACAGCTCGCGCGCCATCTGCTGGCAGGTGGCATGCTCGGCGATGTGGGTGAAGAGGCTGGGCCGGGTGATCCTGAGCGAGCCGCCCGCGGCGAGGCGCTGCAGGTCGAAGGGCGGCACCGGGCCCGAGGCGGCGCCGAAGAGGATCATCATGCCGAGTGGCCGGAGGCAGGCGAGCGAGCCGTCGAACGTGTCCCTGCCGACCGAGTCCATCACCACGTCCACCCCGCGGCCGCCGGTGATCTCCCTGACGCGGGCCACGAAGTCCTCGCGGCGGTAGTTGATCACGTGCGCCGCGCCGTGCGCGGCGGCGAGCGCGCATTTCTCGTCCGATCCGGCGGTGCCGATCAGCGTGATTCCCTCGGCCCGCGCCCACTGGCAGGCGATGAGCCCGACCCCGCCCGCCGCGGCGTGGAACAGCACCGTGTCGCCCGCCCGGATCGGCGTGGTGCGCCGGAACAGGTAGTGGACGGTGAGCCCCTTGAGCATCATCGCCGCGCCCTCCTCGAAGGAGATCGCCTCGGGCAGGGGGCAGACCTGGGCGGCGGGCATGACGCGGGCCTCGGCATAGGCGCCGGGGGGCTGGCAGGCATAGGCGGCGCGGTCGCCGGGCCTCAGGTGCGCGACGCCCTCGCCCACGGCCTCGACGATGCCGGCCGCCTCCATGCCGAGGGCGGCGGGGTATTGCAGCGGGTAGAGGCCGGTGCGCTGGTAGACGTCGATGAAGTTGAGCCCGATGGCGCGGTGGCGGATGCGGATCTCGCCGGGGCCCGGCGCGCCCAGCTCGCGGTCCACGAGCCGGAGCTGCTCCGGCCCGCCGGGGGCCTCGATCACGACGGTCCTTGCGGTGGCCATGGCGCTCCCTCCGATCCGGCAGGGGGCGAGAGTGCCAGAACCCCGGCCGGGGTCAAGCGCGGGCCGGAACGGCGAAGGCCCCGGGTGCTGCCGGGGCCTTCCGGGGGCGGGTGCCCCCTGTCGCGTCGTGCCGCGGCGTCACTTGCCGTAGGCGTGCTTCGCGGCCAGGTCGTGGATCGTCAGCCGCGAGATGCCGAGGTCGGCCAGGTCGCGGTCGGAGAGCCGCGAGAGCTCGGCGACGGTCTGGCGGTAGAGCGCGCGCCGGGCGCGGGCCTCGCGGTAGCGGGCGGCGAGCCCGCGGAAGTATTCGGCAACCGACGGGCGGTGCGTGGTGGAGATGAAAGCCATGTCTCAGCCTCTTTCCGTTTTCTTGGCGCCCCCGGTCATCGGACCACGGCCGGATGCGCGGTTTCGGTTGCCTCCAAGATGGCCTTTTTCTGCATCTGCACAATCCCCGGGTCAGAAATGCCGCTATGCAGCATCGGCAAGGCTCCGGTCACGATCCGGTCACCATTTCGTGCCGCGGCCGGCCGCCGCGGCGGGGGCTGCCGGCACGCCGGGTCTGGCAATCGCGGCGCGCATCCTCTAGCGATGCAGGCGGATGCCGCGCCCCGCCGGGGGCCGCGCAGGGCAAGGGGCGCCGCCGGGGCCGCCGGCGGGCCGGACAGCCGAGGGGGGGGGAGGCCGCCGTGGCGAAGAGGAAGACCGAACTGCGCTCGCGCAAGTGGTTCAACAACCCCGCCGACCGGGAGATGACGGCGCTCTACCTCGAGCGCTACCTGAACTACGGACTGACGCGCGAGGAACTCCAGTCCGACAAGCCGATCATCGGCATCGCCCAGACCGGCAGCGACCTGTCGCCCTGCAACCGCCACCACATCGAGCTGTCGAAGCGCGTGCGCGACGGGGTGATCGCGGCGGGCGGCACGGCGATCGAGATTCCGGTCCACCCGATCCAGGAGACGGGCAAGCGGCCGACCGCGATGCTCGACCGCAACCTGGCCTATCTCAGCCTCGTGGAGACGCTGTTCGGCTACCCGATCGACGGGGTGGTGCTGAACATCGGCTGCGACAAGACCACCCCGGCGCTGCTGATGGCGGCGGCGACCGTGAACATTCCGGCAATCGCCTTCAGCGTCGGCCCGATGCTGAACGGCTGGTATCAGGGCAGGCGCACCGGATCGGGCACCATCGTCTGGAAGGCGCGCGAGCTGCACGCCGCGGGCGAGATCGACGACGACGGGTTCATGGAGCTTGTCGCCTCCTCCACCCCCTCGGTGGGCTACTGCAACACGATGGGCACGGCGACCACGATGAATTCGCTGGCCGAGGCGCTGGGCATGCAGCTGCCCGGCTCGGCGGCGATTCCCGCGCCCTACCGGGAACGCGGGCAGATGGCCTACGAGACCGGCCGGCGGATCGTGGAGATGGTGCACGAGGACCTCAGGCCCTCGGCGATCATGACGCGCGCGGCCTTCGAGAACGCGATCGTGGTGAACTCGGCGATCGGGGGATCGACCAACGCGCCGATCCACCTCAACGCGATCGCGCGCCACCTGGGCGTGCCGCTCGACAACGACGACTGGCAGCGGATCGGCCACCGGGTGCCGCTGCTCGTCAACCTCCAGCCGGCGGGGGAATACCTCGGCGAGGACTTCCACCGCGCCGGCGGGGTGCCGGCGGTGATCGGCGAGCTGATGGCCGCCGGCCTGTTCCCGCACCCCGACGCGATCACCGCCAACGGCCGCACCATGCGGCAGAACTGCGGCCAGCGCCGCAGCGAGACGCCGCAGGTGATCCGCCCGGTCTGGGACCCGCTGAAGCACGATGCCGGCTTCATCAACCTGAAGGGCAACCTGTTCGACAGCGCGATCATGAAGACGAGCGTGATCTCGGACGAGTTCCGCGACCGCTACCTGTCGAACCCCGAGGACCCGAACGCCTTCGAGGCGCGCGCGGTGGTGTTCGACGGGCCCGAGGACTTCCACGCCCGGATCGACGACGAGAGCCTCGGGATCGACGAGCACTGCATCCTGATCATGCGCGGCGCGGGGCCGATCGGCTACCCCGGCGGGGCCGAGGTGGTGAACATGCGCCCGCCCGCCTACCTGATCCGGCGCGGCATCCGGGCGCTGCCCTGCATGGGCGACGGGCGGCAGTCGGGCACCTCGGGCTCGCCCTCGATCCTGAACGCCTCGCCCGAGGCGGCC
Source organism: Paracoccaceae bacterium (assembly GCA_026419405.1). Lineage (GTDB taxonomy): Bacteria > Pseudomonadota > Alphaproteobacteria > Rhodobacterales > Rhodobacteraceae > JANZZL01. Next base: position 17,708 of record JANZZL010000118.1, on the reverse strand, counting down.
GCGGGCGGGGGCCTCGCGCTGGTGCGGACGGGCGACCGGGTGCGCATCGACCTCAACGCCTGCACCGCCGACATGCTGGTGCCCGAGGAGGAGCTGGCCCGGCGCCGCGCGGCGCTGCCCGAGCGGCCGTTCACGCCCGAGAGCCAGTCGCCCTGGCAGGAGATCTTCCGCGAGAAGGTGCGCCCCCTCTCCGAGGGCATGACGCTGCGCGGGGCGGAGGAGTATCGCGACATCGCGCACCGATTCATGCCGCGCGACAACCATTGAGCGGGTCGGGCCGCGCAAGACGATGACAGGAAGAGGGGAGGAAGCATGAAACTCGTCCGCTACGGGGCGCCCGGCGCCGAGAAGGCCGGCCTGATTGACGCGCAGGGCGTGCTGCGCGACCTGTCGGGGCATCTCGCCGACGTGACCGGCGCGGTGCTGGGCGACGTGGCGCTGGCGCAGCTGCGCGCGCTCGACGTCACGGCGCTGCCGGTCGTGGAGGGCGAGGTCCGGCTCGGCCCCTGCGTGGCCGGGATCGGCAAGTTCATGTGCATCGGGCTCAACTACTCCGATCATGCCGCCGAGACCGGCGCGGCGATCCCCGAGCATCCGATCCTGTTCATGAAGGCGACCTCGGCGGTGATCGGCCCGAACGACGACGTGGTGCTGCCGCGCGGCTCGACCCATGCCGACTGGGAGGTGGAGCTGGGCGTGGTGATCGGCACGGCGGCGAAATACGTCAGCGAGGCCGAGGCGCTGAACCACGTGGCGGGCTACTGCGTGGTCAACGACGTCAGCGAGCGGCACTTCCAGACCAGGCTCTCGGGCCAGTGGACGAAGGGCAAGTCCTGCGACACCTTCGGCCCGATCGGCCCCTGGCTCGTCACCCGCGACGAGGTGCCCGACCCGCAGAACCTCGCCATGCGGCTCGACGTGAACGGGCAGCGGATGCAGACCGGGAACACCGCGACCATGATCTTCACGGTCGCGCAGATCATCTCGCACCTCAGCCAGCTGATGACGCTGCATCCGGGCGACGTGATCTCGACCGGCACGCCGCCCGGCGTCGGCATGGGGATGAAGCCGCCGGTCTACCTCAAGCCCGGCGACGTGATGGAACTGTCGATCGAGGGCCTCGGCACCCAGCGCCAGCGGGTGCGGGCGGATGACTGAGAAGCCGCGGCTTCTCCAGATCGGCGAGGTCACCGGCCGCATGGCCGCGCGCCTCGAATCCCGCTTCGCGGTGGTGCGGCTGCCCGCGGGGCCCGAGCGCGCCGCCTTCCTCGCCGCCGCGGGCGCCGGCATCGTCGCCGTCGTCACCGACGGGCACCTCGGCGTGCCGCCCGAGGTGATGGCGGCGCTGCCCGACCTCAAGGTGATAGCGAGCTGCGGCGTGGGCTACGACGCGATCGACGCAGCCGCCGCCGCGGCGCGCGGCATCCTCGTGGCGCACACGCCCGACGTGCTGAACGACGAGGTGGCCGATACCGCGATCCTGCTCTGGCTCGCCGTCAGCCGGCGGCTGATCCCGGCCGACCGCTGGGTGCGCTCGGGCGACTGGGAGCGGACGGGCGCCTTCCCGCTGACGCGCTCGGTGCGCGGGCGCACGGCCGGGATCCTCGGGATGGGCCGGATCGGGCAGACCATCGCCCGCCGGGCCGAGGCCTTCGGCGCGCGGATCCTCTACCATTCCCGGGGCCCGAAGGACGTGCCCCACGGCTTCGTCGCCGACCCGGTCGCGCTGGCGCGGGCGTCCGACGTGCTGTTCTGCATCGTGCCGGGCGGCGCGGCGACGCGGCACCTCGTGGATGCCGCCGTGATCGACGCGCTCGGCCCCGAGGGCATCCTGATCAACGTCGCCCGCGGCGCGGTGGTGGACGAGGCGGCGCTGGTCGCGGCGCTGGCGGCGGGCCGCCTCGGCGGCGCGGGGCTCGACGTGTTCGAGGCCGAGCCGCGGGTGCCCGATGCGCTCCGGCGGATGGACAACGTGGTGCTGACCCCGCATGTCGGCTCGGCCACGGTCGAGACCCGCACGGCGATGGGCGATCTGGTCTGCGACAACCTCGAGCGCTTCCTCGCCGACGGCACGGTGCTGACGCCGGTGCCGGAGTGCCGCCACCTCGTGCCGGGCTGAGGGGCACAGGCGGGATCCGTCGCACCGCTGCCCCCGTTTTGGGCAGATTGCCGCGCAGGTTGTGCGGCGGGCCACCGGTCGGCGGCTTTCCGCCGCCCGCAGGGCCCGGAATCGTCAGGGTTTTGATCGTGCCGGCGCGGGCGGCTGGCATCCCGGGCGCTGGAGAGCTACGACCTCGGTCAACAACCAGGAGATGTGCCCGTGCGACCCAGAGCAACCGCGGCGATCCTTCCGGTCGCCGGCCTCGGCACCCGGTTCCGTCCGGGCACGACGCGCATCCCGAGGGAGCTCCTGCCGGCCGTGGACCTGCCGCTCATCCGGCATGCGACGGACGCCGCGCGCGCCGCCGGCATCCGCGACGTCATCTTCGTGGCCGCGCGCGGCAGGTCGGCATGGCAGGACGACATCGACGCCCATCCCGCGCCGGAGCGGCACCCGCGCAAGGCCGGCAGGGACGACCCGCTGGCCGCGCTCGGGGGCAGCAACATCGACGGCGGGCACCTGGCCTGCGTGCGCCAGCACGCGCCGCCCGGCCGCGGCCATGCGGTCTGGTGCGCGCGGCGGCTGGCGGGCGCGCGGCCCTTCGCCGTGATCCTGCCCGACGACCCGATCCCGCCCGAGACGCCGTGCCGTGCGCAGATGATGGAGGTGCATGCCGAGCACGGCGGCAGCGGGGTCGCGGCAATGCGGGTCGCCCCCGGGGCGGCGCCGTCCGACATGGCGGTGACCGGCCGCGGCATCCCGAGGCCCGCGGTCCTGCGCCACCCCGGCGCGAAGGCCGACGGCGCGGGGGGCGGGATCCAGCTGACCGACGCGATCGCGCGCGCGCTTGCCGGGAACCCCGGCCCGCACGTCGCCCGGCGCTTCGAGGGAACGCGGCACGACTGCGGGTCGAAGGCCGGGAGGCCGCGGGCGAGGGTGGACATCGCCCCGGCGCACCCCGAGCCGGGGCCCGCCCTCCGCGACGTCCTCGCCCGGCGGGTGCCGGCCGCGGCGCGCGCGGCGCGCGGCCTCGCCGCGGCCGAGTGAGCGGACCGGAGGGGCGGGATGCAGGTCCTCTACCTCGCGCCGGATCTCGACGACCCCGCGGTGTGGCGGCGGGCGGAGATGCTGCGCCGGGGCGGGGCGGGGGTGCGGCTGGCGGGCTTCCGCCGGCGTGCGGGCGCGCTGCCCGGCGCGGCGCGCGTGCTGGGGCGGACGCGCGACGGGCGGCTCGCGGCGCGGGCGCTCTCGGTCCTCGCGGCGCTGCCGGGCCTTCCGGCGGCGGTCGGGCCGGGGCCCCTGCCGGACGTGATCCTCGCGCGCAACCTCGAGATGCTGGCGCTGGGCGCGCGGCTGCTGCGCGCCCATCCGGCGGCGCGGCTCGTCTACGAGCTGCTCGACGTGCACCGCCTGCTCTCGGGCCGGGGTCCGGTTCCGGCGGCGCTGCGCGCGGCGGAGGCGGCGCTGATGCGGCGCGCGTCGGCGGTGGTGATCTCCTCGCCGGGGTTCGAGCGGCACTATCTCGGCCCCTTCCGCCGCCCCGCGGCCGCGGTGCTGCTGGCCGAGAACCGGCCGCTGGCCGCCGCGGGCGGGCCGCCGACCGCCCCGGCCGCCCCGGCCGACCCGGCCGCCCCCGCGCCGCGGCGGGGCGGGCCGCTTGCCATCGGCTGGTTCGGCGTGCTGCGCTGCGCCGCCTCGCTCGCCGCGCTCGACGGGCTCACCCGCTCCGCGCCGGGCCGGTTCCGCGTGGTGCTGCGCGGGCGGCCCGCGCGCGGCGTGCTGCCGGCATTCGACGCCGTGGTGGCGGCGAACCCCGACCTGGCGTTCCTCGGCCCCTACGCGCCCGCGGATCTGCCGGCGATCTACGGCGAGGTGGACATCGCCTGGCTGATCGACCGCTACGAGGCGGGCGGCAATTCCGACTGGCTGCTGCCGAACCGGCTCTACGAGGGCTGCCTGCACGGCGCGGTGCCGCTCGCGCTTGCCGGCACCGAGACCGCGGCGCGGCTCGCCGCGCTCGGCATCGGGCTGGTGGCGCCGGCCGCGACGGCCGGGGCGGTGGCGCGGGTGCTGGAGCCGCTCGACGCGGCCCGCCTCGCGGCGCTGCGCGCGGCGGTCCTCCGCCTGCCGCGGGCGACCTGGGAGGCGGACGACGCCGCGTGCCGCGCCTTCGTCGCGCGGCTGGCCGCCCTGAAGCCGGCGGGGAACCGGCCGCGGCCCGGCGCCGCGGCGGAGGCGGCGGCATGAGCGCGCTGGTGGTGATCCCCGCGCTCGACGAGGCGCCGCACATCGCGGCGGTGATCGAGGGCCTTCTGCCGTTCGCCCGGCGCACGGGTGCCCGGATCGTGGTGGCCGACGGCGGATCGACCGACGGCACGCGCGACATCGTCGCGGCGATCGCCCGGCGGGAGCCGACGGTCGTGCTGCTCGACAACCCCGGCCGGCAGCAGGCGGCGGGCATCAACCTCGCGGTTGCGCGCTTCGGCGCGGGCGCGGAATGGCTGATCCGCGTCGATGCCCATGCCGCCTATCCGCCCGACTACTGCGAACGGCTGATCGACGAGGCCCGGCGCACCGGCGCCGACAGCGTGGTGGTGGCGATGCGCGCGGTGGGCGCGGGCCGGCTGCAGCGCGTGATCGCACTGGCGCAGAACTCGCGGCTCGGCAACGGCGGGGCGGCGCACCGCAACCGGGCCGAGGGCCGCTGGGTCGATCACGGCCACCACGCGCTGATGCGGCTTGCCGCCTTCCGCGCGGTCGGCGGCTACGACGAGGCCTTCAGCCACAACGAGGATGCCGAGCTCGACCTCAGGCTGCGGGCGGCGGGCTTGCGCATCTGGCTCACCGCCGCGACGGCGGTGGACTACTTCCCGCGCCGCACGCTCGGCGCGCTGGTGCGGCAGTATTTCGCCTTCGGCCGGGGCCGGGCGCGCAACCTCATCAAGCACCGCGCGGGCCTCGGCGCGCGGCAGGCCGCGGTCGCCGCCCTGGTGCCGGGGCTGGCGCTCGCGCCGCTGGCGGTCGCGCATCCGGTCTTCGCCCTGCCGCCTGCGGCCTGGGGGCTGGCCTGCCTTGCGGGCGGCCTTGCCCTGGCGCTGCGGCGCCGCGAGCCCGCCGCGGCGGCCGCGGGCCTCGTCGCGGGGGCGATGCATGCCGCCTGGTCGGCGGGGTTCTGGGCCGAGGCGCTGGCCGCCGCCGCGCGCCGGGCGCGGCCGGCGGGGGGCCTGCCGGCATGAGCGCGCCGGCTGCCCCGCCGGCACCTCCGCCGGCAATCCCGCCGGGCGTGGTGATCGGCCTGCCGACCTGCCGCCGCGCGGCGCTCGCCGCGGCACTCGCCTCGCTCGCCCGGCTCGATCCCGTGCCCTGCCCGGTGCGGGTCGTCGTGGCCGACAACGACGAGGCGCCCTCGGCGCGCGTCCTGGTCGAGGCGGCGGCCGCCGGCCACCCGCTGCCGGTCGCCTACCTGCACGCGCCCGCGCGCAACATCTCGGTGGCGCGCAACGCGATCCTCGCGGCGGCGCGCGGGGCGGGGGCGCGCTTCCTCGCCTGGCTCGACGACGACGAGACCGCCGCGCCGGGCTGGCTGGCGGCGCTGCTCGCCCGGCAGGCCGAGACCGGAGCGGCCGCCGTGCTGGGGCCGGTGCGGGGCCGCTACGGCCCCGGCGCGCCCGACTGGATGCGGCGGGGCGCGCTGCACGACACCCGCCCGGTGACCGGGCGGGGCGGGCAGGTGCTCTACGGCTACACCTCGAACGCGCTGATCGACCTTGCGCATCCCGCGCTGAGGGGGCTCGGCTTCGACCCCGCGCTGGGCCGGACGGGGGGCGAGGACACGGCCTTCTTCAAGGCGGTGACGGAGGCGGGCGGCGCCATCGCCTTCGCGCCGGCGGCCCTGGTCGAGGAGGCGGTGCCGCCCGAACGCGCCCGCCTCGGCTGGCTGCTCACGCGGCGCTACCGGATCGGGCAGACCCATGCCCGGCTCTTCGCGCCGTCCGGCGGCTCGGCGCGAAGGCTCGGCGCCGCCGGCGTCTCGGCGGCCAAGGCGCTCGCCTGCCTCGGAATGGCCGGGCTCTGCGCCTTCGACCGGCTCGGCCGCAACCGCGCGCTGATCCGGGGCGCACTGCATGCCGGGGTGCTGGCCGAACTGGCGGGGCTGGCGCGCGTCGAGCCCTACGGGCGGCCGCCGGAGCCGGCCGCGGGCGTTCGCGGGGAGGGCGGGCGATGAACCAGCTCGGGCTCAGGATCGCCGAGAGCGTCAACACGATGCCGCAGGAGGCGCCGCCCGCGGGCGCGACGATCGACCTTGCGCGGCTGGCGGCGGCGGCGCGCCGCCGGCGGCGGGTCATCGCCGCGCCGGTGGCGGTGCTGATGGCGCTCGGGCTCGTCTACCTCGCCACCACGCCGCGCAGCTACCTGGCCGCCTCGGCGGTGCTGCTCGACGCCGAGGTGAACCCGGCGGTGGCCGAAATCGCCTCGCTCGACGGTCGGCGCCTCACCGAGGCGGCGATCGAGAACGCGCGCCTCGTGATCCAGTCCGACGCGGTGGCCGCCGCGGTGGCGGCGCGGCTGAGCGAGGCGCAGGTGGCAGGCCTGCTCGACCCGCCGCGGTCGCTGTTCGGACGGCTGATCGGCGGCGCGGTCGGGCTTCTGCGGCTGCCGATCGACCTGCTGCGGCCCGACCCGCCCGCGGCGCCGGCGGCACCGGCGGCCGCGGCCGGCGCCGGGGAGGGGGCCGCCGCCGCGGCCGCGCGGCACGCGCTCGTCGGCCGCCACCTGCGGCAGGGCCTGCAGGTGCAGCGCATCGGGCGCAGCGCGGCGGTCTCGGTCAGCTACGCCTCGCACGACCCGGTGCTGGCCGCGGCGGTGGCGAACGGCTTTGCCGAGGCCTATCTCGACGACGTGTTCGAGGCCAATGCCCAGTCGAGCACGCGCGCGGCCGCCTGGCTGGAGGCGCGGCTGGCCTCGGCCTCGGCCGCCGCGCAGGCCGCCGCCGCCGAGGCCGAGGCGTTCCGCGCCGCGAAGGGTCTCGTCGCGGCCGACGGGGTGTTCATGGCCGAGGATGCGGTCAGGCGCCTCAACGTCGATCTCGCCGCCGCGCAGGCCGAGGCCGCCCGGACGCGGGCGCTGGTGTCGGCCTACGAGGCGGCGGTCGCCCGCGGGCCCGAGGCGCTGAAGGCGGGCCTGCCGGTGCGCGCCGCGGGCGAACCCGACCCGGCGCTCGAGGAGCTCCAGGCGGCGCTGGCCGGCGCGGTCGCCGCGCTCGCCCGGACCAGCGAGACCTGGGGCGCGGACCATCCGCAGGCGGTGCGCCTTGCCGAGGAGGCCGATGCAGCGGCCGAGCGGCTGGCGCTGGCGCTGGCGCAGCGGCTGGAGCGCGCGCGCGGCGACCTTTCGGTCGCCGAGGCGCGGGTGGCGGCGCTGCGCGAGAGCATCGCCGCCGCGCTGGCCGAGAGCGCCGAGTCGGGCGCGGCGCAGGTCGAGCTGCGCCGGCTGGAGCAGCGGGCCGCGACGCTCGGCGCGCTCTACCAGTCGCTGCTGTCGCGGGCCGAGGAGATCGGTCAGCAGGGCACGCTGCCGGTAAGCCCGGTGCGCATCCTCTCGCTGGCCGAGGTGCCGCGCGCCGCGCAGGGCCCGCGCGCCGGCCGGGTGCTGGGTGCCGCGCTGCTCGTCGGGCTGATGATCGGCACGGTGCTTGCCGCGGCGGCCGAGCGGCGGGCGCGCGGGCTGCTCCACACCGGCGAGGACGTGCGCGACGTGGCGCTGCGCGAGTTCCTCGGCTACGTGCCCGAGGTTCCGGCGCCCGAGCCGACCCGCGCGCCCGGGGCCGCGGCCGCAGGGCCGCCCCCCGCCTTCGTGCCGGGCGCCGTGTTCGGCTCGGTGCGGCGGCGCGCCGAGGGCCCCGGGGCCCCGCCCGAGCCCTCGCGGCTCGGCGGCAGGGGGATCCCGCCGCTCTATGGCGACGCGATCCAGGGGCTGCGGCTCGCGCTCGACCTCAGGCCCGGCGGGGCCGGCGGGCGGGCGGCGATCGGGATCACCTCGCTCAACCCCGGCGAGGGCAAGACGACCCTGGTGCGCGACCTGGCGACCGTCCTGGCGCAGGCCGGCGGCACGGTGCTGCTGGTCGATGCCCATCCGCGCAGCCCCGCGCTGAGCCGCGCGATCGGCGCGACCACGGGGCCGGGGCTGGCCGAGGCGGTGTCGGGGGCGGTTCCCTGGGCCGAGGCGGTGCGCCGCTCGGCCCAGCCGGGGCTTTCGGTCCTGCCCTGCCTGGCCGGGACGAGCCCCGCGCGCGCCGCCAAGGTTCTGGGCTCGCGCGGGTTCCGCGCGCTGGTGGACGCGGCGCGCGAGCACTACGACCAGGTGCTGATCGACCTGCCGCCGCTCAGCCCCTTCGTCGAGGCGCGTGCCCCGCTGCGGGCGCTCGGCCGGGTGGTCATCGTGGCGCGCTGCGGCCGCACCTCGGGGGCTGCGCTGCGCGCCGCGCTCGATGCCGACCCGGTGCTGTCCGAGCGGGTGGCGGGCGTCGTGCTCAACCGCGCAAGCTCCGAGCTGCTCGCGCCCTGGCGCGAGGCGCCGAGCGCGGCGGCCTGGCTCGACGCCTGCCGCGCCGCGGCGGCCTGAGGCCGGGGCGCGGGCGGCGGCGGACGGCCCCGGCGGGGAAGGGGCGGCCCGCTCATCCGTGCTTGCGCGAAGCGCCCGGTTGCCCGAAGATGGCACGGGGGATGGGTCCGTGGCTGTCGGGAGGAGGCCGTCAGTTGCACGTCGTCGCGGTCCTTGCGGGGGTGATCCTGGCGGCGATCGCGGTTGCCGTGGCGGCCCTGGTCCGCGGCATGGCGGGATGGGCGGCCCTCGGGCTGGCGGCCTCGACGATCGTCGCGGCGCAGGTCCTCTATCTGGTCTGGATCGCCGGGATGGCCTCGGCCGAGGCGCGGCGGCGCCGCCGGGCGGCGGGCGCGCCGGGCCGGCGGCAGGGACGGGCGGCCAAGCGCCCGCGCAAGATCGCCAACTGAGCGGGATCAGCCGGGGGTCCGCACCCTCCGGCCTGCCGCCGGGTCAGCCGCCGCCGGCCGAGGCGCGCGGCGGGTCCGGTTCGGCCGGAGCGGTCCCGGCCTCGGCCCCGGCCTCGGCCTCGGCGCGGAACATGCGGGCGAGGCGGCCCCCGGGGTCGGCCGTCAGCTCCTCGCGGCTGCCGCTCTCGACGATGCGGCCGGCCTCGAGGATGTGGATCGTCTCGGCGAAGGCGACCATCGAGGGGCGGTGGGCGATGGTCACGATCGTGCTGCGGCCGGCCAGCGCGCGGAGCGCGGCGATCACGCGCTGCTGGCTTTCCCAGTCGAGCGCGCTCGTCGCCTCGTCGAGGATCATGAGGTCGGGCGCGCGCAGGAAGGCGCGGGCGAGCGCGATGCGCTGGCGCTCGCCCCCCGAGAGCCGCGCGCCGCGGTCGCCGACGGGCGTGTCGAGCCCCTGGGGCAGGTCGTGCACGAACTCGGCCGCGGCCTGGTCGAGCGCCGCGCGCAGGTCGGCGTCGCTGGCGCCGGGGCGGACGATCCGCAGGTTCTCGGCGACCGAGGCGTGCAGCAGGAAGGCCTCCTGCGGCAGGTAGGCCGTGCGTGCCCGCCAGCGCGGCAGGTCGGCGGCGGCAAGCGCCCGACCGTCCACCAGGAACAGTCCGCGTTCGGGCTGCCGCAGCCCCGCAAGGATGTCGGCGAGCGTGCTCTTGCCCGCGCCCGAGGGCCCGACGATCCCGGTGATGGCGCCGGCGCGGATGCGCAGGGTGCAGTCCTCGAGCGCGGGCGCGAGGCCGGGGGCGTGGCGGCAGGTCACCCGGTCGAGCCGGATCTCGCGTGTCAGGGCGGGCAGGGCGGGAAGCGCGGGATCGGGCGACGCCTCGGCGGCTGCCGCAAGGGCTGCGCCGAGCGCCTGCGCGCGCCGCCAGGCCGGCAGGTCGACCAGAAGCTGCTGCACCTGCGCCTGCAGGCCGAGAAAGCGCGGGGCGAGGCGCATGAGCAGCAGCAGCAGCACGACCACCTCGCCGGTCGAGAGGCCGGCCCAGCCGGTCGCCGCGAGCACGAAGGCCGCCGCCCCGGCGGCGAGCGCGACCTGGAAGGCGCCGGCCCCGGTGGCGCTGCGGCGGGCATAGGCGGCGGCATCGGCCTTGGCCTCGGCGAGCAGCCGTGCGTAGGCTGCCGCCTGCGCCGGCCCGAGGTCGAGCGCGCGGGCGGTCTTCAGCCCGGCGAGGAAGTCGGCGGTGCTGCGGAACTGCGCCTCGCGCGCGGCGCGCAGCCGCGCCCCGTAGCCCGCCGCCGCGCGCCGGAACGGCGTCAGCGCAGCGAGCGCGAGGCCCCCCGCGAGCAGGATGGCGAGCGTCATCGGCACCGAGACGAGGAGGCCGAGCGCGAGGTAGACGGCGAGCATCACGAGGTTCTGGAGGATCGTCAGGACAAGGATCGCCGCCGCCTTCACCCGTTCGGCCTCGGCGGTCAGGGCCAGTTCGAGGTCGGCCGCGCGGTGGCGCGCGATCTCCTCCCAGCGGGCGCGGGCGATGGCCGAGAACAGCCCGGTGCGCAGCGTGTTGGCGAAGTCCGACATCAGGTCGGAGAGGCAGACGGCCTTTGCGCGGTTGCAGGCCGCCGCCGCGGCGACCAGCGCCACCAGCGCCGCGAGCACCGCCGGCAGGCCGAGGCTGACGGGCGGCAGCGGCAGGCCGAGGAGGCTCCGCCCGGCGAGGTCGATGCTCTGCGCCGGGGCATCGCCCATCAGCTGCAGGACCGGCAGGACGAGCAGGATCGAGGCGCCTTCCGAGAGGCTTCCCGCCGTCAGGAGGGCGAGCGCCACCCAGAAGCGGCCGCGCCCCTCGGCCCGGATCGCGGCGAGGAGGTGGGCGGCGTCGCTCACGGCGCGTCTCCGGCGAGGTCGCGGGTGATCGCTGCGTGGAGCGCGGCGAGGCGGTCGAGCCCCTCGGGCAGCGCCAGACGCCGCAGCAGGCCGCGCCCGGCAAGCGCCGTCGCCTGCCGGAACAGCGTCGCCGCCGCCGCGCCGTCGACCGCCGCGCGGCCGAAGCGGCTGGCGTAGACGAAGCGCAGCAGCGCGGGCAGCGCCGCCTCGGGCGGCAGGGGGGCGATGGCGGGCGCCGCCGCGTCGCCGCGGGTCAGGACGTAGAGCCGCCGGACCGGCACCGGGCGGGGCGCGAGCAGGCCGGGCAGCAGCACCCGCCTCTTGCCGATCGCCGCATGGACGGAGCGGCGCGTCCGGGCGCCCGGCGGCCGCTGCGCGGCGAGCGCCCCGGGCGAGAGCTTGAGCTGGGCGAAGCCCGGCGGGATCTCCCACGCGCCCGGCCTGAGCGCCGTCAGGTCGTCGGCGAGGAGCCGGGCGCCCCGGCCGAGCAGGGCGGCCGCCGCGGTGGACTTGCCGGTGCCCTTGTCGGCGAGGAGCGCCACCCCCGCGCCGCCGATCTCGACCGCGCTGGCGTGAAGCACGAGCAGGCCCTGGCGCCGCAGCGCCTCGGCGAGGACCGGGCCGAGGAGCGGGAAGGCGACGAGCCCGTGGCCCACGCCCGGCGCGGGGGCCGCGTCGATCCGCGCGCCGCTGGCCGAGACGGCGAAGGCGCCGACCCCGGCCCAGCGGAAGGCCGCGCCCTCGGGCGCGAAGCGGTGCCAGGCGGCGGCCTGCTGCGCCTCGGGCGGAAGGTCGAGCCGCGCGCAGCGGCGGATCGCGAGCTCCGCCGGGCCGGCGGGCTCGGTGGCCGCCAGTTCGGGCAGCGGGATGTCGGAGGCAATGCGCAGGCCGTAGGCCCGGTAGCGCGCCGGCGCCGGCAGCGGCGGGGCGAGGGAGGCCGCGGCCGTCATGCCGGCACCGCGCGCGGGGCCGCGGCGGCGCCGCCGCCGGCCTCGAGCCGCTCGAGCCAGCGGTCGAGCTGGAGCGCGCGCCAGAGGTGGAAGAGCGCCTGCGGCGGCGGCAGGCCGGGCGCGGCGAGCGCCCGGGCGGCCGCGGCGAGCGGTTCCGGCGCGACCCAGGGCGCGAGGCGCTCCGGCGGGCCCGTGCGGTAGCGCGCGGCGCGGCCCTCGGGCTCGGCGCGCAGCGCGGCGGCAAGCAGCGGCAGGAAATCCGTCTTGCCGGCCCGCAGCCGCACGGCCTCGGGCAGGATCCCCTGCATCGCCGCCCGCAGGTGCGCCCGCGGCCGCCCGCCCGCGATCTTCTCGGCGGCGGGGCGGTTGAGGCAGAGCCTGACCACGCGCGGGTCGTGGAAGGGGTAGCGCGGGGCGACTCCCTCGGCCGCGGCAAGCGCCGCGAGCGCCTCGAAGGCCGAGGCGGTGCGGGGCGCGCGCAGCAGAGCCGCATGCGGCGCGGTATCGGGGGGGAAGCCCGTCCGCGCCTCGGCCGCGGCGGCGCGCACCCGCGCCACGAGCCCGCTGCGCGCGGCCAGGTCGGGCCGCACCAGGGCGCGCCAGCCGGTGGTGTCGGCCGCGGCCTCGGGCCGCAGCCGCCGGACGAGGGCGGCCAGCGGCCGGGGCCCGCGGCGGGCGAGATGCAGGCCGAGGTCGGTCGCCTCCGAGGCGCCGGCGAAGGCGCGGTGCGCGCGGGCCAGCCGCCAGAGCGCGCCCCAGCGGCCGGCGCGCGCCAGCGCGTCGAGGTGCCACAGGCCGTGGCCGGCGACCTCGTCGCCGCCGTGCCCGTCGATCACCGCCCGGCAGCCCGCGGCGGCGGTCGCGCGGTAGGCGAGCCGCGCCGCGCCCGCGCCGTAGCAGTCCGAGGGGGCGCCGAGCAGCGCCGCGGTCTCGGCCGACACGGCCAGCGCCGGCGTGGCGGCGCCGTCGGCCTCGATGGCGCCGAGGCGGCCCGCCGCGCGGACCGCCGCGATGAAGCGCCCCTCGTCGAGCGCCGGCAGCGAGGGGTAGCGCACCGAGACCGCCGGCAGCCCCGGCGCGGCGCGCGCGGCCAGCAGCGCAAGCGCGCTCGAGTCGAGCCCGCCGCTCAGCATCGCCGCCGTCGCGCCGCCGCGGAGCGCCGCCCGGACCGCCCGGTCGAGCGCCTCGGCCAGCGCCTCGGGCGCGCGGTCGGCGGCCGCAAGTGTCTCGGGCGCGAGGTCCCACCAGCGGCGCAGCTCCACGCGCCCGCCGCCGGCGATCAGGAGGTGCCCGGGCGGCAGCCGCTCCACGCCGCGCCAGGCGGTCCGGCGGAACGAGGTCTCCTGCCCGGCGAGGTAGTCGGCCACCCAGTCCTCGTCGGGCTCGGCGGCGATCCCGGCGGCCCGCAGCGCGGCCTCGGGCGTGGCGGCGAGCGCCAGCCCCTGCGGCGCGGCGTGGAAGGCGAGCGGGGCGATGCCGAAGCGGTCGCGGACGGCCAGCAGCCGGCGGCGGCGCGGATCCCAGAGCGCATAGGCGAAGCTGCCGGCGAGCCGGTCGGGAGCGGCCTCGCCCCAGCGCGCGTGGGCGGCGAGCACCAGGCCGGCGTCGGGCGTCTGCGGCGGCAGGCCCAGGGCCGCGGCGAGCGCGGCCGGATCGTCGAGGAAGATCTCGCCTGCGAGCAGGCAGCCGGTGCGGGCATCGCGCCAGGGCCCGCCCGGCCCTGCCGCCCGGCGCTGGCCGAGGGCGAGGCCCGGCCCGTCGGCGAGGCGGTCGAAGCCGGCTCCGGCGAAGGCCCGGCCGAGCGCGGCCTCGGCCGTGCCGGGCGCGCCCGAGGCCGCGAGGAAGCCCGCGAAACCGGTCACGGCGCGGCGGCCGCCGGGGTCGCGGCGGCCCCGCCGGCGGCGGGCAGCTCGGCCAGCGTGTGGTGGCGCGCGTAGTCCTGCGCCGTGCCGCCGAGCACCAGCGCCGGCCCCGCCACGAGCCAGGCATGCGGGCGGAACGCCGCCGCCCCGCCCGCAGCCGCGGGGAGCGAGAGCCGCACCGTCGCGGCGATGCCGCGCCGCGCCAGCAGCGCCTGCCCGGCGAGCGCCTGCGTCAGGCAGCTCGCCCCCGGCACGAGACGGGCGGCGGCGGCGACCGACCAGGCCACCTCGGCCAGCGCCGCGCGGCAGTCTGCCGCGCCGGGCGGGGGCGGGGCCGCCGCCAGCCGCGCGATCCGCGCCCGCAGCGCGCCGCTCTGGCGGAGCCAGAGCATGGCGCGGGCACGCAGCACCTCGGCCAGCGCGGCGGCGAGAAGCCGCGCCTCGTGCCGCGAGAGGCGCCGGAGCCGCCGGAGCCGCCGGATCCGCCCGCGGACGGGCGCAGGGGGCGCGGCAGGGGGCGCAGGGGGCGCGGCAACGGGCGCTCTGCCGGGGGGCGGGGTCATGCGCGCTCGACCAGGCGGTGCGCGGCGAGCTGCGCGATCAGCCGAGCGAGGTCGGGGCCGCAGACCTCGGGCGCGACGCCGAAGCGTGCGGCGACATGCGCCACGAGCTCGCCTTCGGTCTGCGGCACGGCGAGCCGGTGCCAGACCTCGGCGCCGACGGCGTTGAGGCTGAAGTAGAGGTTCGAGCGCAGGTCGAGGATGGCGATGCCGTCACCGAAGGCGCAGGCGACGCAGTCGGGGGCGGTGCGGAAGCGGGTCGCTCCGGCCGCCGCCGCGCGGTCGGCGGGATCGTCGGCAAGGATGTCGGTGGCGGTCATGGCGGATCGTGCCCTCCCCGGGGGCGGATGACGGGCCGGGGCGGACGTGCCGCCCCGGCCGCTTGCCGCGGGCTCCGCGCAGGCTGCCTTACGAGAAGGTCAGGTCCGACACGGGCGTGCCGACCGGAAACGCGAAGTCGAGCGCGTTCCCGGTGGAGGCGCCGTGCGTCAGGTCCTCGAGCTTGCCGTGAACCTTCAGCACCGGAGCGGCGTAGGCTGGCGTGGTCGACTTCATGGCATCACCTTCCGATGAGTGAAGTGGCCGGTCTGTGAAGTGGCTTGCGCCGGACAGAAGCTTGCGGGCGCTCTGCCGCTGCGTCAACGCCACCACCGCCGCGGGAGGCAATAGCTTGCCGATTGCCTTAAAGTTGAGCGCTTCGGCGGGCAGTCGCCGAGATCGGGGACGCTGCGCTTCCGCCGGCGGACCGGCGCCGCATAAGGGTGGAGGGCGCCGGGATCGCCGCCATGCCGGGGGCGGAACCGCGCGGGGCGGCAGCGGCAGGAGCGATGGCGATCGGTGCACGGGACCTGTCCTGGGTCGGCGGGCGCGACTGCGCCGCCGAGGCCGACTGGCTGGCCGCCTGCCTGGCCGGCTGCCAGGCCTCGGCGCGGCACGGCCCCGCACCGCCGGAGGCGGCCGCGCCGGCGCCGCCACCCGACCGCCTGCCCGACCGCCTGCCCGACCGGCCGCTCGATCCGCGCACGCTGTTCGAGGTGGCGCGGCTGTCGGGGCTGATCCTGGCCCTGCCGGCCGATCCGGCGCGGCTGCCGCCGGGCTGCGCCGGGCTTGCCCCCGAGATCGACCGGACGCGGCTGCGGGTGCTTGCCATGAACCGCGCGGCGCTGCGGCTTACCGCCGAGGCGGGGGCGCTCTTCGCCGCGGCGGGGATCGCGCATGTCCACCTGAAGGGGCCGCTCGCGCAGGCGCAGCTCTACGGCGACCCGCTGCGGCGGCCGAGCGCGGATGCCGACATCCTGGTGGCGCGGGCCGACCGCCGCAGGGCGGCGCGGGTGCTGGCCGGGGCCGGCTTCGCGCCGGCCGAGGCGGAACTTTCCGGCTGGTGGACGCGGTTCCTCGGCGAGCAGCACTTCCGCCGCCCCGGCACGGCGGCCTTCGTCGACCTGCACCACGGGCTCCAGCAGCCCGGCCTGCCGCGGCCGCGGCACGAGGCGGGCTTCCTCGCCCGGGCGGTGCGCTTCCGCTTCGAGGGGGCGGACTACCCGGTCCTGTCGCCGCCCGACCGCTGCCTGCTGGGGGCCATGGGCCTTGCCCGGGCGCTGGTCGCGCGGGCCCCGGCGGGCGGGCTTGCGGCGGATCTCGCCGCCGGGCTCGCCGCGCTCGACCCCGGCGGACGCGCGGCGCTGGCGCGGCTTGCCGGAGAGAACGGGCTCGGCCCGACGCTGGCCTTCGCGGCGGCCGCGGCGCGGGCCGTGGTGCCGGGGGCCCCGCCGGGCCCGCCGCCACTGCCCGGCCTCGATCCGCCGACGCTGCGCGCGATGGTGCTGACGCCCTGGCGGGCCGACCTGCCCTGGCCGCGGCGGCGGACGATCCTGCGCGCGCTCTGCGGCCCCGATCCGCTGCGCTTCGGGCTGGAGGCGGGGCGGGCGGCGCTGTCGGCCGCCTACCGCCGGCTGCTCGAGACCCGCGCCGGCGACCGGCGCCGGCTGGCGGGGGGCGGGCCGTGAGCCCGCAGGAGGGCCGGTCGGTCGCGGTCATCATCGCCGCGCGCGACGCCGAGGCGACGGTGGGCGACGCGGTCGCCTCGGCGCTGGCCGAGCCGGAGGTGGCCGAGGTGGTCGTGATCGACGACGCCTCGGGCGACGACACGGCCGGCGCCGCGCGCCGCGCCGCCGGGCGCGACGGGCGGCTTGCCGTCCACCGCGCGGCGCGCAACCTCGGGCCGGCGGCGGCGCGCAATCTCGGCATCGCGAGGTCCTCGGCGCCGCTGGTCGCGGTGCTCGATGCCGACGACCTGCTGCTGCCGGGCCGCTTCGCCCCGCTTCTGGCCGAGCCGGACTGGGACCTGATCGCCGACAACATCGCCTTCGTGGCGGCCGGAACTGCGCCGGCGGAGGCGCGCGCCCGGATCCGCCGCGGGCCGCCGGGCGGCAGCGTGCCGCTCGACCTGCCCGCCTTCGTGCGCGGCAACCTGACCCGGCGCGGCGCGCCGCGGGGCGAGCTGGGGTTCCTCAAGCCGGTGATGCGGCGCGCCGTGCTCGCGCGGCTCGGCCTCGGCTACGACCCCGCACTGAGGTTGGGCGAGGACTACGACCTCTACCTGCGCGCGCTGATCGCCGGGGCGCGCTTCCGCCTGAGCCGACGCGTCGGCTACGTCGCGCGGGTGCGGGCGGGTTCGCTCAGCGCCCGGCACCGGACGGCGGATCTCGCCGCGCTGGCCGCCGCCTCGGCGCGCCACCTCGCGGCGGTGCGGGGGCAGGGCGCGGCCGAGGCCGCGATCGCGGCGCATCTGCGCCAGGTCCGCGCGCGGCACCTCTTGCGCGCCTTCCTCGACGCCAAGGCCGAGCGCGGGCTCGGCGCGGCGCTCGGACTTGCGCTGCGCCCGCCGTCGAACCTGCCGCCGATCGCCGCGGGCGTTCTGGCCGACAAGCTCGGCCTCGGGCGGGCAAGCGGGGCGGGGGCGGCGGCCGACGGGCGCTACCTGCTGCCGCCCGAGGGACCGCCGGGCGCGTGAGCCCCGGGGCCCGCGTGTCCCCCGCTCCGCTCGTCGGCCTCGTGCACGTCGGGGATCAGCCAGGCGGCCCAGGTGCCGGCCGCGTCCTGCGGCACCGGGACGAGGCGGAACCGCTCCGAGAGCGCCGAAAGCGCCGCGGCGGCCGGCCCCGGCGGGGCGGGCCAGGCCTTGCCCGGCGGCGGCGGCGCGGGGAAGGCAAGCGCGAGCGGCGGGGCCTCGGCCTGCCGCGGCACCTCCGCCCCGAGGCGGATCGCGGCGGCAGGGCGCGCGGGTGGCGCCGCGGCCGCGGCCCGGTGCCGGGCGCGGCGTTCGCCGAGGCTGCGGGCC
>JANZZL010000056.1 GCA_026419405.1 Paracoccaceae bacterium | reverse complement strand
GGGGGGGGGGGGGGGGGGGGGGGGGGGGGGGGGGGGGGGGGGGGGGGGGGGGGGGGGGGGGGGGGGCGGGGGGGCGCTGCCCCCCGGACCCCCCGGCGTATTTGGGACAAGAGGAAGGAGGCGGCCGGGGATCACTTCCCGGCAGGGCCGCGGGCCGGGCCGGCGCCGGAGCCCCCGGGGCAAGGTCCTGTGCGGTGTTCCCGCCGTCTCCGGCGCGCGCGGGGCGGCAGGCGGCTGCGCCGGGGTCGGGCGGGACGACCGGAAGCCGGAGCCTCGCCGGATGGCGTGGCGCGCGGGCGCCCGGCGGAGGGGGCGGGAGCGCCGACGGCCCGAGCCGGCGCGGCCGATCGGCACGGCAGGCAGCAGCGCGGCTGCGCGCGCACGTGGAAGGGACGAACCGCCCCCGGCGCTGCTGCGCCTCGACCCAGCGGCTGCGCGCGCAGGTGGACGGCACTGTCGGTTGCGGCCCTGCCGTCGGACGGGACGGATCCCGCCCCCCACGGGCGGATCGCGAGCGATCCCGCTGCGGCCGGTCGGGTCTGCCGCCGCGCCCGTCAGGGGGTGCCGCCCCCCGGGGCGCGCTCTCCGGCGCGCTCTCCGGCGCAACTCCGCGGCACACCCCCGCGGCACACCCCCGCGGTGCGGACCCCGTCGCGGACCCCTGTGCGGACCCCTGTGCGGACCCTGGTGCACGGGGCTCGGCAGGGCCGGGAGGGGCCGGGCGGGCCCCGCGCCGCCGCCCCCGCCGGGGCGGCATCGGGCGCGATCGGCGCGGCGGGGGGCGACCCTAGCGCGAGAGATCGAGCCGCGAGGGCGCCGGTCCGGCGGTTGCCTCGCGGTAGGCGGCCTCGCCGCGGGCCGCATCGCGGCAGGGCGCCTCGGGAGCGGGGTCGGGCGCCGGGTCGGGCGCGGGGCCGGATGCAGGGTCGGGCGTGGCGCCTGCGGCGCCCGCCTCGGCCGCGGCGGCCGGCCCGGCGTATCTCAGCCGCGCGCGTTCGGCCTCGAGCACGTTGGCCTCGAAGGCCGGCGGCGGGCCGAGGGGCCGCGCGGGATCCTCGAGAAGTTCGCGCGCCGCCTGCGCGAGGCGCCCGGCCTCGGCGCCGCGGTCCTGCGGCAGATCCGCGCGCGCCCCGTCGCCGGCGGCGGCGCCGGGGATCGCGGCGGCCGTCTCGGCGGTTGCCGGCACGCGCAGGGGCAGGATGCCCGGAAGGGCAGTCTGGATCGGTTGCAGCATCGTCGTCACCCTGGCCCCGGCCTGCGGGGCCCCACCGATTCGCGATGCTATGCCGGACGGCCTTAGCGCGGGGTTAAGGACCGCTCTGCCCGCCCCCCGCGCCCTCGAGAAGCCGGCCGAACAGCGTCTCGAGCATCTGCTGCGCCGCGGGGAAGGGGTCGCCCGCCTCCGGCCCGAGCACCGCGCGCACCTGGACCTCGAAGTCGGCATAGTGCTGCGTCAGCGCCCAGACCGCGAAGATCAGGTGCACCGGATGCACGCGCGCGAGCCGCCCCTCGTCCATCCAGCGCGCGAGGACCGCCGCCTTCTCCTCGACGAGCGCCCTGAGGTCGGTGGCCAGCAGCGACCCGAGCCGCGGGGCGCCCTGGAGGATCTCGTTGGCGAAGAGCCGGCTCTCGCGCGGCATCTCGCGGCTCATCTCGAGCTTGCGGCGCACATAGCCGAGAAGCTCCGCGCGCGGGTCGCCCGCCGGGTCGATGGCGCGCAGCGGGTCGAGCCAGGTGTCGAGCAGGGTCTCGAGCAGCGCGGCGTAGATCGCCTCCTTCGAGGCGAAGTAGTAGAGCAGGTTCGGCTTCGACAGGCCCGCCACCTCGGCGATCTGGTCGAGCGTGGCGCCGCGGAAGCCCTGGGCCGAGAACACCTCGAGCGCGGCGTCGAGGATGGTCTGGCGGTTCTCGCGCTGGATGCGCGTCCGCGGACGGGTGCTGCCTGCGCTCATGCGGCCCATGCTCCGGCTGCCGTCTGCGCGTCCTTGACGGGCGCTGACCACTCTCCTAGCGTGATGCTGACCAACCGGTCAAAGATGAATTGGACCCCGTTCGCAGCCGCGCCGGACCGGGGGCTTTGCCTTGGGGGATCTCAGATGGCGCTCGACCGCAGGCCCGCACCGAACGATCTCAACGCCTTCTGGATGCCGTTCACCGCGAACCGGCAGTTCAAGAAGGCGCCGCGGATGCTGGTCGCGGCGAAGGACATGCATTACACCGCCGCCGACGGGCGCAAGGTGCTCGACGGCACCGCCGGGCTCTGGTGCTGCAACGCCGGCCACACCCGGCCGCGGATCACCGAGGCGATCCAGAAGCAGGCGGCCGAGCTCGACTACGCCCCCGCCTTCCAGATGGGCCACCCCAAGGCCTTCGAGCTGGCGAACCGGCTGATCGGCATCGCCCCCGAGGGCATGGAGCACGCCTTCTTCGTCAACTCGGGCTCCGAGGCGGTGGACACCGCGCTGAAGATCGCCATCGCCTATCACCGCGCCCGCGGCGAGGCCACGCGGACCCGCCTGATCGGGCGCGAGCGGGGCTATCACGGCGTGGGCTTCGGCGGCATCTCGGTCGGCGGCATCGTCAACAACCGCCGCTTCTTCGGCACCATGCTGGGCGGGGTGGACCACCTGCCGCACACCCACCTGCCGGCGCGGAACGCCTATACCCGCGGCCAGCCGGAGCACGGCGCGGAACTGGCCGACGAGCTCGAGCGGATCGTCGCGCTGCACGGGGCCGAGACCATCGCGGCGGTGATCGTCGAGCCGGTCGCGGGCTCGACCGGGGTGATCCTGCCGCCGAAGGGCTACCTGCAGCGGCTACGCGAGATCTGCACGAAGCATGGCATCCTGCTGATCTTCGACGAGGTCATCACCGGCTTCGGCCGGCTCGGCGCGCCCTTCGCCAGCCAGTACTTCGGCGTCAGGCCCGACATGATCACCTGCGCCAAGGGGCTGACCAACGGGGTGATCCCGATGGGCGCGGTGATGACCTCGGGCGAGATCTACCAGGCCTTCATGTCCGGCCCCGAGCACGTGATCGAGCTGTTCCACGGCTACACCTACTCGGGCAACCCGATCGCCTCGGCGGCGGGGCTCGCCACGCTCGAGACCTACCGCGAGGAGGGGCTCTTCGAGCGCGCCGCCGAGATCGCGCCCTATTGGGAGGAGGCGCTGCATTCGCTGAAGGGCACGCGCCATGTCATCGACATCCGCAACCTCGGGCTGATCGGGGCGGTGGAGCTGGAGCCGATTCCGGGCGAGCCCACCAAGCGCGCCTTCTCGGCCTTTGTCGCGGCCTTCGAGAAGGGGATCATGATCCGCACCACGGGCGACATCATCGCCATGTCGCCGCCCCTGATCATCGAGAAGGCGCAGATTGACCAGCTCGTCGGCACGCTCGCCGAGGTGCTGGAGGCGACCGCGTGACGCGGCGCCCGGCCCCGGCCGGGCGACGGGAAGGCCCGAGGGCGGCGGCAGACCGCCCCGCGGCGCAGGACAGGGAGACGACAGGATGGCAGCCCCGGGTGAGAACCTGAGGATCAACGGCGAGCGGCTCTGGGAGTCGCTCATGGAGATGGCGAAGATCGGCCCCGGCGTGGCCGGCGGCAACAACCGCCAGACCCTGACCGACGCCGATGCCGAGGGCCGCGCGCTGTTCCGCCGCTGGTGCGAGGAGGCGGGCTGCACGCTCGGCGTGGACCGCATGGGCACGATGTTCGCCCGCCGCGAGGGCACCGACCCCGATGCGCTGCCGGTCTACGTCGGCTCCCACCTCGACACCCAGCCCACGGGCGGGAAGTATGACGGGGTGCTGGGCGTGCTCGGCGGGCTCGAGATCGTGCGCACGCTGAACGACCTCGGCATCCGCACGAAGCACCCGATCGTCGTCACCAACTGGACGAACGAGGAGGGCACCCGCTTCGCCCCCGCCATGCTGGCAAGCGGCGTCTTCGCGGGGATCCACGACCTGGAATGGGCCTATGCCCGCAGGGACGCCGAGGGCAAGACCTTCGGCGACGAGCTCAGGCGCATCGGCTGGATGGGCGACGAGGAGGTCGGGGCGCGGCCGATGAAGGCCTTCTTCGAGCTGCACATCGAGCAGGGGCCGATCCTCGAGGCCGAGGGGAAGGACATCGGCGTCGTCACCCACGGCCAAGGGCTCTGGTGGCTCGAGATCCGGCTGACCGGCAAGGAGGCGCATACCGGCTCCACCCCGATGCACATGCGCGTCAACGCCGGGCTCGGCATGGCGCGGATCATCGAGCGGGTGCACCAGATTGCGATGAGCCACCAGCCGAACGCGGTCGGCGCGGTGGGCCAGGCCAATGTCTGGCCGAACTCGCGCAACGTGATCCCCGGCCGGGCGGTGTTCACCGTGGACATCCGCTCGCCCGAGCAGGAGAAGCTCGACACGATGCGCGCCGAGGTGGAGCGCGCGGCGCAGGCAGTGGCGAGGGAACTGGGCCTTTCCTGCGAGATCGAGGCGGTCGGCCACTTCGACCCGGTGACCTTCGACCCCGGCCTCGTGCGCGTGGTGCGCGGCGCCGCCGAGAAGCTCGGCTACAGCCACATGGACATCGTCTCGGGCGCGGGCCACGACGCCTGCTGGATCAACCGGGTGGCGCCGACGGTCATGGTGATGTGCCCCTGCAAGGACGGGCTTTCGCACAACGAGGCCGAGGAGATCACGCCCGACTGGGCGACCAGGGGCGCGAACGTGCTGTTCCACGCGGTGGTCGAGACGGCGGAGGTGGTGGGGTGAGAGAGGCCGGGCGCCACCCCCTCGCGGCCGCCCTGCCGCCCGGCGCGGGCGGCGGCGGTGCGGGAGGATCGGCCTGATGCCCCGCCTTGCCGCGCTGGTGCTCGCGGGCCTCGCGCTGGCCGGCTGCGCCGCGGGGGTGGCCGATCCGGTGCGCCCCGGCGCGACCTCGGCGCTCGACCAGGATGCGCTGAGCCCGCCGAGCGGGGCGCGCTACGACTACACGCTGCGGGTGGAGGGCGATCCGGCGGTCGCGTCGCTCGCGCTCGTCTCGCGCCGGCTGTCGGCCGACCGCTACCGCTACGACGGCAGCTTCGCCACGCCGCTGCCGGCCGGGCTCTCGCCCGAGGTCAGGCGGATGACGGCCGAGATGATGCGCGAGATGTTCGGCGGCGAGCCGATCCGCTTCACCGAGTCCGCGCTGATCGTCCCAGTCGGGATGGAGACCGACCGGCGCTTCCGCGCGCGGCGCACCAGCATGCTGATGGGCACGGTGCGGCACATCCCGCACGACTGCTTCGCCCAGCTCGGCACCTGCCGCTCGACGATGCGGGGCGCGCCCGGCGAGGTGCGCTTCCTCGTCGAGACGACCGAGGCGGACGGGATCTGGCGGTCGATCACGCGGGCCAGCTCGCGCGAGCTGCCCGACCTGCCCCGGCAGCAGGAGGCGGTGTTCTCGATCGACGCCAACGGCGTGCTGTTCGATGCCGACATCACCACCACGATGCCCGACGGCACGGTGGAGCGGATGCAGCTGCGCCGCGTCACCCCGGAGGGCGGGCCATGAGACGCGGGCCGGGCGGCGGCGCGGGCCGCGCCGGAGGCGGGCGGGCCGCCGGCCGGCCGACGTGCCGGTGCGGCCGGGGGCGCCCTCCGCCGGCCCGTGGAGTGATAGCGAACCGGAGAATGCAGGGAGAGCGGCCATGAGCACAGTCATCCGCAACGGCACCATCGTCACCGCCGACCTGACCTACAAGGCCGATGTCAGGATCGAGGGCGGACGGATCGTCGAGATCGGGCCGAAGCTGAAGGGCGACACGGTGCTCGATGCCACCGGCTGCTACGTCATGCCCGGCGGGATCGACCCGCATACGCATCTCGAGATGCCCTTCATGGGCACCTATTCGTCGGACGACTTCGAGAGCGGCACCCGCGCGGCGCTTGCGGGCGGGACGACGATGGTGGTGGATTTCGCGCTGCCCTCGCCCGGCCAGGGGCTGCTCGACGCGCTCAGGATGTGGGACAACAAGTCCACCCGCGCCAACTGCGACTACTCGTTCCACATGGCGGTCACCTGGTGGGGCGAGCAGGTGTTCAACGAGATGAAGGATGTCGTGGAGCGCGGCATCAACACCTTCAAGCACTTCATGGCCTACAAGGGCGCGCTGATGGTGAACGACGACGAGATGTTCGCCTCGTTCCGCCGCTGCGCCGAGCTCGGGGCGATCCCGCTCGTCCATGCCGAGAACGGCGACGTGGTGGCCGAGCTGCAGCGCAAGTTCCTCGAGGAGGGCAACACCGGCCCCGAGGCCCATGCCTATTCGCGCCCGCCCGAGGTGGAGGGCGAGGCGACGAACCGCGCCATCATGATCGCCGACATGGCCGGCGTGCCGCTCTATGTCGTGCACCTCTCCTGCGAGGAGAGCCACGAGGCGGTGCGGCGGGCGAAGGCCGCCGGCAAGCGGGTCTGGGGCGAGCCGCTGATCCAGCACCTGACGCTCGACGAGAGCGAGTACTTCAACAAGGACTGGGACCACGCCGCCCGGCGCGTGATGAGCCCGCCCTTCCGCAACAAGCGGCATCAGGACAGCCTCTGGGCCGGGCTGGCGAGCGGGACGCTCTCGGTGGTCGCCACCGACCACTGCGCCTTCACCACCGCGCAGAAGCGCTTCGGCCTGGGCGACTTCACCAAGATTCCGAACGGGACGGGGGGGCTCGAGGACCGGATGCCGATGCTCTGGACCCACGGGGTCAACACCGGGCGCATCACGATGAACGAGTTCGTCGCCGTGACCTCGACCAACATCGCCAAGATCCTGAACATGTATCCCAGGAAGGGGGCGATCCTCGTCGGTGCGGATGCCGACATCGTGGTCTGGGATCCGAAGAAGACCAAGACGATCAGCGCCAGGACGCAGCAGTCGGCCATCGACTACAACGTGTTCGAGGGCAAGCGGGTGAAGGGCCTGCCGCGCTTCACGCTGACCCGCGGCAAGGTCGCGATCCACGACGGCGAGGTCAGGACCGAGGAGGGCCACGGCCAGTTCGTTGCCCGCGAACCGATGGGCCCGGTGTCGAAGGCGCTGTCCACCTGGAAGGAGCTGACCGCGCCGAGGGCGGTGCAGCGCAGCGGCATCCCGGCAAGCGGAGTGTGAGGGTGACGAAGGTCGCCCTCGTCACCGCCGGCGGCTCGGGCATGGGCGCGGCCTGCGCCGAGCGGCTTGCGGCCGAGGGCTACGCCGTGGGGGTGCTGTCGTCCTCGGGCCGGGGGCAGGCGCTGGGCGAGCGGCTCGGCGGCTTCGGCGTCACCGGCTCGAACCGCTCGGTGGAGGATCTCCGGCGGCTGGTCGAGGGCGCCATGGACCGCTGGGGGCGGATCGACGTGCTGGTGAACTCGGCCGGCCACGGGCCGCGCGCGCCGGTGCTGGAGCTGTCCGACGACGACTGGGCGACGGGGATGGAGGTCTACCTCTTGAGCGTGATCCGGCCGACGCGGCTCGTCGCGCCCCTCATGGCGGCGCAGGGGGGCGGGGCGATCGTCAACATCTCCTCGGCCTGGGCGATGGAGCCCGCGGCGATGTTCCCGACCTCGGCGGTGTTCCGGGCGGGGCTTGCGGCCTTCACCAAGCTCTTCGCCGACCAGTTCGCCGCGCAGGGCGTGCGGATGAACAACGTCCTGCCCGGCTGGATCGACAGCCTGCCGGCCACGGCCGAGCGTGCCGCGATGGTGCCGATGGGCCGCTACGGCCGGGCGGAGGAGATCGCCGCGACGGTCGCCTTCCTCGTCTCGGAGGGGGCGGGCTACATCACCGGGCAGAACCTGCGCGTGGACGGCGGGCTGACGCGGCATGTGTGACGGCGGGCGGGCGCGGATGAAGGGCCTGCGCGGCAGGCAGGCAGGGGGAAGGACGTGCGGGACGACGGGGCGCTGATGGCGGAGACGGGCGGATCGGACCGGACCGGACCGGTGATCGAGGCGAGCGGCCTCGGCCTGACCTTCCAGACCGCGGACGGGCCGGTGCGCGCGCTGACCGGCGTGGACCTCGCCATCGGGCGGGGCGAATTCGTGAGCTTCATCGGCCCCTCGGGCTGCGGCAAGACCACCTTCCTGCGCTGCGTCGCCGCGCTGGAGGAGCCGACCGAGGGCCGGCTCAGCGTCAACGGCATGAGCGCGGACGCGGCGCGGCGGGCGCGGGCCTATGGCTACGTGTTCCAGGCGGCCGGCCTCTACCCCTGGCGCACGATTGCAGGAAATGTGCAACTTCCCCTCGAGATCATGGGCTATCCGAAGGCCGAGCGGGCGGAGCGTGTCCGAAAGGTGCTGGAGCTGGTCGAGCTTTCCGGCTTCGGCAACAAGTTTCCCTGGCAGCTTTCGGGGGGGATGCAGCAGCGCGCCTCGATCGCGCGGGCGCTTGCCTTCGATGCCGACATCCTGCTGATGGACGAACCCTTCGGCGCGCTCGACGAGATCGTCCGCGACCGGCTGAACGAGGAGCTGCTCAAGCTCTGGAACCGCACCGGCAAGACCATCCTCTTCGTCACCCACTCGATCCCCGAGGCGGTCTACCTCTCGACCCGGATCGTGGTGATGAGCCCGCGGCCGGGGCGGATCACCGACGTGATCGAGAGCCCGCTGCCGCGCGAGCGGCCGCTCGAGATCCGCGACAGCCGGGAGTTCCTGGAGATCGCGCACCGGGTGCGCGAGGGGTTGAGGGCGGGCCATGCCTACGAGGTCTGATCCCCTGCACGACCCGTGCACCGGGCGTGCACGGCGCGTGCACCGGCGGAGCGGCCGGCCATGAGGTCGTTCTTGCCCGTGCTCACGGTCGTCTCGGCCATCGTCGCCATCTGGTACGGCGCCTGCGTCTGGCTCAACGCCGCCTGGACGCGCGACCAGGCGGCGCGGGCGGGGGAGGAGGCGGGGTTCGCCGAGATCCTCGCGGGCAGCTTCAGCCAGGAACGCCCGGTGCTGCCCGCGCCGCACCAGGTGGCGGCGGAGCTCTGGGACGCGACGGTGGCCGAGGAGCTCTTCGGCCGGCGCGGCATCGTCCGGACCGGGACGCTCTCGAACCGCAGCCTCGTCTACCACGCCTGGGTGACGCTCTCGGCGACGCTGCTCGGCTTCGCCTTCGGCGCAGGCCTCGGCATCCTGCTGGCGGTCGGCATCGTCCACAACCGGGCGATGGACATGAGCGTGATGCCCTGGGCGATCGCCAGCCAGACCATCCCGATCCTGGCCATCGCGCCGATGATCATCGTGGTGCTGAACTCGGTCGGGCTCTCGGGGCTGATCCCCAAGGCGATCATCTCGGCCTACCTGTCGTTCTTCCCGGTGGTGGTCGGCATGGTGAAGGGGCTGCGGAGCCCCGACGCGATCCAGCTCGACCTGCTCAGGACCTACAACGCCGGCCGCGGCGCCACGTTCTGGAAGCTGCGGCTGCCGGCCTCGATGCCCTTCCTCTTCGCCTCGCTGAAGGTGGGCGCGGCGGCGAGCCTGGTCGGCGCGATCGTGGGCGAGCTGCCGACCGGCGCGGTCGCCGGGCTCGGCGCGCGGCTGCTGACCGGCTCCTACTACGGGCAGACGGTCCAGATCTGGGCGGCGCTCTTCGCCGCCGCGATCGTGGCGGCGGGCCTCGTCGGCCTGATCGGCTGGGTCGAGCGGCGGACGCTTGCCCGCATGGGGATGGCGCGATGAGGCGGACGGCGTCGGAACGGGCAGGGGAGGGGAGGGACGCATGGGCCTAGTCGCGGCCTCGATCGCCTTCTGGCTCGCGGCCTGGTGGGCGAATGCGCGCATCGCCGGGTCGGCCTTCGCGCGCACGCCCGCCGGGCGGCTTGCGGTGCCGGCGATCTTCGGCATCACCGTTCTGGTGGTCTGGGAAGGGCTGGTGCGGGGCCTCGGCGTGCCGGGGGTGATCCTGCCGCCGCCCTCGGCCATCGCCCAGCGGCTTGCCGCCTCGACCGGCGTGCTCTGGGGCGACTTCGTGCAGACCTTCGTCAAGGGCACGCTGTCGGGCTACGCGATCGGCTGCGGCGCGGCCTTCCTGACCGCGATCGCGGTGGACCGCTCGCCCTTCCTGACGCGCGGCCTGCTGCCGGTGGGCAGCTTCGTCGCGGCGCTGCCGATCGTCGGGATCGCGCCGATCATGGTCATGTGGTTCGGCTTCGACTGGCAGTCGAAGGCGGCGGTGGTGGTGGCGATGGTGTTCTTCCCGATGCTGGTCAACACCGTCGCCGGGCTGAGGGCGGCCGAGCCGATGCAGCGCGACCTGATGCGGACCTGGGGCGCCTCCTACTGGCAGACGCTGCTGCGGCTGCGGCTGCCGGCGGCCATGCCCTTCGTCTTCAACGGGCTCAAGATTTCGACAACGCTGGCGCTCATCGGTGCTATCGTGGCCGAATTCTTCGGCTCGCCCATCAGGGGGATGGGCTTCCGCATCTCGACCGAGGTCGGGCGGCTGGGGCTCGACATGGTCTGGGCGACGATCGTGGTGGCCGCGCTGGCAGGC
Organism: Paracoccaceae bacterium; assembly: GCA_026419405.1. Classification (GTDB taxonomy): domain Bacteria; phylum Pseudomonadota; class Alphaproteobacteria; order Rhodobacterales; family Rhodobacteraceae; genus JANZZL01. Next base: position 11,302 of record JANZZL010000056.1, on the reverse strand, counting down.
TCGGCCTTCTACGGGCTCGTGGCCTGGATCGAGGGGCGGGTGACGTTCTGGCACCCGTCGCAGCGCAAGTGAGAACCGGGGCCCGGCGGAACCGGCCCCGCAACATGGAGGTGAAGGCATGAAGAGAGTCCTGACGGCCGCGGCGGCGGCGCTTGCCGGAGGCGGGGCCTGGGCCGCCGACGACGTGACGCTGCAGCTCAAGTGGGTGACGCAGGCGCAGTTCGCCGGCTACTACGTGGCGCTGGAGAAGGGCTTCTACGAGGAGGAGGGGCTCAACGTCACGATCAAGCCGGGCGGGCCGGACATCGCCCCGCCGCAGGTGATCGCGGGCGGCGGCGCCGACGTGATCGTGGAGTGGATGCCGGCGGCGCTGGCCGCGCGCGAGGCGGGGCTGCCGCTCGTCAACATCGCGCAGCCCTTCAAGTCCTCGGGGATGATGCTGCCCTGCCTGAAGGAGAGCGGCATCGCCACGCCCGCCGACTTCCCGGGCCATACCCTGGGCGTGTGGTTCTTCGGCAACGAGTATCCGTTCCTCAGCTGGATGAGCACCCTCGGCATCCCGACCGACGGAAGCCCGAACGGGGTGACGGTGCTCAAGCAGGGCTTCAACGTCGATCCGCTGCTGCAGAAGCAGGCCGACTGCATCTCGACCATGACCTACAACGAATACTGGCAGGTGATCGACGCCGGCATCAGCCCCGACGACCTCGTCACCTTCAAGTACGAGGATCAGGGCGTGGCGACGCTGGAGGACGGGCTCTACGTGCTGGAGCAGAACCTGGCCGATCCGGCCTTCGAGGACAAGATGGTGCGCTTCGTGCGCGCCTCGATGAAGGGCTGGAAATGGGCCGAGGAGAACCCCGACGAGGCGGCGATGATCGTGCTGGAGTATGACGACACCGGCGCGCAGACCGAGGCCCACCAGAAGCGGATGATGGGCGAGATCGCCAAGCTGACCGCGGGCTCGAACGGGGCGCTCGATCCGGCCGACTACGAGCGCACGGTGGCGACGCTGATGGCCGGCGGCTCGGATCCGGTGATCACCAAGGCGCCCGAAGGCGCCTGGACGCACCAGATCACCGACAAGGCGCTGAACTGATCCGCAGGGATCGCGGCGGGGGGCGCGTCCGGCCGGGCGCGCCCCTTGCGCTAGCCGCGGGCGCGTTCGGCGGCCAGGGTCTCGGCATCCTTGAACTTGATCGACTCGCCGCAGCCGCAGGCCTCGGCCACGTTGGGGTTGCGGAAGCGGAAGCCGCTTTCGAGAAGCGTCGTCTCGTAGTCGATCACCGTGCCGAACAGGAACATCTGCGCCATCGGGGCGATCATCACCCGCGCCTCGCCCTGCTCCACGACCTCGTCCATCGGGTCGATCGTGTCGGCGAAGTCCATGGTGTATTCCATGCCGGCGCAGCCGCCCTTGCGGACGCCGATCCTGAGGCCCTTCGAGCCGCCCTTCGCCATGAGGCGGGCGATCTGCCGCTCGGCGGCGGGGGTCAGGGTCACGGCCTGCTTGCCGGGAATGCCGAACATGCGGAGGTCCTCCGGGGGTCCGGCACCAATCTAGGGGCCGGGGGCGGCAGGCTCAAGGGAGCAGCGCGGCGAGCGCCAGCGCGCCGTAGGCGGCGGCGAGCGCCCAGCCCACCGAGGCGAGCGTGCCGATGATGACGTATTCCGACACGCGCCGGTCGTCCTGCGCGGCGGAGAAGCGCAGGACCGACTTCGCGGCGATCAGGAAGCCCACGCCGGCGGGCTGGCCGACGACGACGAGGAAGAAGGCGACGCCGCGTTCGAGCAGCCCGATGATGCGGCCCGCGTCCTCGAGGCTGCCGTCGGTCAGCGCGGGGCGGGCCGCGAGGAAGGGGGCGAGCAGCTTGCCGATGGCGTGCCCGCCGGCGAGCGTGGCGAGGATCGCGCCGGCGCCGTAGGCCATGGCCTCGGGCAGAAGGGCGAGCGCCTCCGGCGGCAGCGGCCCGGCGGCGGGGCCGGCCCAGAGGCCCTGGGCGTAGAGGCCGGGCGCCCAGAGGGCGATGCCGGCGAGCTGGGCGAGGTGCAGCGCCTGGTCGGCGAGGAAGCCGCCGAGCCGGTCGCCGAGCACCCAGAGCTTGAGCGCGTCGGTGGCCAGGTGCAGCGCGGCGAGGACGGCGATGGCGGGGTGGAGCGGGAAGCCGGTCGCCGCCCAGGCGGCGAGTGCGACGATGCCGACATGGGCGAGAAGCACCGGCGGTTCGGCCTTGCGGCGGACCATGCGGCCGGGCTGGAGCACGAAGTCGGCCAGCGCATGCGCGAAGAGCAGGGCGGCGAAGGTCTCGGTCATGGGTTCCAGCTCCCGTTGGCTTCCCAGCGCTCGAAGGCGTGTTCCCAGCCGCGCAGGGCGGCGCGGATGGTTGGCAGCGCGCCGCCCGCGAGGCGGTAGTTGACCGCCTGCGGCGTGATCCCGAGGCGGGGGGCGATGTCGGTCAGCGTCGGGTTGTCGGGGTGGAGGTAGAGCGCCGCCGCCTCGGCCTGGGGCAGGGTCCAGCGGCGGGCGTGGGCGGCGAGGAGATCGGCCACCACGGGGTGGAGCAGGGTCAGCCCCGCGCCGGCGACGGCGAGCGTCCGGTGCCGGGGCAGGGCGTCGAGCGCCCGGCCCGAGGCCTCGAAGGCGGTGCCGCGCGCGGCGGCGAGGTCGGCGGCGGGGTCGGCGGCCGCGTCCTGCGCCGCCTCGCCGATCCCGATCGCGATGCGGGTTCCGAGGGCGGCGGCGGCCCGGAGGCGGGCGAGGACGTAGAGCGCGGCGCGCAGCCCGAGCGCCGCCTGGGTCATGAGCTGCCAGCCGTCGCCGCGGAACCGCGTCAGGCGGGGCGGCAGGTCCGGCGCCCACCGGCCGATCTCGTCGGCCGCCGAGGCGAGGCAGGCGAAGCTGTCCTCGACCGCCGCCGGCCCGGCCTCGGTCGAGCCCACCAGATCGCCGGTCAGCACGGCAACTTTCGCCATGGCACCCCCTTGTCCGAGGGTTCAAGGCTAAGGGCTTGATACCTGGAAATCAAGCTCCAGGGCTTGATCTACATGAAGCCGAGTTCCAGCCGCGCCTCGTCGGACATCATGTCCATGCCCCAGGGCGGATCCCAGGTGATCTCGACATCCACCGTCTTGACGCCGGGCACCGCGCCCACCGCGTCGGCGACCCAGCCGGGCATCTCGCCGGCCACGGGACAGCCCGGCGCGGTCAGCGACATGACGATGCGGACCTCGGCCTCGGGCGAGATCTCGATCGTGTAGACCAGACCGAGGTCGTAGATGTTGACCGGGATCTCGGGGTCGTAGACCGTCCGGCAGGCGGCGACCACATCCTCGTAGAGCGGGTGGTCGGTGCTGGAGGGCCGGATCAGCGGCGTGCCTTCCAGCCTGTCCGTGCTTTCGGCGGTCATCGGGTCGGGTCCGTCCGGGAGGTTTGTTGAGAGAAGATATAAGGAATTGAGGGCGCGCGTAAAGGGGCGGGGCTTGCGGGCGGCCGGTCCGGACCTTAGAGGGGCGGGGTGGCCGACCGCTTCTCCTTCACCCTCCTCGCGACCGACGGCGCCGCCCGGACCGGCGTGATCCGCACGCCCCGGGGCGAGATCCGCACGCCCGCCTTCATGCCGGTGGGCACGGCCGGAACGGTCAAGGCGATGCTGCCCGAGAGCGTGCGCGCGACCGGCGCCGACATCCTTCTGGGCAACACCTACCACCTGATGCTGCGGCCCGGCGCGGAGCGGATCGCGCGGCTGGGCGGGCTGCACCGCTTCATGAACTGGGACCGGCCGATCCTGACCGACTCGGGCGGGTTCCAGGTGATGAGCCTGGCCGAGCTGCGCAAGCTCACCGAGGATGGCGTGACCTTCCGCAGCCACATCGACGGCGCGCGGCACCACCTTTCCCCCGAGCGCAGCATGGAGATCCAGCGCCTGCTGGGCTCCGACATCGTGATGTGCTTCGACGAATGCCCCGCACTGCCCGCGCCCGAGGCCGAGGTGGCGCGCGCCATGCGGCTGTCGATGCGCTGGGCCGAGCGCTCGAAGGCCGCCTTCGGCGACCGGCCGGGGCAGGCGCTCTTCGGCATCATGCAGGGCGGGGTGACGCGCGAGCTGCGCGAGGAGAGCGCCGAGGCGCTGAAGGCGATCGGCTTCGACGGCTACGCGATCGGCGGGCTGGCGGTGGGCGAGGGGCAGGAGGCCATGTTCGGGGTGCTGGACTACGCTCCCGCCCTGCTGCCCGCGGACCGGCCGCGCTACCTGATGGGCGTGGGCAAGCCCGACGACATCGTCGGCGCGGTGCTGCGCGGAGTGGACATGATGGACTGCGTGCTGCCGACCCGCTCGGGCCGGACCGGGCAGGCCTTCACCCGGCGGGGCGTGGTGAACATCCGCAACGCCCGCCATGCCGAGGACCCGCGCCCGCTGGACGAGGACTGCGCCTGCCCGACCTGCCGCGGCTATTCCCGCGCCTACCTGCACCACGTGTTCCGCGCGGGCGAGATCATCGCCGCGATGCTGATGACCTGGCACAACCTGCACTACTACCAGGAGCTGATGGCGGGGCTGAGAGAGGCGATCGCGGCGGGCCGGCTCGCGGCCTTCGCGGCCGCGTTCCACGCCCGGCGGGCCGAGGGCGACATCCCGCCCCTCTGAGCGCGGCTGCGGCCCGCGGGGCCGGCGGCCGGGGCGGAGTTTCGCCCTGTCGCCACCATCTGCACCATCCGCGCGACGAGCCGCGCGGGCAGGATCATCGCCGCGATGCTGATGACCCGGCACGACCCTCACTGCTCCCGGGAGCCGATGGCGGGGCTGAGAGAGGCGATCGCGGCGGGGCGGCTCGCGGCCTTCGCGGCCGCGTTCCACGTCCGGCGGGCCGAGGGCGACATCCCGCCCCTCTGAGCGCGGCTGCGGCCCGCGGGGCGGCGGCCGCGGCGGAGTTTCACCCTATCGTCACAATCCGCCCTTGCTCCTGCCACGGGGTGGAGTCATGGTCGGGCACGCCGTCGGGCCTATCTGGTTGAAACGGGTCCGGGCGCGCCCCAAGTATTGGGCCTGACGGGGAAGGCCGGGAGCTGCCGGATGACCGGGGCCGGTGTCTTCCTGCGACACGGAAGGATAACGACATGGATACCTCCCTCAACCAAAGCTACCCGATCCTGCCGCTGCGGGACATCGTGGTGTTCCCGCACATGATCGTGCCGCTGTTCGTGGGGCGCGAGAAGTCGGTCCGGGCGCTCGAGGAGGTGATGCAGGACGACAAGCAGATCCTGCTGGCGAGCCAGATCGACCCCACCGAGGACGACCCCAAGCCCGCCGGCATCTACCGCGCCGGCGTGCTGGCGAACGTGTTGCAGCTGCTGAAGCTTCCCGACGGCACGGTGAAGGTGCTCGTCGAGGGCCGCCGCCGGGTGCGGATCACCGAATTCCTGCCGAACGACGCCTTCTTCGAGGCCCGCGCCGAGGCGATGGAGGAGGAGATGGGCGATCCGGCCACCGTCGAGGCGCTGGTGCGGTCGGTCGCCGAGGAGTTCGAGCGCTACGCCAAGATCAAGAAGAACATCTCCGAGGAGGCGCTGGCCGCCGTCGCCGAGACGCGCGCCGCGCCCAAGCTCGCCGACCTGGTGGCGGGCCATCTCGGCGTGGACGTCAAGCAGAAGCAGGACCTGCTGGAGACGGTTGTCGTCGCCGACCGGCTGGAGAAGGTCTACGGCCTGATGCAGGGCGAGATGTCGGTCCTGCAGGTGGAGAAGAAGATCAAGAGCCGCGTCAAGACCCAGATGGAGAAGACGCAGCGCGAATACTACCTCAACGAGCAGATGAAGGCGATCCAGCGCGAGCTCGGCGAGGGCGAGGACGGCCAGAACGAGATCCAGGAGCTCGAGGAGCGGATCAAGAAGACCAAGCTCTCGAAGGAGGCGCGCGAGAAGGCCGAGGGCGAGCTGAAGAAGCTGAAGTCGATGTCGCCGATGTCGGCCGAGGCGACGGTGGTGCGGAACTACCTCGACTGGATGCTGTCGATCCCCTGGGGGGTGAAGTCGCGCACCAAGAAGGACCTGCGCGCGGCGCAGGAAGTGCTCGACGCCGACCACTACGGGCTCGAGAAGGTCAAGGAGCGCATCGTCGAATACCTCGCCGTGCAGGCGCGCTCGACGAAGCTGCGCGGGCCGATCCTGTGCCTCGTCGGGCCGCCCGGCGTGGGCAAGACCTCGCTCGGCAAGAGCGTGGCCAAGGCCACGGGGCGTGAGTTCATCCGCATCTCGCTGGGCGGGGTGCGCGACGAATCCGAGATCCGCGGCCACTGGCGGACCTACATCGGCTCGATGCCGGGCAAGATCATCCAGGCCATGAAGAAGGCCAGGACGGTCAACCCGCTGATCCTCCTCGACGAGATCGACAAGATGGGGCACGACTTCCGGGGCGACCCGGCGTCGGCGCTGCTCGAGGTGCTCGACCCCGAGCAGAACAACAGCTTCGTCGATCACTACCTCGAGGTGGAATACGACCTCTCGAACGTGATGTTCATCACCACGGCGAACAGCTACAACATGCCCTCGCCGCTGCTCGATCGGATGGAGATCATCCCGCTGGCGGGCTACACCGAGGACGAGAAGGTCGAGATCGCCCGGCGGCACCTGATCCCCAAGCAGGTGAAGGGCCATGGGCTGAGGAAGGGCGAGTTCGTCATCGAGGACGCCGCGCTGCGCGACGTGATCCGCTACTACACGCGGGAGGCCGGCGTGCGGAACCTCGAGCGTGAGATCGCCAAGCTCGCCCGGAAGGCGGTGACGCGGATCCTCAAGAAGGAGGAGGAGAAGGTCGTCGTCACGCCCGAGCGGCTCGAGGAGATGCTGGGCGTCCGCCGCTTCCGCTACGGCCTGGCCGAGAAGGAGGATCAGGTGGGCGTGGTGACCGGGCTCGCCTGGACCTCGGTCGGCGGCGATCTCCTCCAGATCGAGGCGCTGAAGCTGCCCGGCAAGGGGCGGATGAAGACGACCGGCAAGCTCGGCGACGTGATGAAGGAGTCGATCGATGCCGCCTCGTCCTTCGTGCGCTCGATCGCGCCGCAGATCGGGGTGAAGCCGCCGAAGTTCGACACGCTCGACATCCACGTCCACGTGCCCGAGGGGGCGACCCCGAAGGACGGCCCTTCGGCCGGCGTGGCGATGGTGACCTCGATCGTCTCGGTGCTGACCGGAATCCCGGTCCGGAAGGACATCGCCATGACCGGCGAGGTCACGCTGCGCGGCAACGTGCTGGCGATCGGCGGGCTGAAGGAGAAGCTGCTGGCGGCGCTGCGGGGCGGCATCAAGACGGTGCTGATCCCCGAGGAGAACGCCAAGGACCTGCCGGAGATCCCCGAGAACGTGAAGGAGGGCCTGACCATCATTCCGGTCAGCCACGTGCGCGAGGTGCTGCGGCACGCGCTGGTGCGCCAGCCCGAGCCGATCGAGTGGGACGAGGCGGCCGAGGAGGCCGCGGCCGCCGCCCGGGCGGCTGCCGAGAAGGCCGGCGAGGGGTCGGCGGCGGTCGCGCACTAGCCGCGGCGGCGGAATGGCACGGGAAAGGGCGCGCCCTCGGGCTGCGCCCTTTCGCATCCGGGCGAGGGTGCGGGGCCCCTGTGGCGGGGCCTGGCCGCCCCGGCCATGCGGCCGGGATGCGGCGCGCCGCGGACCGTCATCCCCGGCGGCCGCGCGGCACGGCGAGGCCGGGCCGCCCGGGCGGCCGGCGAGGGGTCGGCGGCGGTCGCGCACTAGCCGCGGCGGCGGATTGGCACGGGAAGGGGCGCGCCCTCGGGCGCGCCCTTTCGCATCCGGGCGAGGGAGCGCGGCCCGTGCGGCGGGCCCGGCCGCCCCGGCCATGCGGCCGGCACGCGGCGCGGCGCTGCGGGTCTCACTTCATGTCGGTGGGTTCGGTCGGCAGAACCTTGCCGCCCGGGTCGTCGCCGCCGTTCGACACGGCGATGCCGAGCAGCACGAGGGCGAGGATCGGAACGAGGATCCCGGCGCGGGAGCCTGCGGCGGCCTGCTGTTCGACCTCCTCCTCGAGGATCGGCTCGGCCATGCCGCCGGCATGGACCTGTCCGGCCGTGACGGCAAGCGCGAGCGACAGCGCGGCGAGCGGTCTTCTCATTGGTCTTCCCCCCCTAGATCACGAGATTGGAACCGGCAGGGCCACCACTAATGGCCCCGCGTGTCCTTAGCGCAGAGGGCGGGAGCAGGAAACCTCGGGAAGGGGGATATCCGGCCGGTGTGCCGGAGCGGCCACGGTCGCCGGGCGCGGCGGGCCGGGGGGCTTGCAGCGGTGCGGCGTCCGGGGCGCGGGCATCGCGCGCCGGACCGGTCTGCGATCCGGCGTCGCGGGGAAGGCACCTCGGCCGTGCCCCGCGACGGGCGCCGCTCCGGGCGCGGTCTAAGGATGGGTCACGGAAAGTCAGGGCCAGCGCCGGGCTGGCCCTGCACGATCCGGCTGCCCTGCGGATCGCCGTCGGGGATTATTCCAACGGGGCTTCCGCGGCGTCGCTGTCGTTCGACATGGCGAGGCCGATCAGGATCAGCGCCAGGATCGGCACGAGGATGCCGGCGCGCGAGCCCGCGGCGGTCTGCTGCTCGATCTCCTGCTCGACGATCGGCTCGGCCATGCCGCCGGCGGCCGCCTGGGTTGCGACGAACGGGAGCGTCATCGCGGCAGCGAGAAGTTTCTTCATGGGGTGTCCCTCCAGAATCATCGTGACACGTGAATTACCGCGCCGGGGCCGAACGGTTCCATAGCCGCGCCGAAACCCCGCAACCATTTCGCGGGGCCGTGGATTCGCGGCTACAGGGTGCCGTCGCATCGGGTGGTCTGCTGCCCGATCGTCCGCGCGAGGACCGGCCGGCCCGTTCCGCCGGCCTCCGCCCGGCCGGCGACGCGCGCCGCGTTCGGCCCGCTGGCCTCAGGACGTCTCCTCATCCCGGTGTCCTCCCTCGGACTGGTCGAGCGTCATGCGCGGCCGACCGGGGGCGGGGCGCGCTCGCGCCGGTGAGCGGAGCAGTCGGCCCGGCGCGCCTGCCCTGACGGACGCAGCTGGCGCGATACTAGCACGCAACCCACGGAATTGTCCACATTTTCTGCGGTCCGGGACGGCGGCGCGCCGGCCGGTGTCGGAGCGGCCCCCCCTGGACTGCCGCGGCCCACGGGCGCCGATGCCCGGTGGTGGCGCCGCCGGCACTGCGCTATAGGGAAGCCGGGGCTCGAGACGGCGGGAGCGACATGGCACGGACAGCAACACCGAAGGCGAAGGCGGCAGGCGCGGCGAAATCCCGCGCGCGCGACGGGCGCAGCCCGGCGGAGGCGGGCGAGGGGGCGGCGGCACCAGCCGCCGAGCCGGGCGCGCCGCCTGCGGCGCTGCGGCTGAAGGACCTCGTGGCGCGGGTGGCCGAGCGTGCCGAGGTGCGCAAGCCGGTGGCCCGCGGCGTGCTCGAGGCGGCGCTCGAGGAGATCGGCGCGGCGCTCTCGCGCGGGCAGGGGCTGAACCTGCCGCCCCTGGGCAAGGCCAAGGTCAACCGCCAGACCGGGCGCGGCGGCACCGAGGTGCTGGTGGTCAAGCTCCGGCGCGGCCCGGCGCGGGGCGACGAGACCCTTGCGGAGGCGGGCGACTGAGGCTAAGGAACGCCCCCGACGGGCGATTAGCTCAGTGGTAGAGCGCTTCGTTCACATCGAAGATGTCGGCAGTTCGAATCTGTCATCGCCCACCATCTCCCGAAGGCCCCGGACCCTCGCCGGGGCCTTCGCGCCTCCGGCCCCCGCCTATCTGAGGACGCCGAGCAGGTTCGCGTGATCGTCGGTCCAGACGCGGCCGCCGTCGGAGACGAGCGGCTGCCAGCGCGGATCGGCGGCGATCTCGCCCAGCGCGGCCTCGTCCTCGGCGAGCGCGACGACGATCGAGGACAGCGCGCCGGAGGTGTCGGTCGGCGGCACGATATGGGTCTGGATCCGCGCGGCCAGGCCGAGCTCGGCCGCCGCCCGGCCGAGCGGGCGGCTGATGTCGTAGTAGCGGTTGGTGATGTGGAACAGCACGAGCCCGCCCGGCGCGAGCCGGTCGCGGTAGAGCCCGATCGCCTCGCGCGTGGTGAGGTGCACCGGCACCGCGTCGGAGGAATAGGCGTCGATCACCAGGATGTCGAAGCGCGCCTCCGGCTGGGCCGCCAGCACGATGCGCGCGTCGCCCAGATGCGTCGGCGCCCCGCCCGCGCAGGATGACATGTAGGTGAAGAGCGCGGGGTTGCGGGCGATCTCGTCCACCTTCCGGTCGATCTCGTAGAAGTGCCAGTCCTGCCCCGCGCCGCGGTAGCAGGAGAGCGCGCCGACGCCGAGCCCGACGATGCCGATGCGCCGGGCCGCCTGCCCGCGGGGCGAGGCGAGGACCTGGCCCAGGGGCCCGCTCGGGTGGTAGTAGGTCAGCGGTCGCGGGTCGGGCGCGCCCACATCCTCGGCGAACTGCGCGCCGTGGATCGTGGTGCCGTTGGAATAGACGCGGAAGGCACCGCGGTTCACCACGGTATGGGCGCCGAAGAAGCTGCGGTCGTGGAGCAGCACGTGGTCGGGCGCCAGGAGCGGCGCGGCGAGGACGAGCGCGGCGAGCGTCACGGCCGGGGCCGCGCCGCGCCGGCGCATCAGCAGCACCGCGGCCGCGAGCGTCGCCGCGAGCAGCGCCGCCGGAAGCAGCGGCTTCACGCCGGGGGCGATCTTGACGACGACCAGCCCCGGCAGGACGGCCGCCAGCGCCGCGGCAATGCCGACCGCCGCCTCGATCGGGCGGAGCCGGATGCCCGGCGCCAGGAGGAGCGCCGCCGCGAGCGCGACCGTGACCCGCAGCTCGTGGATCTGGTCGAAGACGACCGGCGCCACGATCGAGTTGAACAGCCCCCCGAGCGCGCCGCCGACCGACATCGCCACGTAGAAGGTCGTGAGATGCTCGCGGTCGGGGCGGAGCGCGTAGAGCCGGGAATGGGCGGCAAGCGCCACCGCGAAGAAGGCAAGGATCAGGACGGCGGCGATGGTCCAGGTCAGGAGCAGCGCCTTCGGCAGGCTGACCATCACGGCGAGGAACACCAGCGCCGCGACGAGCAGGGCGCGCTGCGCCCGCTCGCCGATGGGCGGGCGGTTGCTGAAGGCGAGCACGAAGGTCAGCAGGTAGAGCGCAAGCGGCACCACCCAGACGAGCGGGAAGGAGCCGATGTCGGTGCTGATCTTGGAGGTCACGCCGAGCATCAGCGAGGAGGGCACGAAGGCGAGGAACAGCCAGGCGCCCACGCGCCCCGCGGCGGGCC
>JANZZL010000010.1 GCA_026419405.1 Paracoccaceae bacterium | reverse complement strand
GCATCCTGCGCCGGCTTGTCGTAGGCCTGCATGAAGCCGGTCTGGGCCGTGGCGAAGCCCACGATGATGCGGTCGTCGTCCGCAAGTGCCGCGCCGGCGAGGCAGGTCGTGGCCGTCAGGATTGCTGCAAGTCGTCTCATGGATCGGTCTCCCGTTGGTTGGTTTCAGGCATGTCCCGGTTCGCCCGGTTTCTCCGCCCGGGCCCGCCGCCCGGTCAGTTCGCTGTTGCCCATGATCCCGGCGGGCCGGAACATGAGGATCAGGATCATCACCGCGCCGAGCGCGATCTCCTGCACGCCGCCCGGCAGCGCGAAGGTGCCCGTGCCGACCTGCACCCCGGCCTCGAGCCAGCGCAGGACCTGGATCAGGCTGGAGAGGATCAGCACCCCCAGCACCGCGCCCGACAGGCTGCCCATGCCGCCCACGACCAGCATCGACAGCGTGGTGAAGGTCAGGCCGAGGTAGAAGGTGTCGGGCGTGACGATGCCGATGGAATGGGCGTAGAGCGCGCCCCCCGCCCCCATGATCGCCCCCGAGATCACGAAGGCGATCAGCCGCACCCGGGGGATGTTCACGCCGCTGGCCGCGGCGGCGGTGGGCTCCTCGCGCGCGGCCCGCAGGGCGAGACCGAAGCGGCTGACCGAGAAGGCCCAGGCGACAAAGACCGCCAGGATTGCGGCGATCAGGTAGGGCCAGATCGAGCGGACGATGGGGATCCCCACCACCGAGGAGGTCGCGGCGGTGACGCTGCTCCAGTTGGAGTAGATGGCATTCACCATCGCCAGCATCGCGAAGGTGGCGATCGAGGCGGCGATGCCGGAAAGCCGCATCAGCACCGCGCCGAAGACCAGCGCCCAGAAGGCGGCGAACGCGCCGCCGGCCAGGGCCGCCGCCCAGTAGGGAATCTCCATCTGCATCAGCCAGTCGGGCAGGCCCGGCATGGCGATGCCCTTCATCATCGGCTTGATCGTGGTCCAGGCCGCGACATAGCCGCCCAGACAGGCGAAGGCGATGTGGCCGAAGCTGATGACGCCGGAATTGCCGATGAAGGTGTAGAGCCCGACGACGAGGATGACCTGAAGGAAGATGTCGATCACGGTCTGGTTGAAGGGCCGCGAGCCCGAGGCCCAGGCGATCAGGGCGAAGCCGAGCAGCAGCGCCGAAAGGATGAGCGGCGTTGCGATGGTGCGACGCAGGATCGAGGCACGGGCCATCAGACGCGCTCCTTCGTGCCGCGAGCGGCCAGCAGGCCCTGCGGGCGGAAGATCAGGACGAGGATGACCGCGCCGTAGACGAAGGCATCGCGGAAGGCGCGGGCATCCGGAGGCAGGACGACCTGCATCACCGTGGCAACGGCCCCCAGGGCGAAGCCTGCGATCACCGCCCCGGCAAGGCTTCCCATGCCGCCGATCACCGTGGCGATGAAGGCCATCAGCATGACCGAGGCCCCCATCATGATGTTCGCGGTGCCGGTCTGGCTGCCCAGGATCAGCGCGATCGCCCCTGCCAGCGCGCCCGAGAGCGCGAAGGCCCCCATGATCACGCGGTTGGCGCGCACACCGAGCATCCGCGCCATGGTGAAGTTCTCGGCCGCCGCGCGCATCTCGAGCCCGAAGCGGGTGCGGCGCAGGAACGCGGTCAGCCCGACCAGCACCGCCAGCGTGACCAGGATGGTGATCACCTGCAGGAGCGGGATGCGCGCGCCCAGGATCTCGACCGGCTGGCTCAGCCCCGGCAGCAGCGAGATGCTCTTCGGCCGGCTGGAGAACAGCATCAGCAGGAAGTAGCGGATCACGAAGCCCAGCGCGAAGGAGGCGATCATCATCGTGGCCGGGTTGGCGCGCCGGAAGCGGCGGAACACCAGCGCCTCGGAGAGCACCGACAGGCCCGCGCCCACGGCGAGCGTGAAGGGAATCAGCAGGAACCACGGCAGGTTCCCCGCGAAGACGATCGCCACCGCATCGACCGACGGCCACAGCAGCGCGAAGACGCAGAAGGCGATCACGTCGCCGTGGGCGAAGTTGACCAGCCGCATCACGCCGAAGATCAGCGCGATGCCGAGCGCGCCGAGCGCATAGAGCGACCCCAGCGACAGCGCATCGAAGACGACCTGCATCAAGCCGCCCATCAGTGTTCCCCGTATCCGAAGTAGGCGGCGTGCATCGCCTCGCTCTGCCCCAGGGCGCGGGCGTCGCCGTCCAGCACGATCTCGCCCCCGCGCATCAGCATCATCCGCCCGCCGACCATCATCGCGCGGGTCGAGGACTGCTCGACGATCAGCAGCGTCAGCCGGCGTTCCGCCCTTAGCGCGATCAGCCGCTCGTAGACCTGGTCGGTCACGTTCGGCGCGAGCCCCAGGCTTGGTTCGTCGATCGCCACGAGGCGGGGGGTGGTCATCAGGGCGCGCCCGATGACCAGCATCTGCTGCTGCCCGCCCGACAAGAGGCCCGCCTGACTGTGGCGCCGCTCCTTCAGGACCGGGAAGGTCGCGTAGACGGCCTCCAGCTCGCTCGCCGCCCGCGCGCGCCAGCCGCGCGTGGAGGCATGCATGCCCGTGCCGACCAGCAGGTTCTCCTCGATGGTGAGCGAGCCGAACACCTCGCGCCCCTCGGGCACCATCGAGAAACCCAGCCGCGCGATGTCCTCGGGCGCGCGGCCGGTGATGTCGTGATCGGCAAAGTCGATGCGGCCGCCGGCAGGAGGTGTCACCCCGGCAATCGCCCGCAGGAGCGAGGACTTGCCCGCCCCGTTCGGGCCGGTGACGAACAGGACCTCGCCTTCCGCCAGCGTGAAGCTGACCCCCCGGACGGCCGTGAGCCGGCCGTAGCGCACCGACACGTTCGACAGCGCCAGCAGGCTCATGCCTCGACCTCCAGCACCGGAAGGTCGATGTCGGCGGCGCTGCCCATGTAGGCATGGCGCACCTTCTCGCTGGCCCGGATCACCTCCGGCGGGCCGGTCTCGATCACCGCGCCGCTGTCGAGCACGACGATGTGGTCGCAGAGCCCCAGCACGAGCCCCACGTTGTGTTCGATCAGCAGCACGCCGCAGCCCATCTCGCCCGCGATGCGACGGATCAGGGCCGAGAGGTCGGCGGCCTCCTGCGCGCTCATTCCGGCGGCGGGTTCGTCGAGCAGCAGGAACCTGGGCCGCCCGATCAGCGCCCGGCCGATCGCGACGCGGCGCTCGTCGGTATAGGGCAGCGCGCCCGCGATGCGGCCCGCAAGGTGTGCGATCCCGATCCAGTCGAGCATGGCCTCGGCCTCGGCGATCGAGGCGGCGCGCGACTGGCCGAGGCCGACGCCCGTGACCTCCAGATTGTCGATCACGGTCAGGTCGCGGAACAGCCGCCCGCCCTGGAAGGTCCGGGCGATGCCGCGGCGGCGTACCTCGTGCGGCTTCAGTCCCGCGAGGGACTGCCCTTCCATCAGCACGGCCCCTTCCGTCGCGGCCTGGAACCCGGTCAGCACGTTGACAAGCGTGGTCTTGCCCGCCCCGTTCGGGCCGATCAGCCCGACGATCCGACCGGGGGCGACCGCGAGGTCCACCCGCGACAGCGCCTTCAGCCCGGCGAAGGCCACCGATACCTGATCGGCGCGCAGATCGTTCATCTTGCTCCTTTCCTGTCGCGGGTGATGAGGTATGAACCGCTCGCATCCAGCCGCGCGGTCCAACCCGGTTCGATGACGATGGTGGTGGTCACCTCCTCGATCACCGCCGGCCCCCTGATCACGGCATCGGCACCGAGCGGCGTGCCGTCGTAGATCGGCGTGCGGGTCCGCGTTCCGTCGGCGCTGAACACCGCGTCGCGGTAGCCCTTGAGCGCCTTGCGCAGCGGCACGCCCTTGCCGAGCTGCATCCGCGAGGGCTTGTCGAGCCGTCCGTAGAGCGTGCTTTCGATGTTCACGACCTCGACGGTCGAGGCGGGCTCGGCGTAGGTGTAGAGCTCCCTGTGGCGTCGGTGGAAGGCATCCCTGATCCTGCCGACCGAACGGGCATCCACCCTGAAGGTGCCGACCTCCACGGTGCATTCGTGCACCTGGCCGACATAGCGCATGTCGAGGCTGCGCCGGATGGTGATGTCCCTGCGCCTGAACCCGTCCGCTTGCAGGTGGCGGATGCCCTGCGCCTCGATCTGGCTGAAGAGCTCGTCGATGCGGGCATAGGCAGCGTCGTTGTCCAGCCGCAGCGGCGCGGTGGCCATGTAGTTGTACTTCACGTCCGAGATGATCTGGCCGAAGGCGCAGAGGCCCGAGGCGAGCTTCGGCAGGACGATGGTGTCGATCCCCATGGCCGAGGCGAGCGCGGTGACATGCGCCGCCGTCGCTCCGCCCGCGCCCACCAGAACGAAGTCGCGCGGGTCGTAGCCGCGTTCCACCGTCACCCGGCGAATGCCGTTCACCATGTTGGCGTTGACGATGGTGAACATCCCGTAGGCGGCGCGCTCGACGCTCATCCCCAGGGGATCGGCGAGGTGCGCCCGGATCGCCTCGCGCGCCCTCGCGGCATCGAGCGGCAGTCGCCCGCCCACCAGCCCGTCGGGATTGAGATAGCCGAGGACCAGGTTCGCGTCCGAGACGGTGGGCAGCATCCCGCCCTGGCCGTAGCAGGCCGGGCCGGGGTCCGAGCCGGCCGACTGCGGCCCCACCTGCATCAGCCCCATCTCGTCGATCCAGCCGATCGAGCCGCCCCCGGCGCCCAGGGTCTCCACCTGGATCATCGGCACGCCGATGCGGTAGCGCAGGAAGTCGATGTTCTTGTTGACGTTGGTGGAACCGTCCCTGGTCAGGGTGATGTCGAAGGACGTGCCGCCCATGTCCAGGGTGATGACGTTGCGATAGCCGAAGGGCTCGCAGACGTACTGCCCCGCCGCCGGCGCCGAGGCGGGGCCGGAGTTGATCGCATAGACCGAGCGATCGGTCATCGCCTGGCCGATCGCAAGCCCGCCGTTCGACTGGAAGTAGCGGACGGGTTGCCGCGCGCCGAGGCCGCGGAAGTAGCCGTCAACCGCCTCGACGTAGCGCTTCATGATCGGTGCGAGGTAGGCGTTGACCACCGCCGTCGAGGTGCGGGTGTATTCGCGGACCTGCGGGTAGAGCTCCGACCCCAGGGTGAGGACCACGCCCGGCAGCATCTCGCGCACGATCTCGCCGGCGCGGCGTTCGTGGTCGGGGTGCAGCACCGACCAGACGAAGCTGATCGCCACCGACTCCACCCCCTCGGCACGGAACAGCTCGCAGGCCGCCCGCACGTCGGCCTCGTTCAGCGGCTCGCGCACCCTGCCGTCCGACAGGACCCGCTCGCGCACGCCGCGGCGCAGGTAGCGCGGCACCAGCATCCTGGCCGGGGGATACTCGGGGTCGTAGCGGTAGCCGTCCTCCTTGTGGCCGAGGCGGATCTCGATGCTGTCCTCGTGCCCCGCGGTGCAGATCAGCCCGGTCTTGGCGCCGCTGTGGGTGATGAGCGCGTTCAGCCCCACCGTCGTGCCGTTGATGCACAGGTCGCAGTTCGAGACCACCTCTTCGGCCGGAATGCCCAGGTCCTCGGAGATCAGCGCAAGCCCGTTGCGGATCGCCTGCGTGGGGTCCTGCGGGGTGGACAGCGCCTTGTAGAGCCGCACCCGGCCCGCCCTGTCGGCGAGCACGAAGTCGGTGAAGGTGCCGCCGGCGTCGATGCCCAGTCGGAAATCGGTTCGCATCACCCGCCCCCTCAGTTCGCGGCCATCGCGGCGCGGCGGCGCGCACGCAGCTCTTCGGTTGCCCTGAGGTCCACGTGCAGCGTGGCGGGGTCGGTGATGATGACGCCGTAGTCCTCCCGTGCTCCGTCGATGGAGACAAGGCCATTGCGCACGTCCCAGACGACCTTCTCGACGGCCCGGTCCATCGGGTTGCCGTAGCCGCCGCCGCCGGGGTTCATGTTGGTGATGCGCTCACCGGGACGGATCACCCGGATGACGTTCTCGCGGATGATCTCGGCGTGTTCTCCCTGACGCAGCTCGAGCCGGCCGACCTTGGTGTCGATCACGGTCGAGACCGCCCCCGCGGCGCCCACCGCCGGGATGCGGCGCCCCTCGCCGAAGGTGATGAAGGTCATCTCGTCGTGCAGCGGCTCCACCTCCCAGGCGGTGCCGCTGCCGCCCCGGAACTTCCCCGCCCCGCCCGAGTCGGTCATCAGCGAATAGCGGTGGATGATGATGGGGTAGCTGTATTCCAGCAGCTCGACGTCTCCGCTCGTCAGCGCGCCGAAGCAGCATTCCGGCCCGCAGGCGTGCCAGCCGTCCTGGCTGGGCGTGGCGCCGGCGCCCGAGATGATGGTGGCCAGCACCATCGTCACGTATTCCTCGTCGTGGCGCCTGTCCCAGCCGGCGATGTTCAGCCCGTTGGCATGCCCCCAGCTGGCCGAGACCCGCGAGGGCACGGCCTTCTCGAAGGCCAGACGCACCGCATCGGTCAGCGTCTCCATCGGCGTCGTGGTGCAGTTCATGTGCGGCGCCGGCTCGGCCGCGTTGCAGATCGTGCCCTTGGGCCCGAAGTCCACCGTCACGCAGCGGTAGAGCCCCTCGTTGTAGGGGGGCGGCAGCTGCGCGAACATCATCAGGCCGAGGTAGACCCCGGAGTGGCTGTTCCCCTCGTAGCTGTTGATGAAGTAGGGGATCTGCGGCGGGCTCGAGATGGCGATGTGGCAGTTGTCCCCCTTGATGGTCACGGTCGCCTTGATCTCGAAGTCGCCGTAGCCGTGACCGGCGTCCTCGAGGATCGCCGAGCCTTCGTAGGTGCCGTCCGGGACGGTGGCGATCAGGCTGCGCATCTGGCGTTCGGCCATGTCGAGCAGCGTGTCGATGCAGGCATCCACCTGCTCTTCGCCGTATTTCTCCAGCATCGCCAGCAGTGCCCGCTCGCCCACCTGGCAGGCGCCGATGAGGGCGTTGAAGTCGCCCTCCTGGTCGCGCCGGGCGCGCATGTTGGTGAGCAGGAGGTTCAGCACGTCCCGGCGCGGCGTGCCGCGGTCCCAGACCTTGAGGGGCGGGATGCGCAGGCATTCGGCGTAGATCTCGCGGGCGTTGGGGTTGTAGCCCGCCGGAACCGGCCCGCCCACGTCCGTCAGGTGACCCTTGCAGACCGTCCAGTACTTCAGCTTTCCCTTCCAGAACACCGGTTTGTAGAAGCAGGTGTCGATCGCGTGCGATCCGCCCCAGGCCGGATCGTTGTGGATGATCAGGTCGCCCTCGTGGATGTCGCCCTCGAAGTACCTCGCCACGACCTTCATCGCCGGGATCAGCGAGCCGAGATGGATCGGGATGTCCTGGCCCTGCAGGATCATCTCGGGCCGGTGGTTGAAGAGCGCGGTCGAATAGTCGTGCGCGAGGTTGAACACCGAAGACCGCGCCGTCTTCTCCAGGCTGAGCGTCATCTCGCGCTGCGTCGTCTCGAGGATGCCCCTGACCACCGACAGGGTGATCGGATCGACCTCGACCTGCTTCTTTCCCTTCCTCGGCCTGCCCGCCATCACGAAGCCCTCCCGTAAGGGCCGCGCAGGGGGCCGCCGGCCGGGCGGAATGCCCGGATCGAAGTCGTGCCATCCCCGTTGCGCGGCGTCTGATGCGCCATTGACCGGGGAAGGCTAGGGGCGCCGGAGCGCCGGCGTCTTTGCACCGGGCGCACCGAGTCTTGCATCTGCGTGCAAGCGGCAGGTCTGCCCGCTTGTCCGACTCGCGCCCCCGTGGCCTGATGCGGCAGAGGGGGAATGGCCGGATGACGAGCACGATCACCACCCGCGGCGTGGACCGGGCCGCCCGCAGCCGGCACTGGCACGAGACGATCGCGCGCGCCTACTTTCCGCTGGACCTGACCTTCCGCTGCCCCGAGGCCTTCGACGGCGAGCTGACCTCGTGGGATCTCGGCGGCGTCTCGATCTCGCGCCTGGCCTCGGACGCGCTGCTCTACCGCCGCCTGCCCAAGCACTTCCGCGAACCGGGCCCGGAAGAGTTCCTGGTGACGATTCCCGCGCGGTCCGAGGTCCGCTTCGCCCAGTGCGGCCGCGAGGTCCGCGCCAACCCGGGCGCCTTCTTCATCGAACGCAGCCACGAGCCCTACGAGTTCAGCCACGCCGATCCGGCGGATCTGTGGGTGATGAAGCTGTCGAAGGACATGCTGGGCGGGCGCATCCGCGCGCCAGACCGGTTCTGCTCGCTCCAGTTCGATGCGACGAACGGCGCGAACGGGCTCTTCGTGGACATGGTCCACCTGATCCCGCAGCGTTACGACGCGATGACCGAGGAGACCCGCGCCACGGTCGGCCGGCAGCTCGTCGATCTGCTGGCCCTGGCGATCCAGTCCGACGAGAGGGTGCTGACCTCGGGCGCCTCGACCGTGCGGGCGGCGCATCTGGCGCGGATCGAGGCCTTCGTGCGCCGGCACATCGACAACCCCGATCTCGGGCCCGAGGCGGTGGCGGCCGGATGCGGAATCTCGGTGCGCTACCTGCACGAGCTCCTGCGCGACACCAACACGACGCTCGGCCAGTGGATCCGGGACACGCGCCTGCAGGCCGCGATGGAGGACCTCCGCAATCCCGCAGACCGCCGCACGATCGGCGAGATCGCCTATGCGCGGGGGTTCACCGATCAGGCGCAGTTCAGCCGCGCCTTCCGGGCGCGCTTCGGCATGATGCCCAAGGAGGCCCGGGGGCGCTAGCCGGCAGCCCACCGCCGCACGGCCCGCCCCTTCCGCCGGGGGGCGACGCCGCGCCGGAGGCGCAGGATGAGCGGCCGCCCCCATCATTTCCCGAGGTGATCGCGCACCCGTTGCAGCGCCGCCCGGCGGTCGTGGCGCGCCGCCAGCGCCTGCTCCATCGTCACCTCGACGAAGCGCGCCGGAGCATGCGGCTGAAGCTGGCCGATCAGATCCATGTCGGCGCTGATCACGCAGCCGAGCATCATGTAGCCGCCGCCCGAGACCGCGTCGCGATGCAGCACGATGGGTTCGGTCCCGCCGGGAACCTGGATCGAGCCGTAGGGATAGCAGGCATCCACGATGTTCGACGGATCCGAACCCGCTCCGAAGGGCTGTTCGCGCGGCACGAACTCCAGCGGCGCCCCGCCCCTGAACCGGTAGCCGATCCGGTCGGCCTCGGGCGCGACCTTCCAGGTGTCGGCGAAGAAGCGCCGGCCCGCCTCGGCCGTGATCCGGTGCCAGTAGAGGCCCGGCAGCATGCGCAGTTCGGCCAGGCTGCCCGGCCTCCGCCGCAGCGCCTCCGGCACGCTGCCCCCGCCTGCGCCGCCCGCGGCCCCCACGGCCAGCTCGTCGCCCGCCATCAGCGCCCGCCCCTCGTGCCCGCCAAGCGCCCCCAGCGTGTAGGTGGAGCGCGACCCGAGCTTCACCGGAACGTCGATCCCGCCCGAGACCGCGATGCAGATCCGCGCGCCGGACTTCAGGAACCCGAAGGAAAGCCGGTCCCCGGCCCTGACCGGAAACGCCTCCCAGCCGGCGCGCTCCTCGCCGTTGAGCCTGGGCGGCAGGTCGGCGCCGGTCACCGCCACCGTCGCGGGCGCGGTGAATTCCAGTTCCGGCCCTGTGAACACCGCCTCCAGGACCGCCGCGCCCTCGTCGTTGCCGACCAGCATGTTGGCGACCCGCAGGGCGAAACGGTCCATGCCCCCCGAGAGCGGGATGCCCAGGTGGTAGTAGCCCGGCCGGCCGAGATCCTGGACCGTGGTGGACAGACCCGGGCTGATCACCTTAACGGCCATTGAGCGCCTCCATCAGCTTGGCGTTGGTTCCGGCCATGTCCCTGTTGAATTCCGCCAGCGAGAAGGTCGCGGGCCGGATCACCGGCTCGAAGCGGTTCTGCGCGACCTCCTCCAGTGCCGCGTCGTATTCCTCGCGGCCGATCGGCTTCCACTTCACGATGTCGCCGGGCCGGAACAGGCACATCTCGTCCCGCAGGTAGCTGACCTGCTGGTTCGGGTCGTAGATCGGCATCGGCGTGATGCCGAACATCTGGTAGCCGCCCGCGCCGCGCACCGAGTAGATGCAGGAGAAGCAGCCGCCATGCCCGACGGTCAGCCTGGGCGTGTCGGTCCGCGGCCGCAGATACTTGGGCACCTGCAGCTGCCGCTCGCGCTCGACCATCTGGTAGAGGAAGGGCAGGCCGGCCACGAAGCCCACCATCGAGACGAACCAGGGCTGGCTGGAATGCGCCCTGATGAAGTTCTCGACCGTGCCGAGCCCGTTGACCTCGGCGGCATATTCCAGGTCGGTCCTGGTGGGGTCCTGGTGCCGCTCGCGGAAGCGCATCAGTGTCTCGTGCGTCCAGGGGTCCTGGTAGTAGACCGGGATCTCGATGATCCGCGTCCTGAGGCTGGCGTCGGACTGGGAGGCGGCCGCCTCCATGCCCTGCAGCTCCTTCAGGAGATCTTCCGGGCTGATCGCATCGGGATCGAACTTGACCTGGAAGCTGGCGTTGGCCGGGCAGACCTCGGTCACGCCACGGATGCCTGCGGCGCGGATCGCCCTGGTCATGCTGAGCGAGGTGAAGAAGGCCTCGAGCGACATCTCCTCGGAGACCTCTCCGAAGATGTGCTCGTCGCCCCCGAAGGTGAAGCGGATCGACATGGCTCCTCCGTTAGGGTTCGAGGTCCGGCGCCAGCCGGGCGGAATGGGTCTCGAGCCAGCCTTCCAGCCAGCGGGTGTGAACGGCGTTGGCCCGGACATCGGGGTCCTCGGCCAGGGCCAGGAACAGCGGCCGGGTGGTGCGCAGCCCGTCGATCCGGGTTTCCCTCAGCGCGCGCACGAGCCGGGCGATGGCGGCCGCGCGGGTTTCGCCGTGGACCACGAGCTTGGCCAGGAGCGAGTCGTAGAACGGCGGCACGCTGTAGCCCGCATAGAGCATCGACTCGAAGCGCACGCCCGGCCCGCCCGGCACCCGCAGGGCCGAGACCGTGCCGGGGAAGGGGGCGAAGTCGCGCGAGGGATCCTCGGCATTCAGCCGCACCTCGATGGCATGGCCGCGCGCGACGATGTCGCCCTGCCGCAGGCGCAGCCTCTCGCCCCCCGCGATGCGCAGACCCTCCGCCACCAGGTCGAGTCCGGTGATCATCTCGGTCACCGGGTGCTCCACCTGGATGCGGGTGTTCATCTCGATGAAGTAGAAGCGCTCGGCTGCCTCGTCGTAGAGGTATTCGACCGTCCCGGCCCCCGAGTAGCCCACCGTCCGGGCCAGCCGCACCGCACTTGCGCAGAGCTCCTCCCGCATCCGGTCGGAGAGCGCGGTGGAGGGCGCCTCCTCCCAGACCTTCTGGCGGCGGCGCTGCAGGCTGCACTCCCGCTCCCAGCAGTGCACGGCATCGGTGCCATCGCCGAGGATCTGCACCTCGATGTGGCGGGCCCTGGTGACGACCTTCTCCAGGTAGAGGCCACCGTCGCCGAAGGCGGCCAGCGCCTCGGCCGTCGCCTGCGGGAAGGCAGCCTCGAACTCGGCCAGGTTGCCGGCGATGCGGATGCCCCGCCCGCCGCCGCCGGCCGCGGCCTTGATCATCACCGGAAAGCCGGTGTCGATCAGGATGTGCCGGGCCTCCTCGATGCTGTCGACGCGTCCCTGGCTGCCCGGCACCACCGGCACCCCCGCCGCATGGGCGGCCGAGCGCGCGGCGACCTTGTCGCCCATGGTGCGGATCGCCTCGGCCGAGGGGCCGACGAAGACCAGTCCGGCGGCCGCGCAGGCCTCGGCGAAATCCGCGTTCTCGGCCAGGAAGCCGTAGCCGGGATGCACGCTGTCGGCGCCGGTCTCCGCGGCGGCCTTCAGGATCGCGGCCTGGTCGAGGTAGGACTTGCGCGCCGCCGGCGGGCCGATGTTCACCGCCTCGTCGGCGATCTGGACGTGCAGCGCCTCGGCATCGGCGTCGGAATGGACCGCGACGGTCGCGATCCCGAGGTCCTGCGCCGCGCGGATCACCCGGACGGCGATCTCTCCCCGGTTGGCGACCAGCAGCTTTCTCAGCATCAATCGACCTCGGCGAGGACGGCGCCGGCCATGACCGGTTCCTCGTTCTCGGCGACAAATCGGATGTTCGCCCCGGCCACGGTGGCGCGCACCTCGTGGAACGACTTCATCACCTCGATCAGCCCGATCACGTCGCCGACCGACACGGCGTCGCCGTCGGCCTTGAAGGGTGGCTTGCCGGGGGCGGAGGCGCGGTAGAAGGTGCCGGGAAGCGGCGACAGGATCTGGGCCATGGACGGTCCTCTCAGATGTAGGGCTGGATGGCCGCCCGCACCGCGCGGGCGATCTCGATGGCATTCGGCGTGTCGGAGTGGATGCAGATGGAGTCGCAGCGCACGGGAATGTCGGAGCCATCCGTCGCCGTTCCCCTGCCTTCGGTGATCGCCCGCACGCAGCGCGCGGCCATCCTCTCGGGATCCTTCGCCTCGTGCTCGCGGGTGACGATCAGGCTGCCGTCGGGGCGGTAGTCGAGATCGGCGTAGAATTCCGCGATGAAGACATGCCCCCGGGCGGGATAGACCGTCTCGTGGAGGGTGCCGCTCATTCCCAGAATCGGCACGCCGAACACGTCCGCCGCATCGCAGACCGCCTGCGCGATCTCCTCCTGGCGCGCCGCCATGCCGTAGAGGCTGCCGTGCGGCTTGATGTGGTTCAGCTCCATCCCCTCGGCCTTCAGGAAGCCGCAGAGCGCGCCGACCTGGTAGATGATGCAGTTGGCCATCTCCTCGCGGCCCATCCGCATCTCGCGCCGGCCGAACCCCTGAAGGTCCGGCAGGCTGGGATGGGCGCCGACCTTCACCCCGTGCTGCCTGGCCAGCCGCACCGTCGCGCGCATCCGGTCGAAATCGCCGGCATGAAAGCCGCAGGCGACGTTGGCGATGTGGATCAGCGGCATGATCGCCGCGTCGTCGCCCATCCGCCAGAGCCCGTAGCCCTCGCCCATGTCGCAGTTGATCGTGACCGGCATCGCTCCCCCTGCGCTTCGTCGATCCCGGGGCAAGTTCGTCGGACAGCGGCGTCTTTGCAAATTCGATTTATTGCGATAGGATATTAGAAAAATCGATAAACCGGCGATGTCCCTGACGATCCGGCAACTGCGCTACTTCATTGCCGCCGCCGAGACCGGGCAGGTGAGCCAGGCCGCCATCGAGCTCAACGTCTCGCAGTCCGCGGTCACGGCGGGCATCCAGGCGCTCGAGGCGATTCTCGGCGCCCGTCTGTTCCTGCGCACCGCGCATGGGGTATCGGTCACGCCGGAAGGGGCCCGCTTCCTGTCCCGCGCGAAGGCCATCGTCGCCGCCGTCGAGGAGGCGACCCGCACCCCGCTCGGCGAGGAGACCCAGGCCGTCGGCAGGCTTCGCCTGGGCCTGACCTACACCGTGGCCGGCTACTTCATGGCCCGCCACTACGCCGCCTTCCGGCGCCTCTATCCGGGCATCACGATCGAACTGTCCGAACAGCCCCGCGCGGCGATCGAGAATGCGCTGGTCACGGGCGGGCTCGACCTCGCGGTGATGCTGACCTCGAACCTCGCCAATACCGAGGAGCTTGCCGCCGAGACCCTGTTCCGGTCGCGCCGGCGGCTCTGGCTGCCGTCGGAGCACCGCCTGCTCTCCGCGCCCCAGATCAGCCTCGCGGATGTCGCGAAGGAGCCCTACATCATGCTGACCGTGGACGAGGCGAGCCGGACGGCCGGCCGCTACTGGAACCGGTATGGCCTGACCCCGCGGATCATCTTCTCGACCTCCTCGGTCGAGGCGGTGAGGTCGATGGTTGCCGCCGGCATGGGCGTGACGATCCTCAGCGACATGGTCTACCGGCCCTGGTCGCTGGAAGGGCAGCGGATCGAGCAGCGCCAGACGGTCGAGGAGATCCCCTCGATGGATGTCGGCCTCACCTGGTCGAATGCCCGGCCGCTCTCCGGTCCGGCCCAGGTCTTCCGGGCGTTCATCACCGCCGCGCTGGGCCTCGGCGCCTGACGGGCCATCCGGCCGGGGGGCCGGAACGCCGGTTCGGAGCAGGGTGCGACGGACCGGCGGAGGGACCGGACCCGACAGTGGACCGTCCCGGGCCCGCCGGGCCGGTCAGAACCACGTGCCGTATCTGTGGAACCGCGGGGCGGCCGGGGGTGGCAGTGCGAGGTCGGGCCGCGCGGCGACGCGGACGGCCGGAATCGGCGGCTCCGTCCGGCGCAGGGCGAGCAGGCGCTCGATGCGCTCCTCGGTCGGCGGGTGGGTGCGCAGGAGCGAGGGTTCGGGGATGCGCCGGCCGGGCAGGAACATCTCTTCCCAGAAGCGGCCGGTCCGCCGCTCGAGCCGGGCCAGCGCACTGGCGAGGCCTTCGGGGTCGCCGGTCAGGCGCGCCGCCCCGAGATCGGCGTCGAACTCCCGCCTGCGGGAAAGCGCGAGCTGGAGGATCGCCATGATCGTCGGCGAGAAGATCAGCGCGAGCGGCACGATCCAGGGGATCGTGACGGCCCCCGTGACAAGGAGCGGCAGATTGACGAGCAGGAGGATCTGCCCGAACCAGCTTGCCAGCGAGACGAGACGCGACATGGCGTCGGCGACACCCATCAGCCAGAGGTCGCGGTGCGCGATGTGCGCGATCTCGTGCGCGAGCACGCCGGCCAGTTCGCGCGGGTGGAGCAGCCGCAGCAGGCCGTCGGTGAGGCAGACGGCGCTCTCCTCCGGCCGACCCATCGCGAAGGCGTTGGGCAGGCTGCTCGGCACGTACCAGAGTTCGGGCAGGCGCGGCAGACCCGCGCGGGCGGCGAGCGTCTCGAGCAGCGCGAAGCCTTCGGGCCAGTCCCGCGGGGTCAGGCGGCGTGCCCGGTAGCCCCGCAGCAGAAGCCCGCGGGCGACCTTCGGGGCGAACAGGAGGCTGCCAATCACCGAGGCGACGATGACCAGCGTCGTCTGCGGCCCGGCGAACATGCCGACGACGGCCCAGGCGATCCCCGCCATGCCGGCAAGGATCAGGACGGTCTGCGCGAGGTTGTTCAGCCGGTGCGCGAGGGTCGGGGCGGTCAGCGGCGGCATCGGGCGAAGGTGGTGCAGCGGAAAGGACGGGGACCGGAGGAGCCTGCGAGCCGCGTCCATACTCCACGCCGCCCCGCCGCAACGCCACCCCCCGCGGCGATGTGCAGCGGATGCCCCTGGCCCAGGGCACCGGCGCGGGCAGGGAACGGGCGCAACCGGCCGCGGCGGATGCCGCGGCCCGCCCTGCCCCCGCCATGCCCGGCCGTCGCCGGCGCCTCGGGGGTCTGCGGCGCCCTCCGGCTCATGTCGCCCCCAGGGGCCTCGCCCCGGCCCCCGGTGCCGTCAACCGCAGAGGCAGCGCGACCCTGCGCCGGACCGCGGCGCGGCTGCGTGCCGACGGGCACCGCACGGCACCCCGGCGCAGGGCGGGGAAACCGCGCCCGAGCGGGAGTGTCGGCACGTCGTCCCGGACCAAGATGTGCTTCCCGGCGGGGCCGATCCGGGGCGGGCCGGGCGCTGATCGCGGCAGCGGCGCCGCGCTGCCGGAGGGCGCGCGCCGGACGGGCCGGGGCGCCGCCGCCCTGCCGGCATCCTCGAGGGAGCCGGCGCAGGAGGGCGAGCGGGTCGCGGCGGGCAAGGCCCGCCGCGCGGCCGCTCGGGACCCCTGCCCCCGGGCGCCCGCACCGCGCCGGCGCGGGGTGACACGGGCTCCGCGGGTCCCCCGACGGCCGCGGTGCCAGCCGCCTTCGCCGGGGCGGGCACCTATTCTGCGGCATCGGGCGGCGCGGCGGGCGACCCGCCGCCGCCTGCCGACCCGCTCGCGGCGTCCGGCGCCGGGGCGGACCGTTCCGCGGGCTCGATGCGCACGGTCTCGGCCTTGGCGTCCCAGCCGATGCGGATCGCATCGCCCCTCGCGACCTCGCCGCCCAGCATGGCGCGGGCAAGGCGCGTCTCGACCAGGCTGCGGATCTGGCGCTTGAGCTCGCGCGCGCCGTATTCGGGGCGATAGCCTTCGGCCGCAAGCATGTCGATCAGGCTGTCGTCGAAGGTCACCTCCACCCCCTGCGCCTGCGCGGTGCGCGTCACCCGGCCAAGCTGCAAGAGCACGATCTGCCGGATCTCGTCCCTCGAGAGCGCGTGGAAGACGATGATCTCGTCCAGCCGGTTCAGGAATTCGGGCCGGAAGTGGCCGCGCAGCACCTCCATCAGCTCGGCCTTCAGCTTCTCGGGCTGCTCGGCCGCCGTGCCGCGCAGCAGCAGCCGCTTCTGGATCCGGTCGGCGCCGAGGTTCGAGGTGGCGATGATGATGGTGTTGGTGAAGTCCACCACCCGGCCCTTGCCGTCGGTGAGGCGCCCGTCGTCGAAGACCTGGAGCAGGACGTTGTAGACATCGGGATGCGCCTTCTCGATCTCGTCCAGAAGGATGACCGAATAGGGCTTGCGGCGCACCTTCTCGGTCAACTGCCCGCCCTCGTCATAGCCCACATAGCCCGGCGGCGCGCCGATCAGACGGGCGACGGTGTGCTTCTCCATGTATTCCGACATGTCGATGCGGATCATCGCATCCTCGTCGCCATAGACGACCTCGGCCAGCGCCTTGGCGAGTTCGGTCTTGCCGACGCCGGTCGGCCCGAGGAAGAGGAAGGTGGCGACCGGTTTCGAGCCCTCGCGCAGGCCCGCGCGCGCCAGCCGCACGGCATCCGAGACGGCGCGGATCGCCTCGACCTGGCCGATCACGCGCTGGTGCAGACGCTCTTCCATCTTCAGCAGTTTCGCGCGCTCCTCCTCGGTGAGTTCATCGACCGGGATGCCGGTCAGCTTCGAGACGATCTGCGCGACATGGGCGGCCGTCACCTCGGCCGAGCCGGTGGCGCGCGCCTTTTCCCAGGCATCGGTCAGCGCCTTCAGCGTCGCTTCCTTCGCCTCGATCTGCCTGCCGATCCCGGCGGCCTTCTCGAAGTCCTTGCGCGAGGCGGCGTAGTCCTGCTCGCGCCTGAGCTGGTGCAGCTCGGCCTCGATCTCCTGCACCTCGACGGGGCGGGCGGTGGCCGACAGCTTCACCCGCGCGGCGGCCTGGTCGATCAGGTCGATCGCCTTGTCGGGCAGGAAGCGGCCCTGGATGTAGCGGTCGGAGAGTTCCGCCGCAGCCACGATGGCCTCGTCGGTGATCGTGACCTTGTGATGCGCCTCGAAGGTGTCGCGCAGGCCGCGCAGGATCATGATCGCCTGGGCCACGGTCGGCTCGGGCACCATCACCGGCTGGAAGCGGCGCTCGAGGGCCGCGTCCTTCTCGATGTGCTTCTGGTATTCGTTCAGCGTGGTCGCGCCGATCAGGTTGAGTTCGCCCCGCGCCAGCATCGGCTTGAAGACGTTGGCGATGTCGAGCCCGCCCTCGCCCCCGCCCTGGCCCGCGCCGACGATGGTGTGCAGCTCGTCGATGAACAGGATCATCTCGCCCTGGTGGTCGGTGATCTCCTTGAGGATCTTCTGCACGCGCTCCTCGAACTCGCCGCGGTATTTCGAGCCTGCGACCATCGCGTTGATGTTCAGCTCCACCAGCCGCTTGCCGCGGATCGCCTCGGGCACCGAGCCCTCGACGATGCGCTGCGCCAGGCCCTCGACGATCGCCGTCTTGCCCACGCCGGGTTCGCCGATCAGCACGGGGTTGTTCTTCTTGCGCCGGGCGAGGATCTCGATCGTGGTCTCGATCTCGGCGGCGCGGCCGATCACCGGGTCGAGCTTGCCGTCGCGGGCCATCTTCGTGAGGTCGCGCGAATACTTGTCGAGCTCCGGGGTGTTGGTCGGCGCCTCGGCCTTGCCGTCCTCGGCGCCCGACCTGCCCACCACGCGGGCGACCTGCTGGCGCAGCGCCTGCGGCGTCAGGCCCAGCTTCCGCAGCATGTTGGCGGCCAGGCCCTCGCCCTCTTCGGCCAAGCCGATCAGCAGGTGTTCGGGGCCGACATAGGAATGGCCGAGATCGGTCGATGCGCCGAAGGCGCGGCTCAGCGCATCCTTCACCCGCGGGCTGACGCCGATCTCGCCCTCGTGCGGTTTCCCGCCGCGCGTCGCCTCGGCCTCGATCTGGGACTTCAGCTGATCGACCGAGATCTTGAACTGGCCAAGCACGGCGCGCACCACCTCGGATCCGGTCAGCGCCAGCAGCAGGTGTTCGGTATCCACCTCCGAGCGGCCCATCTCGGCGGCATGGCGCGCGGCCTCCTGCAACAGCCTTTCGGCCTGCTCGCTGATCCTGCTGGCGAAGCCGCTGCCCTGGCGGCGGGCGCTGCGGGGGCGCGGGGCCTCGTCGCCGAAGGTGGCATCCACCACCTCGTCATCCCCGCCGGGCTGCCGGGGGGGCATGTCGAAGCCCGCATCCGCCATCAGGCTGCGGAACGGCTGGTCGCCGAAGAATTCCTCGAACAGGCTCCCGCGCCGCCCGAAGAGCGATTCGAGCGGCGAGGCCGTCCGGCCCTGCCGGCGCAGCGTCTCGCGGTAGTGCGCGTCGCACAGCTCCATCGTCTGCACCCGGCCGTTGACGGAGGTCCGAACCCGCACCGTCGCGGGGTTCCCGCAGATGTCGCACTTTCCCTGCATGACGATCTCCCTTCCTGTCGGGCGCTTGTCGCGCGGCGTGCGCGACGGCGCATTGACGGCGGTCAATTCCGCTCGGTTCTCCCGGGCCGCTGCGGCATCGTCCGGATCAGCCAGTAGATCCCGCCCAGCGCAACGGTGGCGAAGGCCAGCGCGGCGATGGTCGCCGCGCCGGTCGTCTCGAGGTCGAGGATGATGAACTTGCGCAACAGCGCGAGCAGCGCGACCAGCACGACGGTGCGGACGTGGAACACCGTGTCGTGGCTTTCCATCGACACCACGATCGACCGCTTGAACTCCATGGCGATGATCACCGTGAAGATTGCCCCGAACACCGCCTGGAACACCGCGTGATCGGTGGGGTCGAGGTGACCGGTCAGCACCAGGCCGAGCAGGATGCGCAGGAACAGGTTCCACATCGCCGCGAGGATGACCACGATCAGCAGGACCGACAGGGCAAGCGTCACGGCCTGCTCGAAGCGCTGGTAGAGCGTCATCACCGCCCAGCGGTTGCGGAACCCCGTCCATTCCGAGCGCAGCGACATCCGCCTACTCCGCCGCCAGGGGCATCGGCTTCAGCGCCGGGAAGTCGTCGGGCGTGATCGTCTCGCGCTCGAGCAGGAGCCGCGTGCCCGCCTCAAGATCGGCGCGTCGCCGCGCCAGCAGCTCCCTGGCGCGCGCATAGGCGGCGTCGATCAGTTCGCGCACCGCAAGGTCAACCTCGCGCGCCGTCTCCTCGGAATAGTCGCGGGGGGTCAGGCCCGGCATCCGGTCCTCGCCGAGGAAGCTCGCGCGCTCGGCCTCCAGCACCGCCTGGCCGAGCTTCGGATGCATGCCGAAGCGCGTGACGATCTGCCGGGCGATGTCGGTCACGCGCGCAAGGTCGTCGGCCGCCCCGGTCGAGATCTCGCCCAGGACGAGCTCCTCGGCGGCGCGGCCCGCCAGCAGAACCACCATGCGGTTTTCCAGATCTGCCCGGGTGATCAGGAACCGGTCCTCGGTGGGCCGCTGCATCGTGTAGCCGAGCGCCCCGATCGAGCGGGGGATGATCGAGACCTTGTGCACCGGGTCCGCCCCCGGCAGCGAGGCGGCGGCCAGCGCATGGCCCATCTCGTGCCAGGCCACGGCCTCGCGTTCCTTCGGGTTCAGAAGCCGTCCCTTGCGCTCGAGCCCCGCGACGATGCGTTCGATGGCCGCGGTCACGTCCTGCATGGTCACCGCCTCGGCGCCGCGGCGCGTGGCCTGGATCGCCGCCTCGTTGACGAGGTTGGCCAGTTCCGCCCCCGAGAAGCCCGGCGTCAGCGCGGCGATCTGGTCCACGTCCAGCCCCTCGTGCTTCACCTTCTTCAGGTGCACCTTCAGGATCGCCGCGCGCCCCCCCTTGTCGGGACGGTCCTCCACGACCTGGCGGTCGAAGCGGCCCGCGCGCAGCAGCGCGGGGTCGAGGATCTCGGGCCGGTTGGTCGCGGCCAGCAGCACGATCCCCTCGCGCGGGTCGAAACCGTCGAGCTCGGTCAGAAGCTGGTTCAGCGTCTGCTCCTTCTCGTCGTGGCCGCCGCCGAAGACCGCGCCCGACCGCTTCTTGCCCAGCGCGTCGAGCTCGTCGATGAAGATGATGCAGGGGGCGGCCTTGCGCGCCTGCTCGAACAGGTCGCGCACCCGCGCCGCGCCCACGCCCACGAACATCTCGACGAATTCCGAGCCCGAGATCGAGAAGAACGGCACCCCCGCCTCGCCGGCGATGGCGCGGGCGACCAGCGTCTTGCCGGTGCCGGGCGGACCGACGAGCAGGATGCCCTTGGGGATGCGCGCCCCCAGCCGGCCGTATTTCTGCGGCTCCTTCAGGAAGCTGACGATCTCCTGCAGTTCGGCCTTCGCCTCGTCGATGCCGGCCACATCGTCGAAGGTCACGCCCGTGTCCTTCTCGACATAGACCTTCGCCTTCGACTTCCCCACCGTCATCATGCCGCCGAAGCCCTGGCGTTCGGCAAAGCGGCGGAAGAAGAAGGACCAAAGCGCGAAGAGCAGGATGACCGGCACGACCCAGGACAGGAGCTGCGACAGGAAGGTGTTCGTCACCGTCCCGTCGTACTGGGCGTCCGACTGTTCCAGCCGCCGGGTCAGGTCGTCGGGGACGATGTTGGTGACGAAGAACTCCGCGCCGTTCTGCGGCTCCTTGTAGCGGCCGAAGATCCGCTCGGTCTCGACCTGCACCTCGGCGATCCGGTTCTGTTCCAGAAGCTCGAGGAAGCGCGAATAGGGGATGCGCTCGGTGACGCTGGCCCCCTGCCACCACGACTGGAACAGGATCAGCAGCAGGAAGGCCGCGATCCAGTACCAGATGTTGATCTGCTGCTGACGGTTCATCTCCATGCCCTGCCGCCCCATGCCGGTTGGCCACCACCGACCCCGGTCTACAGCCGAATCGCCGCGCGCAGGAATGCAAATGCACCGTGCGGGCGCCGAGGGCTGTCCGGATCGCCCTGTCCGGCCGGGCTTTCCCCCGCCGCGCCGCGGCTCGGGGGGGCGGCCGCCGATGCGCCCGCCGCCTTGGCGCGGCGGCTGGCGGACATCGTGCGGGGCGCGGCCGTCCGGCGCCCTCTTCCGAGGGTGGGGGGGCGGGCCCGACCCGTCGTCAGCCCTGCGCCGGCCGGGCCGACAGCGGCCGCCGCCACCCCCGGCCCGGACTTCACCGACGCAGCGGCCCGTCGTCTGGCTGCGGCTGGCGGAAGGGGTGGGATTCGAACCCACGGACGGTTGCCCGCCGGCGGTTTTCAAGACCGCTGCAATCGACCACTCTGCCACCCTTCCGCGCGTCGCGGATGCCCCTGCCGCGGGCGCGGCGCGGCACGCCGCGTCCGGCACCGCCTAGCCCTGCCGGGCCGATTCGGAAAGGCGCCGGATCGGCACGCGAAGCTGATGCCGAAAACCGCCGAACAACACCGGGCGCCCTTCCCATGCCAGGGAACTACCGGTAGTATGCGCGCGGCACGGGCGGGGATGCGCCCGGCCGTCGGGCAGAAGCGCCGGGAAACGGCGGGCGTGCGCCTGTGACCGCACGCCACAGGTGGGGGCGAGGCATGGCAGGATCGGCTTTCGGGCGGTGGCCGCTCCTTCTGGGGGCGGCGCTTGTTCTGGCGGCGTGTCAGGAGACGGACCGCTCCGGCAGGGTGGTCGGGGCGGGCCCCGCGATCGCGCCGGCGGGGGCGACCCGCGCGGCGGCGGGCGACGTCGAGGCGCCCGACGTCTTCGAGAAGACCGAGAACGGGCTCTGGGACGGGCGCCCCTCGCTCGGCGGCATCTGGGTCGCCCATCCCGACGTGTCCTCCCCCGAGCGCGTGCTGATCCAGAACCAGGCCAACGGCAAGACGATCGTGGGGGCGCTGTTCCGGCGCGAGCGCGCCAACCCCGGTCCGCGCATCCAGATCTCGTCCGACGCCGCGACCGAGCTCGGCATCCTCGCCGGCCAGCCGACGATGCTCCGCGTCGTGGCGCTGAAGCGGCGCGAGGAGGCCGCGCCCGAGCCGGCACCCGCGCCCGCGCCGGAGCCCGCGGCCGCCCCGGCGCCCGCGCCGGCCGGCACGACCCCGGCAGCCCCCGCTCCGGCGGCGGAGGATGCCGCGGCGATCGCCGCCGATACCGGCGCCGCGCTCGCGACGACGGCCGAGGCCGCCGGGCCGCAGCCCGTGCCCGAGGACCGCCCGCCCACCTCCTTCGGCCGCAGGCGCGACCGCCAGG
>JANZZL010000102.1 GCA_026419405.1 Paracoccaceae bacterium | reverse complement strand
CTCTTCGTCCAGCCGATGCTGCGGCGGTTCCGCGCGCAGCACCCAGACCTGGTGATCGCCCTGCGCCTGTCGGACCGCTTCGTGGACCTCGCCGCCGAGGGGATCGACCTCGCCGTCCGCATCGGGCGGCTCGACGCCTCGGCGCTGGTCGCGCGGCGGCTGGGGCAGAGCGCGCTGGTGCTGGTGGCCGCGCCGGCCTATCTGGCGCGCAGCGGCGTGCCGGCGTCGGTGGACGAGCTTGCCCGCCACGCCTGCATCCGCGACACCAACCTGCGCGGCGACGGCGCCTGGCCGCTGACCGAGGGCGGCGCGCCGCGCCCCGTGCAGGTCTCGGGCAGCTTCCTCGTCAACAGCGCGCGCATCGCCCGCGACCTGGCGCTCGCGGGCGAGGGGATCGCGCTCTGCCCCGACTACGTGGTCGAGGCCGACCTGGCCGAGGGCCGGCTGGTGCGCGTGCTGCCGGGCGCCGAGGGCCCGCGGCTCGACATCCACGCCGTCTACCTCCGCCAGCGGCGGCTGGCCCGGCGCACCCGCGCGCTTCTCGACTTCCTCGCGCAGGACCGCTTCGGCGCGCGCGGCGGTCAGCAGATGCGCGGGAGCTGATCGCCCACCAGCATGTCGACGATGCGCGCCCCGCCGAAGGCGGTTCGCAGGGTGACGCGCCCCGGCTCGCCCGCCATCGCGCGGCCGATCGCCACGGCCCCCGCCCCCTCGGGCAGGGCGCGCATCGCGGCCAGCGCCGCCGCGGCCTCCGCCTCGGGGCAGAACAGGACGAGCCGCCCCTCGCTGGCGAGGTAGAGCGGATCGAGCCCCAGGATCTCGCAGACCCCCACCACCTCGGGCCGCAGCGGCAGGCGCGTCTCGTCGATCTCGATGGCGAGCCCGGCCTCGGCGGCCATCTCGTTCAGTGCCGATGCGAGCCCGCCGCGGGTGCAGTCGCGCGCGGCCGTGATGCCGGGCGCGGCGGCAAGCGCGGCCTGCATGAGGTGGCCGAGGCCGGCGCAGTCGCTCGCGAGTTCGGCCGAGAGGGCGAGATCGCCCCGGGCGGCGAGGATCGCCGCGCCGTGGTCGCCGAGCACGCCGTTCACGATCGCCACGTCGCCGGGGCGGATCCGCGCGGCGCCGAGGTCGCGCCCCGGAGGGATCACGCCCAGGCCCGAGGTGGTGATGAACAGCCCGTCGGCCTTGCCGCGCTCGACCACCTTGGTGTCGCCGGTGACGATCCGCACCCCGGCCCGTGCCGCCTCTTCCGCCATCGTGGCGACCACCTCGCGCAGCAGCGCGACCTCGCAGCCCTCCTCGATGATGAAGGCCGCCGAGAGCCACAGCGGCCGCGCCCCGCCGACGGCCAGGTCGTTCACCGTGCCGCAGACGGCGAGCTTGCCGATGTCGCCGCCGGGGAAGCGCAGCGGGCGCACCACGAAGCTGTCGGTGGTGAAGGCGAGCCGGGCGCCGGGCTCGCGCAGGGCCTCCTCGGCCAGCCGGGCCTGGTCCTCGCTGCCGGGCGGCCGGAAGACATCGGTGAAGACCGACTCGATGAGCTCGCGCATCGCGCGCCCGCCGCCGCCGTGCGCCATGGTCACATGGGTGGCGCGAAGCGTCATGCCGCGGCGGTCCTTGCCCCGGCATACTGCCAGTAGGCCGCGCAGGCGCCCTCGGAGGAGACCATCAGCGCCCCGAGCGGGGACTCGGGCGTGCAGCCGCGGCCGTACTGCGGGCACTGCGTCGGCTTCAGCCGGCCGGTCATCACCTGGCCGCAGGCGCAGCCCTCGATCTCGGGCACCGTGCGGCGGGCCGCGGCATAGCCGATGCCGAACTTCGCCTCGGCGTCGAAGGCGGCGTAGGCCGGCCGGATGCGCAGGCCGGAGGATTCGATCTCTCCGAGGCCGCGCCATTCGAAGCTCGGCCGGCGCTCGTAGACCTCGGCGATGGCCGCAAGGCTGACCGGGTTGCCGTTCTCGGGCACCACCCGGGCATACTGGTTCTCGATTGCGGCCCTGCCCTCGGCGATCTGGGTCAGCACCATCAGCAGCGCCTGGAGCAGGTCGGTGGGCTCGAACCCGGCCACGACCAGCGGCTTGCCGAAGTCGCGGGCGATGAAGTCGTAGGGCCGCAGCCCGATCACCATCGACACGTGGCCGGGGCCGATGAAGCCGTCGAGCCGCATGTCGGGATCCTCGAGCAGCGCCCGGATCGGCTCGGGCACGGTGATGTGGTTGCAGAACACGCTGAAGTTGCCGAGCCCCTCGCGCGCGGCCTGAAGGATCGCCAGGGCGGTCGAGGGTGTCGTGGTCTCGAAGCCCAGAGCGAAGAATACCACCTCGCGGTCGGGGTTGCGCCGGGCGAGCTCGAGCGCGTCGAGCGGCGAGTAGACCATGCGGATGTCGGC
This sequence comes from Paracoccaceae bacterium, assembly GCA_026419405.1. Taxonomy (GTDB): domain Bacteria; phylum Pseudomonadota; class Alphaproteobacteria; order Rhodobacterales; family Rhodobacteraceae; genus JANZZL01. The sequence goes on along the minus strand of JANZZL010000102.1, from coordinate 3,471 downwards.
ACCATCGGCCCTGGCCTGCATCAGCGACTTGCGGTGGCCGGGCACCCGCATCGCGTCGCCGAAGGTGGCGAAGATCACCTCGGGCCGCTCGGCGATGGCCACGCATTCGTCCACCCGCGCCATCGGCAGGACGCAGACCGGGCAGCCCGGCCCGTGCACGAACTCGATCCCCTCGTGCACCAGCTTGTCGAGCCCGTAGCGGAAGATCGAATGCGTGTGGCCGCCGCAGATCTCCATGATGTGCACCGGCCGTTCGCGCGTGGCGCCGATCGCCTCGGCCTTGCCCGCGACCGCGGCCAGCAGGGCGCGCGCCAGCACCGGGTCGCGGAATTCCGACGCGAACCTCATCTCAGCGCCTCCTCGGTCAGGGCCAGCTGCTCGAGGGTCTCCTGCGCCTCGCCGAGATCGCGCAGCGCCTCGAGCGTCCGGGCGGCCTCGTCGGCGTCGATCAGCGCCATCGCGAAGCCGACGTGGATCAGCACCCAGCGGCCGACCAGCGCGCCGAGGTCGGGGCCGGCCACGCAGGCGACGTTGACCTCGCGGCGCACGCCCGAGATCTCGGCCAAGGCCATCAGCCGCGCGGGGTCGGTGATCGCCGTGATCCGGCCCGGAATGCCCAGACACATGGCTCAGTCCTCCTCTTCCTCGTGCACCCGGCCCGACGGGTCGGCGATCCCGTAGCGCTCGAGCTTCGCCCGGAGCCCGACCCGCGAGAGCCCGAGCTCGGCCGCCGCGCGGCTCTTGTTCCAGCGGTGCCGGGTCAGCGTCTCGCGCAGCACGCGCATCTCGATCAGCTCGACGCGGTCCTTCAGCGTGCCGGCCGCGGTCAGCACCGCATCGGCCGACCGGTCGGCGCCCGAATCCGACGGGGGCGCCTGGAGGATGCTGCGGCTGATCAGCTCGGCGCCAAGCACCGGCTCCTGCGCCGCGATCAGCATCCGCATCACCTCGTTGCGCAGCTCTGCGAGGTTGCCCGGCCAGTCGTAGTTTTCGAGGAACTCCAGCGCCGCCGGGGTGAAGCCGTGCGCCTGCTTGCCGTGGCGCGCCGCGAGATCGGCCAGGAAGTGCTGCGCCAGGATTGCGACATCCCCGCGCCGGGCGCGCAGCGGCGGCAGGGCAAGCTCGGTCACCGAAAGGGCGTAGTAGAGATCGGGGCGGAAGCGGCCGTCGGCGACACGCGCGGGCAGATGGGCCCCGGCGGCGGCGATCAGCCGGAGGTTCGAGGTCAGCACCTCGTGGCCGCCCACGGGCGAGAAGGTGCCCTCGTCGAGCAGCCGCCACAGGGCGAGCTGGAGGGCCGGCCCGGCGTGCTCGATCCCGTCGATCAGAAGCGTGCCGCGGTCGGCCTTCTGGGCGAGGCCGATCTTGTTGCTTCCCCCCGGCAGGATGCCGCGCTTGGCCCCGAACAGCTCCAGCATGGCGATGTCGTCGGGCAGGCCGGCGAGGCTGAGGGCGTGGAACGGCCGGTCCGACCGCAGGCTGGAGAGGTGGATGGCGCGCGCCAGGCGCGCCCGCCCGGTGCCCGCCTCACCCGAGATCAGCACCGGGACATCGAAGCTGGCGACCTGCCGCGCGGTCGCGATCAGCGCGCGCATCGGGCTCATCGGGCTGCACAGGAGCGAGTCGAACCCCAGCCCCTCGCGCAGAGCCGCCCGGCGCTTCTCGAGCCTGCCCTGCGCGGTCGAGGTGAGAAAACGCATCTCCAGCGCCAGCCGCTGGTTCTCGCGCGCCAGGGCGAAGAGCCGCGCGCCGTTGCGCGTGGCCATCAGCAGCTGCTCGGGATGCCAGGGCTTGGTCAGGAACTGGTGGATGCCCGCGTCGTTGATCGCACCGGCCATGGCCGCGGGGTCGGTATAGCCGGTGATCATGATGCGCACCACCTCCGGCCAGCGCTCGCGCAGCTCGGTCAGCAGCTCGACGCCGGTCCGCCCGGGCATGCGCTGGTCGCTGATGACGACCTGCACCCAGTCCTCCTCCATCCGCCGCACGGCCTCGTCGGCATCGCCGGCGGTGATGCAGTCGAACTCGTCCTCGAGCGCCATGCGCATGGCCGCCAGCGAATGCGGCTCGTCATCGACGAGCAGGACGGTGGGGCGCGAGGCGGTCATCGCGCCTTCTCCGCCAGCCGCCCGGCCAGCCAGGCCAGCCAGGCGTCCATCCCCTCGCCGGTCCGCGCCGAGAGTCGCAGGATCCCGATCTCCGGGTTCACCCGACGCAGGTTCGCCTCGAAGGCCGCGAGGTCGGCGTCGCAATGCGGCGCGAGGTCGAGCTTGGTCAGCACCGCCAGCCGCGCGGCGGCGAAGATGTCGGGGTATTTCAGCGGCTTGTCCTCACCCTCGGTGACCGAGAGGATCGCCACCTTGGCGTCCTCGCCGAGGTCGAAGCCGGAGGGGCAGACGAGGTTGCCGACATTCTCGATGAACAGGTAGCTGCCCGGTTCCGGGCGGAGCGCGTCGATCGCCCGGCCGACCATGGCCGCATCTAGATGGCAGCCCCGCCCGGTGTTGATCTGGATCGCCGGTGCCCCGGTCGCGCGGATGCGGTCGGCGTCGGCGCTGGTCTGCTGGTCGCCCTCGATCACCGCGACGGGCGCACCTCCCAGCGCGGCGATTGTGCGGCAGAGCAGGGTCGTCTTGCCCGAGCCGGGGGAGGAGACGAGGTTCAGCGCCAGCACCCCCAGATGCGCCAGCACGCGCCGGTTCTCGCGCGCGAGGGCATCGTTCCGGGCGAGGATCGAGGTCTCGACCTCGATCAGCCGCGTCTGGCTCAGGCCGGGAACCGAGAGGCCGGCCGGACCGCTGCCGTAATGGTGCGTGCCGGGGCCCGCGGCGCCTTCCGCCTCGGGCTGGTGGCCCGGTCCGGGGCGATCATGACCGTGGTCGCGGGTGCCGGGATCATGGTCATGGCCGTGGTGGTGGCCGTGTCCGTGGTGGTGGCCGTGGCCGTCTCCGTGGTGGTGGTCATGGCCGTGGTCGCCATGCCCGTGCGAATGCGCGATCCCGAGGCGGTGCGCCTCCTCGTGGCTGATCTCGCGCCCGTCCACCGTCACCGTTCCGCCGCAGCCGCAGACCGTGCACATCAGATCACCTCCATGTCCCTGACCCGCATCTCGTCGCCGCCCTGCGCCAGCAGCCGGCCGCCGCCGCAGCGCGGGCAGGGGTCGAGCCGGTCGGCGATCTCGACGGTTGCCGCGCAGTCGTAGCAGAGCGCACGGCCGGGCAGGTCGATCATCTCCACCTGCGCTCCCTCGGCGGGGCTGCCGCGCAGCGCGACCTCGAGCGCGAAGTCGAGCGCGGGCTTCTCCACGGCCGCGAGGCGGCCGATCTCGAGCCGCAGCCGGGTCACGCGGCGGAAGCCGTGCAGGCGGGCCTGGTCGAGGACGATCGACCGGATCCCCTCGGCAAGGCTCATCTCATGCATCCTCGGCCTCCCTCACGGCGACGGGCATGCAGCTGTCTCTTATACACATCT
>JANZZL010000090.1 GCA_026419405.1 Paracoccaceae bacterium | reverse complement strand
ATGGACGGCGACATCCGGCGCAACACCTACGACGACGGCAGCCAGGATCTGGAGACCGGCGAGCAGCGCATCCGCAACTTCAACCTCAACTTCGGGCCGCAGCACCCGGCGGCGCACGGCGTGCTGCGCCTGGTGCTCGAGCTCGACGGCGAGATCGTGGAGCGCTGCGATCCGCACATCGGCCTTCTGCACCGCGGCACCGAGAAGCTGATGGAAAGCCGCACCTACCTGCAGAACCTGCCCTACCTCGACCGGCTCGACTACGTCGCCCCGATGAACCAGGAACACGCCTGGTGTCTTGCGATCGAGCGGCTGACCGGCGTCGAGGTGCCGCGCCGGGCCTCGCTGATCCGGGTGCTCTACTCCGAGATCGGGCGCATCCTGAACCACCTGCTCAACGTCACCACGCAGGCGATGGACGTCGGCGCGCTCACCCCGCCGCTCTGGGGCTTCGAGGAACGCGAGAAGCTGATGGTCTTCTACGAGCGCGCCTGCGGGGCGCGGCTCCACGCCGCCTACTTCCGCCCCGGCGGCGTGCACCAGGACCTGCCGCCCGAGCTGATCGACGACATCGACGCCTGGGCCGAGGCCTTTCCGAAGGTGCTCGACGACCTCGACGAGCTGCTGACCGAGAACCGCATCTTCAAGCAGCGCAACGCCGACATCGGCGTGGTCACCGAGGAGGACATCCAGCTCTGGGGCTTCTCGGGCGTGATGGTGCGCGGTTCGGGCCTCGCCTGGGACCTGCGCCGGGCGCAGCCCTACGAATGCTACGACGAGTTCGAGTTCCGCATCCCCGTGGGCAAGAACGGCGACTGCTACGACCGCTATCTCGTCCGCATGGCCGAGATGCGGGAATCGACGAAGATCATCCGCCAGGCCTGCGAGAAGCTCCGGCGCGAGCCGGGCGAGGTGCTCGCCCGCGGCAAGATCGCCCCGCCGCCGCGCGCCGAGATGAAGACCTCGATGGAGGCGCTCATCCACCACTTCAAGCTCTACACCGAGGGCTTCCGCGTGCCTGCCGGAGAGGTCTACGCCGCCGTCGAGGCGCCCAAGGGCGAGTTCGGCGTCTATCTCGTGGCCGATGGCACCAACCGGCCCTACCGGGTGAAGCTGCGCGCACCGGGCTTCCTGCATCTGGCCGCGATCGACCACATCGCCAGGGGGCACCAGCTGGCCGACGTGGCGGCGATCATCGGGACGCTCGACATCGTGTTCGGCGAAATCGACCGCTGACGCGCCGGCGCGAGGCGGCTGCTATCGGATGACAGGCGCGAAGGCGGGCAATCTGCCCTCAGAGTTCCATATCTCGACCGGGCGGCCCGCATGGCGCGCCCAGCACAGGAGACCGAAGCACATGATCCGAACCCTTGCCCTCGCCGCGCTCGCCCTCGCCGCGGCCCCGGCCTTCGCCCAAGCGACCGAGGAGCAGAAATCGGCGCTGCAGGCCGCGATCCAGGCGAACGGCTGCCGGGTGACGGCCGAGAACAACGCCGCCATCCTCGAGGCGGCGGGCCTCGCCGAGGCCGATGCCGCCACCGTCGTGCAGGCGCTGCTCGACGCGGGCCTCGCGGTGATCGACGGCGGCGCGCTGGTGCTGATTTCCGACAGCTGCCCGTGAAGCGGGCCCGCGCGGCGGGCGATGTTATTGAATAGCGCGCCTGCGTCGCGCAGGTTCCGCGGAGAGGGGCGCCCGGTGCCGGGCGCCCGACCTGGAGTGGGACGATGATCCGCATGACGCTTCTTTCCGCCGCGCTCGCGGCGGCCGCCGCGCCGGCGCTGGCCCAGGGTGCCGCCGACGAGCAGGCGATGATCGCCGCCATCGCCTCGAACGGTTGCCGTGTGACGGCCGAGAACAACGCCGCCATCCTGCAGGCCGCCGGGCTCAGCGAGGATGTGGCCGCCGCCGTGGTGCAGGCGCTGATCGATTCGGGCCGCGCCGCCGTCGAGGGCGGCGTGCTGGTGCTGAAGACCGGCGGCTGCTGAGCCCGCGCGCGCGCCCGTGTCGCTCACCATCGACCTCTGGCTTGCGCTCGGCGGCGCGCTGGCGGGGCTCGCCGGCGCCTATCTCGCCCAGGGCCGCGGCCGGCCGCTGATCGCTGCGGCGATCGGCGCGGTCGTCGCCGTCGCCACGGGCTTCCTGCGCGGACTTCTCTGAGCTATGAGGGCCGCGGGCGCCCGCGGCGTGCCGGCCCGGGGCCGCCCCGGGGGCGGTGCGTCCGGCCCTGAGAGATGACAACGACAGGACTCCGCCCGATGCTCCGCCGCCTCCATCCCGAGCAGCCCGACAGCTTCGCCTTCACCCCGGCCAACCGGGCCTGGGCCGAGGCGCAGATCGCCAAGTATCCCGAGGGCCGGCAGGCGAGCGCGGTGATCCCGCTGCTCTGGCGCGCGCAGGAGCAGGAGGGCTGGCTGACCCGCCCGGCGATCGAGCATGTCGCCGAAATGCTGGGCATGCCCTACATCCGCGTGCTCGAGGTGGCGACCTTCTACTTCATGTTCCAGCTCGCGCCCGTGGGCTCGGTGGCGCATGTGCAGGTCTGCGGCACGACGAGCTGCATGATCTGCGGCGCCGAGGATCTGGTCGCCGTCTGCCGCGAACGGATCGCGCCGAAGCCCCACCAGCTTTCCGCCGACGGGCGTTTCAGCTGGGAGGAGGTGGAATGCCTCGGCGCCTGCGCGAATGCGCCGATGGCGCAGATCGGCAAGGACTACTACGAGGACCTGACGCCGGCGCGGCTGCATGCGATCCTCGACGAGCTCGCCGCCGGCAAGGTGCCGGTGCCGGGGCCGCAGAACGGCCGCTACGCGTCCGAGCCGAAGACGGGGCTGACGAGCCTCAGGGCGCATCTCGAGGGGCGCCCGCCGCTCAATGCCTCGGCCGACCTCGCCGTCCGCCTCGGCGACACGGTGAAGCGCATCGACGGGACCGAGGTCCCCCTCTCCACCCCCTGGCGCGCGCAGCCCGAGAAGGCCGAGGGCAGGCCCGCGCCCGAGCCGAAGCCCGGCCGGGGCCGCCCGGCCGATGCCACCGGCGTCACCGTGCAGGAGGCGCCCGCCGTGGCCAAGGGGCACCCGGCCGCCGGCGGGGCCGCGCCCGCGCCGCAGCGCCCGGCGGCGCTCGCGGCGCCGCGCGCGGGCGGACCGGACGACCTGAAGCTGATCAGGGGCGTCGGACCCAGGCTCGAGGCGCTGCTCCATTCCCTCGGCGTCTTCCACTTCGACCAGATCGCGTCGTGGACAGCCGACGAACTCGCCTGGATCGACGCGAACCTCGAGGGCTTCCGCGGCCGCGCGAGCCGCGACGGCTGGATCGAGCAGGCCAGGCTCCTCGCCGCGGGGGGCGGCACGGGATCCTCGCGCGGGGCCGGGGGCGACTAGCCGCGGGGGGCTCGCAGACACACCCGCCAGTGCTATAACGGGCCCACAACGAACTCCGGGGGAGCGAGGCGATGAACGGCAACAACGGTCTGATCTGCGTGGCGACGACCTGGGCGGTGGCGGCGCTCGGCGCGGCGGCCGCCGCAGCCCTGCTGATGGTCCTCGGCGGCTGGACCTTCCTTCAGGCGGCCTTCGTGGCGCTTGTGCTGTTCCTGATCGGCGGCGGGCTGCTCGCCTGGGCGATGTGCCGTCCGCTGCCGGCGCCGGGAGAGGCGCATGTCGGCCACACGGCGATCGCCCCGGCCGCGCCCGCCCGTACCGTCGCCGAGGCGGTGGCGAAGCCGGCCGCCGCGGACGCGGCGTCGCCGGCCCCCGCTGCGCCCGCGCCGGCCCCGAAGGCCGAGGCTGCGGCCCCCGCGGCCGCCGTCGCGGCCGCGCCGGCGGAAGCTGCGGCGGAGGCCCCCGCAAGGGCCACCCGCGCGAAGGCCCCCGCGAAGGCCGCGGCGAAGGCGCCCGCGAAGGCCGCGCCCGAGCGCACCGCTGCCGCCAGGGCCGCGGCGAAGGCGCCCTCCGGCCCGCGCAAGCCAAAGGGGCTCAAGGCCGCTCGCGGCGGCAGGGCCGACGACCTCAAGAAGATCAAGGGCGTGGGCCCCAAGCTCGAGCAGATGCTGCACGGCATGGGCTACTTCCACTTCGACCAGATCGCCGCCTGGACGGAACAGGAGGTGGCCTGGGTCGACGACAATCTCGAGGGGTTCAAGGGGCGGGTGAGCCGCGACAACTGGGTGGAGCAGGCGAAGCTGCTCGCCGCCGGCGGCGAGACCGAGTTCTCGCGGCGCGTCGGCAAGGGTGAGGTCTACTGAGCGGGGCGATGCCGGACGAGCGCGATCTCCGCCTGGCCCGCAAGGCCCGCCTCGCCGGCACCGTGATGGCGCTGACGATGGTCGCCTGGATGGGCGGGCAATGGGCCGGCGGCCGGCTCGGGCTCGAGGCGCGCTACGCGTTCCTCCTCGACCTCGCGGCGCTCGCCGCCCTGTTCTGGGCGCTCGTCGTCACCTACCAGATCTGGCGTGCGCGCCGCGATGCTTGAGGAAGCCACATGCTGAAGGACCAGGACCGCATCTTCACCAACCTCTACGGCATGCACGAGCGCACGCTGCGCGGCGCGATGGCGCGCGGCCACTGGGACGGCACGGCGAAGATCATCGAGAAGGGCCGCGACTGGATCATCGACGAGGTCAAGGCCTCGGGCCTGCGCGGCCGCGGCGGCGCGGGCTTCCCCACCGGCCTCAAGTGGTCGTTCATGCCCAAGGGCTCCGACGGGCGGCCGCACTACCTGGTGGTGAACGCCGACGAATCCGAGCCCGGCACCTGCAAGGACCGCGAGATCATGCGCCACGATCCGCACACGCTGATCGAGGGCTGCCTGATCGCCGGCTTCGCGATGGGCGCGCATGTCGGCTACATCTACATCCGCGGCGAGTACATCCGCGAGCGCGAGGCGCTGCAGGCCGCGATCGACGAGGCCTACGAGGCGGGCCTGCTGGGCAGGAACGCCGCGAAATCGGGCTGGGACTTCGACCTCTACCTGCATCACGGCGCGGGCGCCTACATCTGCGGCGAGGAGACGGCGCTGCTCGAGAGCCTCGAGGGCAAGAAGGGGATGCCGCGGATGAAGCCGCCGTTCCCGGCGGGGGCGGGGCTCTACGGCTGCCCGACCACGGTCAACAACGTCGAGTCGATCGCCGTGGTCCCGACCATCCTGCGCCGCGGGGCGGCCTGGTTCGCGGGCTTCGGCCGGCCGAACAACGCCGGCACCAAGCTCTTCGCCATCTCGGGCCATGTCGAGGCGCCCTGCGTCGTCGAGGAGGCGATGTCGATCCCGCTCAAGGAGCTGCTCGAGCGGCACTGCGGCGGCGTGCGCGGCGGCTGGAAGAACCTCAAGGCGGTGATCCCCGGCGGCTCCTCGGTGCCGCTGCTGCCCGCCGAGCTCTGCGATGACGCGATCATGGACTTCGACTGGCTGCGCGAGCAGCGCTCCGGCCTCGGCACGGCCGCCGTGATCGTGATGGACAAGTCCACCGACGTCATCAAGGCGATCTGGCGGCTTTCCAAGTTCTACAAGCACGAAAGCTGCGGCCAGTGCACCCCCTGCCGCGAGGGCACGGGCTGGATGATGCGCGTGATGGAGCGGCTGGTGCGCGGCGAGGCGGCGATCGAGGAGATCGACATGCTGCTCGATGTCACAAAGCAGGTCGAGGGCCACACGATCTGCGCGCTCGGCGACGCCGCCGCCTGGCCGATCCAGGGCCTGATCCGGCATTTCCGCGGCGAGATCGAGGACCGGATCCGGCACCGGCGCACCCCCGTGGCGGCGGCCTAGCGATGCGCCTTTGCCCCCGCCAGCGCGCCCTGCGCGACATCGGCGATGCGGTCGCCGGGCCGGGCGGCCCGCGGGCGGGCGCGGCGGCGCGCGGTCGCGTGAGGGGGATTGGCAGGCGCGGTCGGGGGTCTATCTCGATGGCGGAGGTCCCCGGCAGGCCGCAGACCGGCAGGAGCGGGGTGCGGCCGGGCGGCGCGCGCCCCGCCGCCGGGCCGGGGC
>JANZZL010000052.1 GCA_026419405.1 Paracoccaceae bacterium | reverse complement strand
CCGCCGTTCCCTTCATCCTGTCGCAAATAATCCGCGGGGGGTCCGGGGGGCGCGAAGCCCCCCGGCCTCGCCGGCGCGCCCGCCCCCGCCCGGCGCGGGGCGCGGCCCGTCCGCGGCCCCGCGGCCTCGCCGGCGCGGGGCCCGTGCCGCAACGGGGCCGGGGTCGCCTCAGACGGCCCGCGCAAGCCAGCCGAGCCCGGCCTCGGTCGTGCCGCGCGGGCGGTATTCCGCGCTCACCCAGCCGCCGTAGCCGTCGCGGTCGAGCGCGGCGAAGAAGGCCGGATAGTCGATCTCGCCCCCCTCGGGTTCGTTGCGTCCCGGCACGCCGGCGATCTGCACATGCGCCACGCGGGGGGCGCAGAGCTGCCAGAGCGCGGGCACGTCGCCATGGATCATCTGCGCGTGGTAGGCGTCGAACTGGAGCCTGAGGTTGGGCGCGCCCACCGCCTCGACGATCTCCAGCGCCTCGCGGAAATCCGCCAGGAAGTAGCCCGGCATGTCGGTCCGGTTGATCGGCTCGACCGTGAGGCTCTGCCCCGGTGCGCGCCCGGCCGCCCACCTGAGGTTGCGCAGGAAGGTGGCGCGCGCCGCCGACCCCTCCGCCGCACCCGCCATCAGGTGCAGGTGCCTGGCCCCGAGCACGCCGGCAAAGCGCAGCGCGCGCTCGAAGTCCTTCTCGAAGCGCGCCTCGCCGCCGGGCAGCGCCGCATAGCCCCGCGGGCCGCCGGTCCAGTTCGGCGGCGGGCAGTTGATCAGCACGACCGGCACGCCGGCAAGCCGCGCCGCCTCGGCGAGCTGCGCGGCCGGCTCCTCGTAGGGAAACAGGATCTCGACCGCACCGAACCCGGCCGCCCGGGCGGCCGCGAATCGCTCGACAAGCGGCCGTTCGGTGAAGAGCCACGAGAGGTTCGCCGCGAAACGCGGCATCTCAGTCCGGCAGCTCCGCCGAGGGGATCACCGGGAAGAAGACGCCGCCCGACCAGAGGCCGAACCAGCGCTCGCCCCCGTGCACCTCGTGCACGCCGATCTCGACGAGCCGGTAGAAGCTCTTGCGGTCGATCAGCGCCTCGAGGTTCGCCCGCACCAGCACATAGGGCGAGGGCTCGCCGGTCGCGGGGTCGCGTTCCACCCGGATCGGGTGGTCGGGGCCCGCCTCCACCTCCTCGCCCACCTGCGTCACGAAAGTCAGCCGCTGGTCGCGGCCCTCGCCCTCGGCGCGGAAGTCCACCGCCACGAAGGGCGCGTCCTCGACCCGGATGCCGACCTTCTCGACCGGCGTCACCAGGAAGTAGCGGTCGCCCTCCCGCTTCAGGATCGACGAGAACAGCCGCACCAGCTCCGGCCGCCCGATCGGGGTGCCGAGGTAGAACCAGGTTCCGTCGCGGCGGATCTCCATGTCGAGATCGCCGCAGAACGGCGGGTTCCACAGATGCACCGGCGCCGGTCCCTTCCGCGTGGCGGCACCGGCCGAGGCCGCGAGGCTCTCGGCCGAGGGTTTCACGATGTTTTGTGCGCTCATCGGTTTTGCCAATTGCGGCTCGGGGCATATCTCCCTCTAATGTCCCTGATAGCCGCGGACGGGAGAAAAGTCATGGCCGAAGCCGAAGCCCTGGTGGCCGAGATCGAGGCGCTGGGTGCGAAACTCGCCGGGGCGAAGGCCTCGATCACGCGGCGCTTCATCGGCCAGGCCAAGGTGGTGGACCTCACGCTCGCGGCCCTGCTCTGCGGCGGCCACGGGCTGCTGATCGGCCTGCCGGGCCTCGGCAAGACGCGGCTCGTGGACACGCTCTCGACCGTCATGGGGCTCGAGGGGCGGCGCATCCAGTTCACCCCCGACCTGATGCCCGCCGACATCCTCGGCTCCGAGGTGCTCGAGACCGCCGCCGACGGCAGCCGCAGCTTCCGCTTCATCGAGGGGCCGGTGTTCTGCCAGCTCCTGATGGCCGACGAGATCAACCGGGCGAGCCCGCGCACCCAGTCGGCGCTGCTCCAGGCGATGCAGGAGCGCGAGGTGACGATTGCGGGCGTCCACCGGCCGCTGCCCAGGCCCTTCCACGTGCTCGCCACCCAGAACCCGATCGAGCAGGAGGGCACCTATCCCCTGCCCGAGGCGCAGCTCGACCGCTTCCTCGTGCAGATCGACGTGGAGTATCCCGACCGGGCGACCGAGCGCGACATCCTGATCGCCACCACGGGCGTCGAGGAAGAGGCCGCGCACCAGGTCTTCACCGCGGCCGAACTGATCGCCGCGCAGCGCACCATCCGCCGGATGCCGGTGGGCGAGGGTGTGGTCGAGCTCATCCTCGACCTCGTGCGCGCCTGCCGGCCGGGCGAACCCGACGCCCCGCAGGAGGTCACCGATACGGTCGCCTGGGGCCCCGGCCCGCGCGCCGCGCAGGCGCTGATGCTGACCGTCCGCGCCCGCGCCCTGCTCGACGGCCGCCTCGCGCCCTCGGCCGAGGACGTCATGGCGCTCGCGCGCCCCGTGCTGACCCACCGGATGGCGCTCAGCTTCGCGGCGCGCGCGCGGGGGGTGACGCTGGGCGGCGTGATCGACCGGGTGGCCGAGCGCGTGACGCGCGTGGAGGCCGCGGCCTGATGAGGCCGGCGCGGGCCCCATCGGCCGGCCGGAGCGCGCCGCACCCCGGCGCAGCGCGCGGGGAGCCGCTGCGATGACCGCCGCGCCCCGGCTCCGCTCCGAGGCGGAGGGCCTCGCCGCGCCGCTGCCGCCGCTTCTGGCCGAGGCCGAGCATCTCGCCTCCACGGTCCTTCTCGGCGAGCACGGGCGCCGCCGCTCCGGGCTCGGAGACGAGTTCTGGCAGTATCGTCCCGCCACCTCCAGCGATGAGGCGCGCGCGATCGACTGGCGCCGCTCGGCGCGCTCCGATTCCCATTTCGTGCGCGAGAAGGAGTGGCAGGCGGCCCAGTCGGTCCAGCTCTGGGTCGATGGCGCGGCCTCGATGCGCTTCGCCTCGCGCCCCGACCTGCCGTCGAAGGCGGCGCGCGCGCGCCTGCTCGGGCTCGCGCTCGCCGTGCTGCTGATCCGCGGCGGCGAACGGGTCGGGCTGTTCGGCGAGGCCGCGCGCCCGGCGCGGGGCGAGCCGCAGCTGCTGCGCATCGCCGAGGTGCTGACCGGGGAAGGCGACGGCGCCGACTACGGCGCGCCCGAGGCACGGGGGATGCTGCCCCATTCCCGCGCCGCATTCCTGTCGGACTTCCTCGGCAACACCGCGGCGGTGGAGGCGCAGCTCCTCAAGGCGGCCGACCGCGGCGTGCGCGGCGCGCTGCTCATGGTGCTCGACCCGCAGGAGGAGGAATTCCCCTTCGACGGCCGGACGATCTTCGAGAGCATGGGCGGCACGCTCCGGCACGAGACGCTGAAGGCCGGCGACCTGCGCGCCCGCTATCTCGAACGCCTCGCCGCCCGCAAGGCCCGGCTCGAGGAGCTCGCCCGGATGACCGGCTGGCAGGCAAGCGTGCACCGCACCGGTGGCCCGGCGCTGCCGGCGCTGCTCTGGCTCTACCGCGCGCTGGAGCGCCGCCGCTGATGTGGACGATCGGCCCCCTGGGCTTCACGACGCCCATGCTGCTTCTCGGGCTGGTGCTGCTGCCCATCCTCTGGCTCATCCTGCGCGCCGTGCCGCCCGCCCCGGTGCGGCGGCGCTTCCCGGGCGTGGCGCTGCTGCTCGGCCTTTCCGACGCGGAGCATCAGGCCGACCGCACCCCCTGGTGGCTCCTGCTGCTGCGGGTCGCGGCGGTCGCGGCCGCCATCATCGGCTTCGCCGGCCCGGTCCTGAACCCCGAGCCGGAGCGCAGTGGCCGGGGGCCGCTGCTCGTCCTCGTCGATGCGACCTGGGCCGATGCCCGCGACTGGCCCCGACGCATGGCCGGGCTCGAGGACCTGATCGAGGAGGCCGGCCGCGCCGGCCGCCCCGTCGCCGTGGCGGCGCTGACCGACCTTCCCCCGGGCGGCCCCCAGTTCCAGTCGGCCGATGCCTGGATCCGCCGCCTGCCCGCGCTTGCGCCCGCGCCCTGGGAACCCGACGCCGCCGCGCTCGCGGCCTGGGCCGAGGGGCTGACAGGTCCGGTCGAGACCTACTGGATGTCGGACGGCCTCGCGCGCGAGAGCCGCGCGGCGCTGCTGGAACGGCTCGAGGCGCTCGGGCCCGTCACCGTGTTCGAGAGTCCCCGCCCGGTGCTCGCCCTCCGCCCGGCCCGCTTCGAGGACGGCGAGATCCGGCTGACCGCGCTCCGGGCCGAACCCGGCGCCGCGACCGAGGCCGAGGTCGGCGCCTTCGGGCTTGACCCCCTCGGGGTCGAGCGCCAGCTCGCCACCGCCACGTTCCGCTTCGAGGCGGGTGCGGCCGAGGCCGAGACCGCCCTGTCGCTGCCGCCCGAGCTGCGCAATCGCGTGACCCGCTTCGCACTGACCGGCCAGCGGTCGGCCGGCGCGGTCTCGCTCGCCGACGACAGCCTCAAGCGGCGCGAGGTGGCGCTGATCTCGGGCACCCCGGCGCGCGAGCGGCTGCGCCTCCTGTCGCCGACGCACTACCTGGAACAGGCGCTCGCCCCCACGGCCGACATCATCGAGGGCGGGCTCGACGAGGTGCTGCTGGCCAATCCCGACGTGATCGTGCTGGCCGACGTGGCGCGCCTTGCGCCCGCCGAGGCCGAGGCGGTGCAGGCCTGGGTCGAGGAGGGCGGGCTTCTGGTGCGCTTCGCTGGCCCGCGCCTTGCCGCCTCCGACGTGAGCCGCGACGCCGAGGATCCGCTCATGCCCGTCAGGCTGCGCGCGGGCGGGCGCAGCGTCGGCGGCGCGATGAGCTGGGGCGAACCCAAGACGCTGCGCCCCTTCGCCGAAGGTTCCCCCTTCTACGGTCTGCCGGTCCCCGAGGAGGTGACGGTCAGCGCGCAGGTCATGGCGCAGCCCGACCCGACGCTCGCCGAGCGCGCGATCGCCACCCTGGCCGACGGCACGCCGCTGGTCACGCGCAAGTCGCTGGGCGAGGGCCAGGTCGTGCTGTTCCACGTCACCGCCAATGCCGAATGGTCGTCGCTGCCGCTCTCGGGCCTCTTCGTGCAGATGCTCGAGCGCCTCGCCGTCTCGACCCGCCCCGAGACCCCCGCGGCCGCGGATCTCGCCGGAACCACCTGGCGCGCCGAAGAGGTGCTCGACGGCTTCGGCACGGTGCGCGACGCCGGGACGCTTCCCGGCATTCCCGGCGAACGGCTGGCCGAGGGCCGGCCCGGACCGGGCCTGCCGCCCGGCCTCTACGCGGGCGAGGACCGGCGGCTTGCGCTGAACGTGATCGGCGCGCAGACGGCGCTCGCGCCGGCCGTCTGGCCGGCCACGGTGGCGGTCGAGGGTCTGGCCCTGGCCGAGGAGCGCGACCTCAAGCCGCTGCTGCTGGCGCTGGCGCTCGGGCTGCTCGCGCTCGACGTGATCGCCGCACTCGCCCTCGGTGGCCGCCTGCGCGGGCCGCGCGCCGGGCTCGCCGCGGCGGTCGCCCTGGCGCTCGTGCTGCCGCTGCCGCAGGGGGCGGCGGCCCAGGCGGCCGGCGGCGGCTCCGCTCCGGCGGAAGCCCCCTCCGACCCCGCGCGGGACGCCGCCGCCATCGCCGCCACCACCGCGGTCGTGCTCGCCCACGTGAAGACCGGCGACCCGCAGCTCGACCGCATGGCCGAGGCCGGGCTCTTCGGCCTCTCGCGGCGGCTGTTCCAGCGCACCGCGGTCGAGCCCGCAGCCCCGGTCGCGGTCGATCTCGAGACCGACGAGCTCTCCTTCTTCCCGTTCCTCTACTGGCCGATCACCCCAGACCAGCCCACGCCCTCGCCCGAGGCCTATGCCAAGCTCAACCGCTACCTGCGCTCGGGCGGGCTGATCCTGTTCGACACGCGCGATGCGAACCTCGGCGGCTTCGGCACCTCCACGCCGAACGGGCGCAAGCTCCAGCAGCTTGCCGCGCCGCTCGACATCCCGCCGCTGGAGCCCGTGCCCCCCGACCACGTGCTGACGCGCACCTTCTACCTGCTCCAGGACTTCCCCGGCCGCCATGCCAGCCGCGACGTCTGGGTCGAGGCCGCGCCGCCGGATGCCGAGCAGGTCGAGGGGATGCCATTCCGCAACCTCAACGACAACGTGACCCCGGTGGTCATCGGCGGCAACGACTGGGCCGCCGCCTGGGCGCTGGACGAGAACGGCAACCCGCTCTACCCGGTCGGGCGGGGCTTCGCGGGCGAGCGCCAGCGCGAGGTGGCGGTGCGCTTCGGCATCAACCTGATCATGCACGTGCTGACCGGCAACTACAAATCCGACCAGGTGCACGTGCCCGCCCTGCTCGACAGGCTTGGCCAATGACCGGAACCGTGGTCTTCGATCCGCTGCTGCCCTGGCCGGCGATCTGGGCGCTCGCCGCGCTCGGCGCGGCCGCCGCCGCGCTCGCGCTCTGGCGCGGGCTTCCCGGCTGGTGGCTGCGCCTGCTCGCGGCGGCTGCGCTCGTGCTGGCGGTGGCGAACCCCGCCTTCCAGCAGGAGGAGCGCTCCCCCCTCTCCGACATCGTGCTGCTCGTCGTTGACGAGAGCGCGAGCCAGGCCATCCCCGATCGTCCGCAGCAGACCGCCGCGGCGGTGCGCGCGCTCGAGGCCGCGCTGCGCGCGATGCCCGACACCGAGGTGCGCCGCGTCACCGTTCCCGACGGCACGGGCGACGAGGGCACGCTTCTGGCCACCGCGCTCGCCGAGGCGCTGGCCGAGGAGCCGTCGGACCGCGTCGCCGGCGCGATCCTCGTCACCGACGGGCAGCTCCACGATGCCGACCGCCTGCCCGCGATGCCCGCGCCGCTCCACGCCCTGCTGACCGGTCACGAGGACGACTGGGACAGGCGCCTCGTGGTGCGCAACGCGCCGGCCTTCGCCATCCTCGGCGAGGAGGTGATGCTGACCCTGCGCGTCGAGGACCAGGGCGCGGTGCCCCCGGCCGCGGCGGGCCCGGTCGAGCTCTCGATCGCCATCGGCGGCGGCGAGCCGATGCGCTTCTCGGTGCCGGTCGGCCAGGACATCGAGCTGCCCGTGACGCTGCCGCACGGGGGGATGAACGTGATCCGGTTCGAGGTGCCCGAGGCGGAAGGCGAGCTCACCACCCGCAACAATGCCGCCGCCGTCCAGATCAACGGCGTGCGCGACCGGCTGCGCGTGCTCCTCGTCTCGGGCGAGCCGCATGCGGGCGAGCGCACCTGGCGCAACCTGCTCAAGTCGGACAGTTCGGTCGATCTGGTGCACTTCACCATCCTGCGCCCGCCCGAGAAGCAGGACGGGGTGCCGGTGAACGAGCTGTCGCTCATCGCCTTCCCGACGCGCGAGCTCTTCGTCGAGAAGATCGACGAATTCGACCTCATCATCTTCGACCGCTACCAGCGCCGGGGCATCCTGCCCAACGCCTACATCGAGAACATCCGCACCTTCATCGAACAGGGCGGGGCGGTGCTGATCGCCGCGGGGCCCGATTACTCCACCGCCGACAGCATCTACCGCTCGCCGCTGGCCGACATGCTGCCGGCCGCGCCGACGGGTCAGGTCGTCGAGGTGCCGTTCCGCCCCGTGGTCTCCGAACTCGGCCGCCGCCACCCGGTGACCGAGGGGCTCGAGGGGGCGAACGCCGGTCCCGACCAGGCGCCGTCCTGGGGGCGGTGGTTCCGCATCGTCGATGTCCAGCCGCAGCCCGACACCGACGTGCTGATGGAAGGGCCGGGTGGCCGCCCGCTGCTGGTGCTGAACCGCATGGGCGAGGGGCGGGTGGCGCTGCTCGCCTCGGATCACGCCTGGCTCTGGTCGCGCGGCTACGAGGGCGGCGGGCCGCAGCTCGAGCTGCTGCGCCGCCTCGCGCACTGGATGATGAAGGAGCCCGAACTGGAGGAAGAGGCGCTGACGGCGACCGCCGCCGGGCAGACCGTCACCGTCACCCGGCGCAGCCTGACCGGGGGCGAACGCCAGGCGACCGTGGTTGCCCCCGACGGCACCGAGACGGTGCTGCCGCTCAGCGAGACCGAGCCCGGCCGCTTTACCGGCACCTTCACCGGCGCCGAGATGGGCCTCTACCGGATCACCGAGGGCGACCTGACGGCGGTGGTCGCCCTCGGGCCCGCCGCCCCGCGCGAGTTCGAGCAGACGATCGCCACCGGCGAGCGCCTGCGGCCGGCGGTCGAGGCGACCCGCGGCGGCATCCTCAGGCTCGAGGACGGCATCCCCTCGATCCGGCGCGTGGCCGAGGGCCGGAATGCGGCCGGGCGGGGCTGGATCGGCATCACCCCGCGCGAGGCCTACCTGACGGTGGACCTGCGGGTGAACCCGCTCCTGCCGGCCTGGCTCTTCCTGCTGATCGCGGCAGGGCTGACGGTGGGCGCCTGGCTGCGCGAGGGGCGCCGCTAGCCGGCAGCCGCAGGGCCGGCGCGGCGGGCGGCCGCGTCAGCTGATGCGTTCCACCACGTAGTCGGCCAGATCGGCCAGAGTCTCGCGGATCGGATGCGGGGGAAGGCCGTCGAGCGCCCCGCGCGCCGCGGCGGCCCAGTCCAGCGCGGTGGCGCGCGTGCTCTCCAGCGCGCCGTGCCGCGCCAGGATCTCGAGCGCGCGGTCGAGATCGCCGGCCTCCTGCCGGCCGGTCTCGATCGTGCGCGTCCAGAAGGCGCGCTCCTCGCGGTCCGCCGCCGCCACGGCCCGGATCACCGGCAGCGTCAGCTTGCGCTCGCGGAAGTCGTCGCCCACGTCCTTGCCGATCACGCCCGAGGTGCCGCCGTAGTCGAGCAGGTCGTCGGTCATCTGGAAGGCGATGCCCAGCGCGTCGCCATAGGCGTGCAGCGCCCGCACCACGGGGTCGGGCGCGCCCGCGATCACGCCGCCGACCTCGGCGGCCGCGGCGAACAGTGCGGCGGTCTTGCCGCGGACGACCTTCAGGTAGGTCGCCTCGTCGGTGGCGAGGTTCTGGGCGGCGGTGAGCTGGAGCACCTCGCCCTCGGCGATCGTCGCCGCCGCGTCCGAGAGGATGTCGAGCACCCGGAGCGAGCCGGTCTCGACCATCAGCTGGAAGGAGCGGGCGAAGAGGTAGTCCCCCACCAGCACCGAGGACTTGTTGTCCCACAGCAGGTTCGCGGTCGGCCGGCCGCGGCGGCGCCGGCTCTCGTCCACCACGTCGTCGTGCAGCAGCGTCGCGGTATGGATGAACTCGACCGTCGCCGCGAGGCGGATGTGATCCTCGCCCGAATAGCCGCACAGCCGCGCGCAGGCCAGCGTCAGCAGCGGCCGGATCCGCTTGCCGCCCGCCTCCACCAGATGCGCCGTCACCTCGGGAATGCGCGGCGCATGTTCCGAGGCCATGCGCTCGCGGATCGTCCGGCCGACGCGCGCCATGTCTTCGGCCAGCATCTCGGCCAGCCGCTCGTGCGGCTTCAGGCGGGGATGGTCCAGGCTCATCACGGTCTCGTCACGTCGCTCGACAAGGCGCCGGCCTTGCCCTTAAGTGCCTCGGGATGAAAGAGCTTCTGCGGACAAACGACCCGACGGTCATCGCCTTCGCCACCACCCTTCTCGACGGCGAGGGTATACCTGCCTTCGCCATGGACGTCCACATGAGCGTGCTCGAAGGCTCGCTCGGCATCCTGCCGCAGCGGCTGATGGTGCGCGACGCGGATCTGTTCATGGCCCGCGCGATCCTGCGCGACAACGGGATCGATCTGCCCGGTGAGGGCTGAATGGCCGGGGGCCTCACCCGCGACCGGTTCCTCGGCGGGCGGCTGACGCTGGAGCAGCCGGCGGCTGGCTACCGGGCCGGGATCGACGCCGTGCTTCTCGCCGCCGCGGTGCCCGCGCGGCCCGGCGACGCCGTGCTCGAACTCGGCCTCGGCACCGGGGCGGCCAGCCTCTGCCTCGCCGCGCGGGTGGGCGGGCTGTCGCTCTGCGGCCTCGAACTCCGGCCCGACCATGCCGAACTGGCGCGGCGGAACGCCGCGACCAACGGCATCGCGCTCGAGGTCGTCGAGGGCGACGTCGCGGCCCTGCCCGCGTCGCTCCGCGCCCGGGCCTTCGACCACGTGCTGATGAACCCGCCCTACCACCGCCGCTCGGAGGGCACACCGGCCGCCGATGCCGGGCGCGAGGCCGCGCTGGGCGAGGGCGCGCCGCTCGCCGCCTGGGCCGGGGCCGCCGCGCGGCGCCTCCGGCCCGGCGGCACGCTGACCGCGATCCAGGCGGCCCGGCGCCTGCCGGACCTGCTCGCCGCGCTCGGGGGCAGCCTCGGCAGTGTCACCGTGCTGCCGGTGGCGCCGCGCGCCGGCCGGCCGGCGCGCCTCGTGATCCTCTCCGCGCGCAAGGGGGGGCGGGGCGCCTTCCGCCTCATGGCGCCGCTCGTCCTGCACGAGGGCGACCGTCACCTGCGCGACGCCGAGAGCTACCGGCCCGAGGTGCAGGCGATCCTGCGCGACGCCGCCGCCCTGCCGCTCTGACGGGTTCGCGGCACGCCCCGCCGCCCGCCGCCGGAGCGCCCCCGCGGGACCGCGACCCCGCGGCGCGTGACACGACTCGGCCTTTGTGGTCCACTAGCAGCCAGACAACCTTGACCAGGAGGATGGACATGTCCCTGACTTCGCATCTGCAGGAACTGCGGCGGAAGCATGAGGCGCTCTCGCTCGAGGTTGAGGAAGCCCAGCGTCACCCGGGCGTCGACGCGCTCCACATCGCCGACCTGAAGAAGCAGAAGCTGAAGCTCAAGGAAGAGATCCACCGTCTGTCGCAGCACTAGACGGCGCACGGCCGGCGCGCGCGGCGATCGCCGCGCCGCCGGCGATCAGGGCGGCGGCAAGGGCAAGAACGGGCGTGGCCTTGGCCAGTCCGGCTGCCACGAGCGCGGTCGTGGAAAGGACCGGCGCGGCATAGGCGGCAGTGCCCAGAAGCTGGATGTCGCCGCGCTTGACGCCGATGTCCCAGACATAGAACGCAAGGCCCACAGGCCCGAGGCCGAGGCCCAGCACGGCGAGCCAGGCCGCGGGCCGGTCGGGCCAGACCGCGGGCTCGATGCCGGTCGCGTGGGCCGCCCAGGCGGCCAGCGCGCTGAGCGCGGCGGTGGCGCAGCAGAACACCGCGACCGCCTCGGTCGGCACCTCGCCCAGGCGGCGCGAGATCACGGAATAGCCCGACCAGATCAGCGCGCAGGCGAAGGCCAGCGCCAGCCCCCGCGCCGCGCCGGCATCGAGCTCCGACCCGTCCGGGGCCACCACCAGCGCCGCGCCGGCGAAGGCGATCAGCGCGCCGGCCACATGCCCCGCGCGGAGCCTCTCGCCCGGCAGCAGGCTCGAGAACAGCACGATGAACAGTGGCCAGAGATAGGCCACGAGGCTCGCCTGCGCCGGCGGGGCCAGCCGCAGGGCGGAGAAATAGACCATGTGGTAGAGGAACAGCGCCGCCGTGCCGAAGGCGAAGACGCGCGCCGGCACGGCCCGCAGCCGCCCCAGGCCACCGCCCCAGGCCACCCAGACCAGCCCCACGGCACCGCCGACGGCGAAGGTCAGGGCGTTGAGAAGCAGCGGCGAGGTGGGCGCGCTGCCCACGGTCAGGAGCGCCAGCAGCGCCCAGAGCAGCACCGCGGCAAAGCCGGTCAGCGTGGCGCGGCCGCGCGCCGTCACAGCCGCGACCTCCGCAGCCTGCGCCCGGCGATCCGCTCGAGCTCCGCCGCCGCGACCTTCCCGCGGCGCGCGGTCTCGGCCATCGCGGCGGCGATCCGGGGCGCGAAGTCGGCGTTCATCAGCCCGCGGTCCGCCGCACGCTGCCAGCCGTTGTGGTGCGGCAGGCTGTTGACCTCGCCGATCACCGGCCCCTCCGGCGTGAGCGCGATGTCGAAGCCGAGGATGCCGTGCGACATGAACAGCCGGTGCGCGGTCTCGCAGAGGCGGCAGGCCTCCGGCACGAAGGGCAACCGGCGGCCGGCCAGCGGCACGCCCGTCGCCGTGGAGACGGCCAGCGGGGTGAGGTTCGTCTCCCAGTTGCTCTGCGCCCGGCCCAGCGCGCCGGTCTGCGGGTCCACCGCGACATAGCCGTTGGGCGCATGCGGCTGGTTGGTGTCGATCATCGCGTCCTTCGCGGGCAGGCGCAACAGGGCATAGAGCGGCTCCGGGCCCTGCGGGCCGCGCAGCGTGACCACGCGCAGCATGGCCACGGCCCTGCCGGCGAGTTCTGCCACATCCGGATGCAGGCGCAAGAGCGGCTGCACCTGCCAGCCGGAGGCGTAGTCGCGCGCCACCTCGGCCGCCAGTGCCGCCGCCGGAACCCGCCGGCCGTCGCCCAGCACCAGCGCGTCGCCCTCGCGGTCGAGGATCGCCACCGCCCCGATCCCCAGCGACCCGTCCAGCGGCTTGCCGAAGACGGGCAGCGGTGCCGCCTCCAGCAGCCAGCGGGCCAGCGCCTCCGGCCGGTCGAGGCAGGTCAGCCCCGGCAGCGCCGCGCCCCGGCGGTAGAGCGCCAGGGTCGGCGGCGTCGGCAGGCCGGCCCGGTCCAGGACCAGGGCGCACAGCAGCTTGTCGGCGCACAGCCCGTGCAGGCTGCGCAGCCGGTCCGGCGAGAGGCGGAGGTTGAGCTGCTGCTGCCGGCCGAAGCCCACGAAGGCGCGACGGTCCGCCTCGGTCAGATGGGGGCGGAACAGGGCGTATTCGTAGAATTCGCGCGGCGTCACCCGGCCCGGCCCCCACGCCAGCGCCAGGGCGAGCCGCACCTGGCGGAAGGCGCCGACTCCCGAGGCGGCCTGCGCGACGCGCATCGCCCGCGCCAGGTCGAAGGGCGGGGAGATCGACCGGTTCTTCAGGATCGTGCCGGCCGCGCTGCCGGCGCCGGCCTCAGACGAAGAACTGGCCGCCATTGGCGCTGATCGTGGAGCCGGTGATGAAGCCCGCCTCGTCGGCGGCGAGGAACACGACGATGCGCGCGATCTCCTCGGGTTCGCCCAGCCGGCCCACCGGGATCTGCGGCAGGATCCGCTCGTTCAGCACCTTCTCGTCGATCGCCCTGACCATCTCGGTCGCGATGTAGCCGGGGCAGATCGCGTTGACGGTGATGCCGGCCCGCGCGCCCTCCTGCGCCAGGGCCTTGGTGAAGCCGAGGTCGCCGGCCTTGGCCGCGGAGTAGTTGGCCTGCCCCGCCTGGCCCTTCTGGCCGTTGATCGAGGAGATGTTGATGATGCGGCCGAACCTGCGGTCGCGCATCCCCGGCCAGACCGGATGGGTCATGTTGAACAGGCCGGTCAGGTTGGTGTCGATCACCTCGCGCCACTGCTCGGGCGTCATCTTGTGGAACATCGCGTCGCGCGTGATGCCGGCGTTGTTCACCAGCACCTCCACCGGGCCGTGCGCCGCCTCGACCTGCGCGATGCCGGCCTTGCAGGCGTCGTAGTCGGCGACCGACCACTTGTAGGTGGGAATGCCGGTCTCCTCGGTGAAGGCCGCCGCCGCCGCGTCGTTGCCGGCGTAGTTGGCCGCCACCGTGTAGCCCGCGGCCTTCAGCGCCTTCGAGATCGCCGCGCCGATGCCGCGCGAGCCGCCGGTCACGAGTGCAACGCGTCCCATCGTTCCTCCTCCTGAATCTGGGTTTCTTGAAACATTCGTATCCGCCCGGTTTTTCGGGCGCAACATTGTTGCGGGAATGGCTCAGTCCGGCGGGGCGGGACGTTCTGCGCCCGCCCGCGCCGGCCGCAGGGGCCGATCCGGCGGTGATCGGAGGGCGACGCGGCGGGCCGGCCAACGCGGTTCTGCCGGCGCCCGACGGGGAAGCCTGGAAACGAGGCCGCGTCGCCCGAGGCCTCTCCGGCCGCGCCGGCCGCCGCGACGGCCCGGCCGCGGCAGGCTGCGGCGGCGCCTCCGGCGCGGTCGCCGGTCGCCAGGTCGGCGCCCGGCATGGCACCTCCGGCCTCGGCGCAGGCGCGCCGGAGCGTGCCGTGCTCCGCCAGACGGGCCGGGGCGGGCGGTTCGGACGCGGTTTCGGCAAGGGCGGGCGGCGCCGCCGGCATGGCCCTGGCGCGGCCCCGCCGCCTCACGCCCGCTCGACGCACATCGCCACGCCCATGCCGCCGCCGATGCAGAGCGTGGCCAGCCCCCTGCGGGCACCCCGCCGCCTCATCTCGAAGAGCAGCGTGTTGAGGATGCGCGCGCCCGAGGCCCCGATCGGGTGGCCGATGGCGATGGCCCCGCCGTTGACGTTCACGATCGCCGGGTCCCAGCCCATGTCCTTGTTGACTGCGCAGGCCTGGGCGGCGAAGGCCTCGTTGGCCTCCACGAGGTCGAGGTCCGAGACCTTCCAGCCCGCCTTTTCCAGCGCCTTGCGGCTGGCGTGCACCGGGCCGACGCCCATGATCGCGGGGTCGAGACCCGCGGTGGCGTAGGAGGCGATGCGCGCGAGCGGTTCGATTCCCCGCCGCTCGGCCTCGGCGGCCGACATCAGCAGGACCGCCGCCGCCCCGTCGTTGATGCCGCTGGCGTTGCCGGCGGTCACCGTCCCGTCCTTGGTGAAGGCGGGCTTCAGCTTCTGCATCGCCTCCAGCGTGGCGCCGTGGCGGATGTACTCGTCCTGGTCCACCACGATGTCGCCCTTGCGGCTCTTGACCGTGAACGGAACGATCTCGTCGGCGAAGCGGCCCGCCTTCTGCGCGGCCTCGGCCTTGTTCTGGCTGGCCAGGGCGAACTCGTCCTGCATCTCGCGGCTGATCTGCCACTGCTCAGCGACGTTCTCGGCGGTGTTGCCCATGTGGTAGCCGTTGAAGGCGTCCCACAGCCCGTCCTTGATCATCGAGTCGATGAACTTGATGTCGCCCATCTTCTGGCCGGCACGCAGATGCGCCACATGGGGGCTCAGGCTCATGCTCTCCTGCCCGCCGGCGGCGACGATCGCGGCATCGCCGAGCTGGATGTGCTGGGCGCCGAGGGCCACGGCCCTCAGGCCCGAGCCGCAGACCTGGTTGATCGACCAGGCGGCGCTCTCCTTCGGCAGGCCGGCCGCGATATGCGCCTGACGGGCGGGGTTCTGGCCCTGTCCGGCGGTCAGAACCTGGCCGAGGATCGTCTCCGAGACCTCGCCCTTCTCGATGCCCGCGCGCGCGACGACCGCCTCAAGCACCGCGGCGCCCAGTTCGTGCGCGGGCGTCGTGGCAAACGAGCCGTTGAAGCTGCCCACTGCCGTCCGGGCGGCCGAGGCGATCACTACGTTGGTCATGCGAGGTTCTCCTCTCTGCCGGTGTCGGTTGCCGGTTGCGGGCCGGGGCAGGGGCACGATTCGGCCCGTCGCGTCCGGGACCAGTCCCGAGGTTCCTACGGAGAAGCGCCGCCAAGGGCAATCGCGGATGTGGCTTGGACCCCGCGCGGCAGTGCCGCAGGCGGCGGGCGCGCGGACGGCGCCCGAAGCCGGTTCCGGCCTCGCGCCGCGCTTGCCAGCGCTCCCGGCAATTCCCAGCGCTGCAAGTCCCGGCGCACGTGCGGCGCCCTGCCGGACAACCTCGGCACGCCGGGACCATGGTCAACGCCCGCTCCCCGCGCGCGATGCGGCGCCGTTGAACAGGCGTCCTTCGATTGCACTGTTCGGCCGCTCCCCCCGCGCGCGATGCGGCGGCGCAGAGCGGGGGCGGGGGTAGCGTCTCGTGGTCCCGCTCCCCGCGCGCGATGCGGCGTCTGCGGCGGTATCTGGACCGTCGGACGTTGCGCCCGCTCCCCGCGCGCGATGCGGCGTCTGGTGGTGAATCTGGTTTCGACGACGAAATTCCGCCCGCTCCCCGCGCGCGATGCGGCGCCGTTTCCGGTGTTTGCGGTTACGGGCGAGGAAATGCCCGCTCCCCGCGCGCGATGCGGCGCCGTTGAACAGGCGTCCTTCGATTGCCCTGTTCGGCCGCTCCCCCCGCGCGCGATGCGGCGGCGCATCCCCCGCGTGCAGCATCAGCGCCGCGAACAGATTCGCGGCAGGGCTTGGCGGCGCCGTAACCCCCGCTCGGAGCGTCTGCCCGCGATCGCCGAAGTGTTCCGGAACGCCGCCGCCACCCCACCGCCCCGCGCGCGCAACCTCCCTCGCGCGTATTCCCGCGCGCGCGGCGTCCTGTCGCGCTGCCACGGAGTCAAGCCGCAGGAGTTCTCCTACCTCCCGCGCACGTGTTCCCGCGCACGTGGGGTCCTTCGGGCTACGTAGGTCCGCGCGACCGATCTCTACCGCAACTCCCCGCGCGCGTGGGGTCCTTGCCTCCGCCCGCACCGCGTCCGTGCGCTGGATCCGCAACTCCCCGCGCGCGTGGTGTCCTTGGAGCACCGTCGTGCGATCCGGGCGCCGCTGACCGCAACTCCCCGCGCGCGTGGTGTCCTTGGCCTTGCGTCTCACGACGGCGGCTGTAGGTGACCCAACTCCCCGCGCGCGTAGTGTCCTTTCATCGGATACAAAGGCGCCCCCCCCACTCGTCTACGCAACCCCCCCCCGCGCGTGGGGTCCATTCCGTAGGCGTTGGGGCCTACGTGGCCAAACACTGCAATTCCCCGCGCGCGTGGCGTCCTTGGCCGAGGCGGAGCGCGCGGCGGCGGAGGCGGCCCCAACTCCCCGCGCGCGTGGTGTCCTTACCAGCAGCACGGTCGAGCGACTCACCTCGACCACCAACTCCCCGCGCGCGTGGGGTCCTTGCTGTCCGTGTCATATCGGAACCGGCTGAGCACCCCAACGCCCCGCGCGCGTGGGGTCCTTGCGAAATCCTCTCCCTACTGCCATTGGCCGACCGGCAACGCCCCGCGCGCGTGGGGTCCTTGCCCGTTCCCAGG